>JAPSJT010000072.1 GCA_031178045.1 Agromyces sp.
AGGTCTTCGACCAGAGCTACGGCGGCGACCCGGCCCAGTTCACGACCGACGCCGTGATCCAGGGCTTCGGCGCGGCGCTCGTCGGCCAGAAGGTCGGCACGAAGCTCATCGTCTCGATCCCGCCGCAATACGCCTACGGCACCGACAGCGCGGCGCACGCGCTCGGCGGCCAGACGCTCGTGTTCCTCGTCGAGATCGAGGACACCGGCGCACCGGCCCAGTAGCCCGGGCGGCGCCAGGCGTCACCACCCACGTTCGAACGGCCCGGTCGGCTCGCCCGCCCGGGCCGTTCCCATCCCACCCGCGACCCGCGCCCGGGCGGGCGCCCCGCGCCCGGATGCGGAGATCTCGGGCGACACGCCGGCCGACGAGCGGCATCGGCGGCGCGTCGCCGAGGATCTCCGATTCCGCGTACGCAGCGGCGGCGCACGCGGGCCGCCGCGGCATCCGTCAGGCGAGCCCCGACGGGATCGCCCAGGCGAAGACGGCGACGGATGCCGCCCAGAAGACCACGACGAACGCGGTGTCCCTGGGGCGCCACGGGCTCAGCGTCCGCTCGGTGCGGGTCGGATGCGCGCCGAAGGCACGCGCGTCCATCGCGAGGGCGACGCGCTCGGCGTGCCGGATGGCGCTCGCGAGCAGCGGGATCGCGTACGAGAGGGAGCGCCGCGCCGCCGCGACGGGTCCGTGCCCGCGGTCGGAGCCGCGGACTCGGTGCGCAGCGCGGATGATCTCGAGCTCGTGCCCGAAGCGCGGCACGAACCGCAGGGCGGCGAGCGCGGTGTAGCCGACGCGGTACGGCACCCGCAGGTGCTGCACGAGCGCCCGCACGAGCTCGGGCCCGGTCGTCGTGAGGCCGACGATCAGCGAGAGCAGGAGCAGGGCGGCGAGCCGCAGCGACGTCGCGAGCCCGAGCAGGTACGCCCCGAGCGAGTACCGCCAGTCGCCGAGCTCGAGCAGGGTGACGGATGCCGCCGCCGATTCCTCGACCCGAGCGGGATCGACCCAGAGCCCGAGCGTGAAGCCGAGCAACGCGACCCCGACGGGCGTCGCGACGACGAGTGCCAGCGCGATCCGGGCCGGGAGCCGCCCGCCGGCGAGCAGCAGCGCGAGGGCGAGCCCGACGAAGACGAGGGGCACCGTCGTGCCGCGCGTGAAGACGAGCGCGACCATCACGGGCAGCGGCGCCACGAGTTTCGCGACGGGATCGAGCGAACGGAGACAGCCGCCCCGGCTGGTCGCCTGCCCGCGTCTCGGGGGAAGGCCACGCGTCGGAGCGAGACCCGCCGCCGGTGCGCCCGCACCGGTGCTCACGCCACGGTCCGATCGGGGAGCGGCAGCTGCGACATCCGCGTCACCGCATGCCAGTCGGGATGCCGCGCGAGGCTGCGCGTCGCTCGCGCGAGCGGCGGGTGCCGGAGTCCGGCCGCCTCGATCAGGGGCCCGGCGAGCACCTCGGCCGTGGGGCCGACCCCGAGGAGCCGACCCTCCTGCATCACCGCGACCCGGGTCGCGGTGTCGGCGACGAGCTGCAGGTCGTGGGTGACGATGAGCACGGTCGTGCCCTCGGCGTTGAGCCGGCGCAGGATGGCGAGGAGCTCCGATGCCCTCGCCCGATCCTGTCCGAACGTCGGCTCGTCGAGCGCGAGCACGGGGGCGCCGGCGATGAGTGCGGTGCCCACCGAGAGCCGCCGCTTCTGGCCGCCCGAGAGCAGGAACGGATGCTGCTCGCGATGCGACTCGAGGTCGAAGCGACGCAGCATCCGATCGACTTCGCCTTCGATGTCGTCATCGGCCGCACCCTGCACGCGCAGCCCGAGCGCGAGCTCGTCGGCGACGGTGTGCGCGACGAACTGGTGCTCGGGGTTCTGGAAGACGAAGCCGATGCGCCGCGAGCGCTCGCGGGCGTCGGCACGCGACGGATCCATGCCGAGCACGTCGACGCTGCCGCGCGGAGCGGGGATGACGCCCGCGATCGCCTGCAGGAGCGTCGTCTTCCCGGCGCCGTTCGTGCCGACGATCGCGAGGAAGTCGCCGGATGCCACGTCGAGGTCGATCCCGTCGACGACGATCGGTCCGCGACGGCCGCCCCGGCGCACCGAGCAGCCGCGCACCGTGATCGCGGACGGACCCCGGCCGTCGCTCGCCGGGCCCGCCTCGCTCGCCGCCCCGCCCAGGGGCGGGTCGTCGGGCGCGGCGACCCGCGCCGGCTCGGGAGTGGGAGCAGGCAGCATCTCGACGGCATCGAGCGCCCTCGCGAGCTCCGACGGGGTCAGGGGCAGCGGCTCGATCGGCACGCCCGCCTCGCGCAGTCGCATCGCCGCAAGCGTCGAGACGGGCAGCCAGACCCCGAGCTCGAGCAGTTCGAGGGCTCGGGCCTGCAGGATCTCGCGCACGGGGCCGTCCATGACGAGGCGACCCGCCGCGTCGAGCACGACGACGCGGTCGACGAGATCGACGGCCGCGTCGAGGTTGTGCTCGACGAGCACGATGGCGTGCTCGCCGTCGTTCGCGAGCTCGCGCAGCACCGCGTACACCTCGTCGATGCCGGCGGGATCGAGGTTGGCGGTCGGCTCGTCGAGCACGAGCACCGGCGCCGCGAGGGCGAGGGCGCACGCGATCGCGAGGCGCTGGCGGCCGCCGCCCGAGAGCACGTCGGGGTCGTCGTCGCGACGGTCCCAGAGCCCGACGAGCTTGAGTGCGCGTTCGGCCCGTTCGAGCACCTCGGATGCCGGCACGAGCCGGTTCTCGGGGCCGAACGCGACCTCGTCGAGGAGGCTTCCGGTCACGATCTGCGCGTCGGGATCCTGGAAGACCATCGCGACGTGCTCGCTGAGTTCGGCGACGCTGCGCTCGCGCGTGTCGACGCCGGCCACCCGCACCGTGCCGTCGAGTTCGGCGGCGATCGCGTGGGGGATGAGCCCGTCGAGCGCGAGCGTCAGCGTGGACTTGCCGCAGCCCGAGGGGCCGAGCAGCAGCACGACCTCGCCGGCTCGGATATCGAGGGTCACCCCGTCGGGTGTCGCGCGCTCGCCACCGACGTGCCGGATGCGCACCGCGTCGAGCGCGAGCAGCGGAGCGGTCGTCATGGCGGTTCCCGTGGCGCGGCCGCCGGGCCTCGGCGGCGGGAGGAGTCGCCGGCGAGCACCGGCTTAGGTCAGCCTAACTCGACGGCCTACCCGGTGCGGAGGGTGCTCCGTCGCGGCGTCATCCGACGGGGGAGTGGAGCCGCAGGGACGCGGCGATGCTCGCCGCCTCGAGTTCGGCCTCGATGGTCGCGAAGGTGTCGTACGCGGCGACGCGGGCGGCGAGCGCGCGCCCACGCTCGCGGTAGCCCGGGTCGGCGAGCACGCGGTCGACCGCGCGCGCGATCGCCGCGGCATCCGGAGTGCCCGTCCGGAGATTCACGCCGACGCCGGCCCACTGCACCCGCATCGACACCTCGGGCTTGTCCTCGGTGTCGCCCGCCGCGACGAGCGGAACGCCGTGACTCAGGGCGTACTGCGTTCCGCCGAAGCCGGCATTCGTCACCACGACGTCGGTCTTCGGCAGCAGCAGCTCGTACGGCAGGAACTCGGCGGCGCGGGCGTTCGCGGGCAGCGGGCCGAGCGCTTCGACCGGGCGTCCACCGGTGGCGACGACCACGAGCACGTCGCGATCGGCCAGCGCGCGCAGCGTCGGCAGGATGAGCCGGTCGAGCTCCTTGTTGTCGATGGTGCCCTGGGTGACGTGCACCACCGGGCGGTCGCCGTCGAGCTCGGACCACCACTCGGGCAGCTCCGCAGCGACCGGCGCAGGAGGGAGCACCGTGCCGACGAAGCGCACGTTCGGCGAGAGGTCGCTGCGCGGATACTCGAACTCGGCCGGGGAGAGCTGCAGGAACCGGTCGAAGAGCCGTGAGAAGTCGAGCACGAAGTCGCTCATGCGAGGTCGGCCGAGCGATCGCATCGTGTCGTCGGCCAGCTGCTGGGTCTTGCGGAAGAGCAGCTTCTGCACGACGACGCCGAGGGCCCGGTTGCGCAGGCGGCCGAGGCGCGACGCGTCGGGCGCGAGCCCGAGCCCGTAGGGCGCGACATCCCGGCTCGACTGGCTGAGCGGCACGACGCCCACGGCGATGATCGGCGGACGCGACGCCGGGTCGTCGAGGAGCAGGGGGAGCACGCCGGCGAACGCCGCCTCGGCGAGGATCGCGTCGGGCGCGAGGTCGGTGACGGCGGCCTCGACGGCCCGGAACTGGTCGGGCACCGGCTTCACGAAGATGGTCTGGATGTCGTACTGGAGCTTCGCGATACCGCGGTAGCGGTCGCGGTCGGGCAGGTGATCCTGCATGACGCGATCGTCGTAGTCGGCCACGCCGCCGAGGGAGCGGTGGTCGGCACCCGCGGCGAGCACGGCGTCGCGGAAACGCGATCCCGTGAGCACGGTCACGGTGTGGCCCCGCGAGACCAGATCGCGGGCGATGGCGATGATGGGCGAGACGTGGCCCTGGATGGGATTGGAGCAGAGCAGGTACGTGGACATGAGACGCGAAGCTAGCGAGCCCGAGGATCCCTCGACAAGCGAATCCGACGCCGTTCGGGGTTGGCACGAGCGGATTTCAGTGCTGGCACCGAGGGGCGACGCTCGTGCGTGCCTGAATGCCGGCTGAGACGCGGGAATGCCCCGGTCAACCGGTGTGTTCTACCTATGTTCAGGACGTGGAGTCTCCACGTCGGAAGGAGGAGAACGTGGGCATCAGTTACGTCGAGTTCGAAGACGAAGCCGGAGTCCTGCGTCGCTACCGCAAGCACGTGAACGGCCGAGGCCTCGTGGCCACGACCGCGAAAGTCGACCCGACTGCGTTCGTCGACCCGACGGCCTACGTCGATCCCGGTGCCGAAGTGCAGCGCGGGGCCCAGATCGGCCCCGGCGCATGGGTCGACCGCGACGCCATCGTCGCCGAGCGCGCCGTGGTGGGCGTGAACGTGCACGTCGGACCTCGCGCCGTCGTCGGCCGCAACGCCGTCATCGGCCCGTATGCGGCCATCGGTGCCGAGGCGCGCGTGCAGAACGGCGCTCGAGTGCCGCGTGAGATGACCCTCGCCGACGGCGACGAGTACCGCGCCAGCGGTGAGGACCTGCGCCGGCTCGGCCTCGCCGCCTGAGCGGCGGGTCGCACCGACCGATCAGTAGACGGATGCCCCGGGCGCGCCGCCCGGGGCATTTGCCATGTCCAGGCGGCCGAACGGCGGCGCTATCCGGCCGCCGGCGCCGGCCCGAGGAGCTCCCCGGCGAGCAGTTCGAGGGTCTGCTCGCGCCCCGGCGTGGCATCCGCCGGCTCGGACTCGCGAGAACCCGCGATCGGCGCGACCATGACCTCGTCGATGCCGTGGCGCTCGGCGAGGCGACGGAGTTCGGATGCCGCGCCCGCGGCATCCGCGATGACCCAGCGGCGTTCCATGCCGGCGATGAGCTCGTCGGCGATCGAGTCGGCGGGCGCCGCCGACGCCTCCTCGACCGTCTCGAGCGGGCGCATCGGACGGTTCGAGCGCAGCCGCGCCATCGACCGCAGCTGCGGCAGTGCCCGGGCGCGCGCCTCCTCGACGGTGAGCGCGACCGAGGCGTTCACGGTGAGGAACGTCTCGGGCGTCGGATGCGCCTCGCTCGGCCGGTATTCGGTGCGGTAGAGCTCGAGTGCCCGCTCGAGGCCGTCGCCCGAGAAGTGGTTCGCGAAGACGTACGGCAGGCCGAGCGAGGCGGCGAGCTTCGCCGAGTAGTCGCTCGAGCCGAGCAGCCAGAGCGTCGGGGCATCCGTCGCCGCAGGGGTCGCCGTGATGGCGTACTCGCGGCCGCTCGTGAGGCGCAGTGTCGCCCCGTCGGGCTGCAGGAGCGAGGCGATGTCGGCGACGTGGTCGGGGAAGCGGTCGACGTCGGCCGTCGGGCCCGAGATCCGCAGCAGCTGCGTGATGACGGGGTCGCTGCCCGGGGCGCGGCCGATGCCGAGGTCGATGCGACCCGGCGCGAGCGCTTCGAGCGCCGCGAACTGCTCGGCGACGACGAGCGGAGCGTGATTCGGCAGCATGACGCCGCCGGAGCCGACCCGGATCCGCTCGGTACGCGCCGCGGTCGCCGCGATGAGCACGGGCGGCGTCGTCGAGGCGACGGCCGGCATGTTGTGGTGCTCGGCGAACCAGTAGCGGGTGAAGCCGAGCCGGTCGGCGAGCTGGGCGAGGCGCACGGATGCCGCGACGGCGCCCGCGCTCGTCTGGCCGCTCCGCACGGGAACGAGGTCGAGCACGGACAGTCGCAGCGAGGAAGTCATCCTTCTCGGCAACCGAGTGGGTGGCGGCGGTATTCCGTCTCGTAACCGGGGATAACCCGGAGGCCGTCGAGGGGACCCCCTGAAGTGGGAGCGTGTGCGATCTCGTGCAATGGGAGTACCGTTCGTGCGAGTTGCGAGAAATGCTCGCGACCGTCCGCTCTCCGAGAGGGCCAGGGCCCGCGAACGGATCCCTCCCCTCGAAAGGAACAACCCGTGAGCATCCCCGTTTCCCCTGGCGTCGAGCCTGCCGACGGCGTCGGCGTCGGCGCTGGCACCGCCTCCTCCGGCGCGTCCGTCATCCCCGACATCCCGGCCGTCTCCGCCGCCTTCGAGGCCGCCGAGGCCTTTCCGCCCGGCGACGAATCGACCACCCTGTCGCTTCGCGAAGAGCTCGCCCACCTCGATGCCCGCATCGCGGGCCGGGTCGTCTCCCCCGGAGAGCCGGGCTGGGACGCGGCCCGCGCGGCGTGGAACCTCGCCGTCGACCAGCGTCCCGTCGCCGTCGTCCTCGCGGGGCACGTCGACGACGTCGCGCACACCATCGCGACGGCGAAGGCCCTCGGCCTCAGCGTCGCGGCGCAGGGCACCGGCCACAACGCGGGTCCTCTCGCCGCGAAGAACGGCCTCGCCGACACGATCCTCCTCCGCACCTCCGAGCTGCGCGGCGTGATCGTGGACGCCGAGGAGCAGTTCGCCCGGGTCGAACCGGGCGCGCTCTGGGGTGACGTCGTTGCGGCGGTCGCGCCGCACGGCCTCGCCGCGCTCGCCGGATCCTCGCACGACGTCGGCGTCGTGGGATACACGCTCGGCGGCGGAGTCAGCTGGCTCGGCCGCTCGCACGGCCTCGCCGCGAACCAGGTGCTCGCGGTGGAGCTCGTCACGGCCGACGGCCAACGTCGACGGGTGGATGCGGATCACGATCCGGAGATGTTCTGGGCGGTGCGCGGCGGAGGCGGCGACTTCGGTGTGGTCACGGCTCTCGAGTTCCGACTGTTCCCGATCCCGGAGATCGTCGCCGGCGCACTGTTCTGGCCGCTCGAGCGATCGGAGGACGTCCTGCAGGCCTGGGCCGAATGGACCCGCTCCGTGCCCGATTCCGTGACCTCGGTCGGCCGAGTGCTCCGCTTCCCGCCGATGCCCGAACTGCCTCCGTTCCTGTCCGGCAAGTCCTTCGTCGTCGTCGAGGCGGCGATCCAGGAATCGCCGGAACGAGCCGACGAACTCCTCGCGCCGCTGCGCGCGCTCGCTCCCGACATGGACTCGGTGCATCCGCAGCCCGTCGCCGAGCTCCTGCAGTTGCACATGGATCCCCCGGAGCCGGTTCCCGGATACGGCAACGGCATGCTGCTCTCCGAGCTTCCGCCGGCCGCGGTCCGCGCGTTCGTGGAGGCCGTCGGCCCCGAGTCCGGCAGTGCGCTCCTCTCGGCCGAGATCCGTCACGTCGGGGGCGGCCTCGCTCCCGAAGCGGCCTACGCCTCTGCGGCGGAGCGGAGGACGCCCGAGCCGGGTGTCACCGCGGGCTTCGACGCCGAATACCTGGTCTTCGGAGTCGGCATCGCCGTGCCCGGATCAGCGGAGGCGCTCGCGGCATCCCTCGGCCGCCTGCTCTCGAGGGTCGAACCGTGGCGCGCCCAGCTCGACTACTTCAACTTCGCCGAGCACGAGTGCAGCGCGGAGCGCCTCTTCGGCGATCGTGTGCACCGACTTCGCGCGTTGAAGAACACCATCGACCCGACGGGCGTCATCCGCTCCAACCACCCTGTGAGTCGCTGACGGGGGGTGTCGCTCGCGTCGAGCCCTTCCTAGGCTGGACGCGAGCGACACGACTGTCGCGAGATCCTCGGGAGGAACGAATGACAGTCCACTACGAGCTGCCCACGAGCGCCGACTTCGCCGCCCTCGCCGGCCGACACGATCCCGCCGTCACGATCTACGCGGCGACGTCACCGGTGGTGAACGAGCGGGAGCGCGCGGAGGTCGCCGTGAAGAGCGCGTTCGACGAGGCGTTCGAGCAGCTGAAGTCGAGGGGAACATCCGGTCCCGATGTCGACTCGATCCGTCGCGCTCGTGACGAGATCCTCGGAAATCTGCAGTTGTGGGGCAGCCTGGCCCGGTCGATGGCGATCTTCGTCGCGCCCGGCTTCAACGAGGTATTCGTGCTGCCGAATCACCTCGATGACGCCGTGCACGTCGGCTCGCACTTCACGCTCGGACAGTTGCTGCGCGCGCCGAGCCAGGATCAGGAGGCGTACGCCGTCGCCATCTCGGCGAACGAGTGGTCGCTGTGGCATGCGACGCCCACCGACCGGGCCGTGCAGCTGCCGCTCGACCCGTCGCTGCCGAAGAACGCCGAGGATGCCGCGAACCGCGAGCCGGGCGACGTCGGCCAGCGCCGCGGCGGCGGGCACGGCGACCGCGGCGTGAACGAGGAGGACCGGCGCCCGGCGACGCTCGACATCTACGCGAAGCGCGTGGCCGACGCGGTGCGGCAGGTGCTGCTCGCGCGCGACCCCGACGAGCGCGTGCCGCTCGTGGTGTTCGCGGCCGAGCCGATGCTCGCCCAGTTCATCGAGCGGGCGAAGAACCATCGCCGCATGGTGTCGGTGCCGGGCGCACCCGACCGGCTCGGCGCGGCCGAGATCGACGAGTGCGTGCGCCGCGAACTCGCCAAGCTCAACATCAGCGAGGCTGAGTCCGCGCTGCGCGACCTCGCCGATGGCAGCGCCGGGCGCTTCGAACGCGACCTCGCCGCGATCGGGCATCTCGCTGCGGATGGCGCCGTCGAGACGCTCTGGTTCGATTTCACGACGTCGGTGAACGGCACGCTCGACCGGGATTCGGGGGCGATCGAGTTCGCGACGGGCAACGGCACGGGCGACAACCTCGGCGACGGCACGCGCGCCGGCGATGTGCTGCCGCAGCTCGCCCTGCTCGTCCTCTCGAGGGGCGGCAAGGTCGTCACCGTGCGCGGGGACGACCTCGACGGCGCGGTGTGGTCGGGGCCCGCGATGGCGGAGCTGAGGTTCGCGCTCACCTGATCTGGATCAGACGCCGGATGTCGCGAGGCGGTCGTTCGCGGCATCCGCCCGCTCGCGTGCCGCCTTCGCACGGTCGCGCATCGATCCGCGGCCCGCGCGGGGACCCGACTGCGTGATGATCGGGATCGAGAATCCCTCGCGCCATGCGAAGCGGATCATCACCCGTTCGGCTCGGGTGTCTTCGATGATGGCCTCGACGATCGTGTCGGTGACCACGCGCGGAGCGCCGCGAGGGGGTGTCTCGCGCAACTCGAGCCACAGGCTCTCAGGATGCGGGACGATGCCGGGGTTCGCCGCGACGAGTCGCAGCTCCCAGCCGGCGGTGGGGCAGCGCGCCGATCCGGTGACGCGGATGAGCCGTCCGTCGGAGGTCTCGAAGGCGATCGCCGTGAAGTCGGCGGCCGAGAAGTCGCAGTGGTTCGAGGGGTTCATTCCGAACACGCTAGGCACGGCTCCGCCTCGCGTCATCAGGGCTGGCGCTGAGATCCCGGCGGAGCGGGCAAGCGCTTTCTCGACAGTCTGAGGCGACCTAGGCTGGAGCGCATGCGATTCGGAATGTTCGTCCCCCAGGGTTGGCGTCACGACCTCGTCGGCATCGAGCCGGCCGAACACTGGGAGGTGATGCACTCGCTCGCCTCGTTCGCGGATGCCGCGGACTCGGGCTGGGAGTCGATCTGGGTGTACGACCACTTCCACACCACGCCGGTCGCGACCGCGACCGAGGCGACGCACGAGGCGTGGACGCTCATGGCCGCGTACGCGGCATCCACCTCGCGAGTGCGGCTCGGGCAGATGTGCACGTGCATGAGCTATCGCAATCCGGCCTACCTCGCCAAGGTGGCGGCGAGCGTCGACGTCATCTCGGGCGGTCGACTCGAGATGGGCATCGGCGGCGGCTGGTACGAGCACGAATGGCGTGCATACGGGTACGGCTTCCCGCCCGTCGGAGATCGGCTCGGGCGGCTCCGTGAAGGCGTCGAGATCATGCACCAGGCGTGGACGACCGGATCGGCCACCCTCGACGGCAAGCACTACCAGGTCGACGGGGCGATCGTGCAGCCGCGGCCGCTGCAGGCCGACGGGATCCCCATGTGGATCGCGGGCGGTGGCGAGAAGGTGACGCTGAAGATCGCGGCGCAGTACGCGCGGTACACGAACTTCACCGGCACACCCGCCGAGTTCACGCACAAGAGCGAGGTGCTGCGCGGTCACTGCGAGGCGCTCGGCACCGACTTCGACGCCATCACCCGCACGTCCAACTTCAACACCGTGATCGGCGTCGACGAGGCGGACGTCGCGCGTCGCCTCGAGGCGATCGAGGCCCGCGTCGCGCCGTTCCTCGGGCCCGACAAGACCGCGACCTACATGGGCGACCTGCACTCGCCGAACGCCGCCGTCGGCACGCCGAAGCAGGTCGCGGCTCGGCTGGCCGAGCGCCGCGAGCTGGGGCTCGGGTACGCGATCCACTACTTCCCCGAGGCGGCCTACGACCGCTCGGGCCTCGAACTCTTCGCCGCCGAGGTCATGCCCGCGCTGCGCTGAGCGCGGTGTGCTGAGTCGAGTGCGATCCCCGTTGGCTGCGGAAATGCGCTGGGAACCGGACGTCTCGCGTGGCGCGTGGCTGGCCGAGCGGCTCGACGCCCGGCGCGGCGACATGCACGTCGCCGTACCGCTCGGCTTCGAGGCGTACGCGCGGGTGTTCCATCCGGTGCTCGCTGACCGACCGATCGAGACGACGTGGGCGGATGTCTCGCGCGCCGGCCCGTTCGCGACCGTTGACGTCGAGCACCGGACCGCCTCGTGGAGCGAGGTCGCCGCCGAGACCGGGGCGACGGTGCACCCGCTCATGCAGTGGCGGGCGATCGTGCCGCGTGCGTCCGCGATGCCGGATTACGTCGGCGGCTTCGTCGGCCCTTCGGGATGGCGATACGGCGAACCGCTGGAGGGCACTCCGGGGCGAGCGCTCGTGGCGGCGCTCGCAAGTGAGCTCACTCGCCACACGACGACGCCCGGGCAGGGCGTCGCGGCGATCTGGGAGGGCTTCGGCTACCTCTTCACGAAGCCGACGCGGCTGGTCTTCATCAGCGGAACTGACGCTGCTCCCTCCGAGGGCATGGATGAGTGGGAGCCGCCGCCGCGCCCGCTCGGCCCGGAGGTGCGCGACGGACCGCGCTTCTCGCTGCCCTGGCGGGATCACGTGCTGTTCGACGCCGGGGTCGCGGAGTTCGCGACACTGGACTGGCCCGAGCGCGCCCCGTGGGTGAGTGAGCCGTGGGTGGACGGGCCGACCATCCTCTGGCCCGACGATCGCGCGTGGGTCGTGGTGAGCGAGATCGACTGGGACTCGACGGTCGTCGCCGGCTCGCGGGCCGCGATCGACGCGGTGCTCGCGGCATCCGGCGTCGAGGCCCTCGAGATCGGCGAGGGCGCCGACCTCACGTCGCGAGGCGACACGGTCAACACGGCCGACGTCGGCGACCGCTGACCAGGGCGTATCGGAGGCTACGCGGCGAGTGCCTCGTCGAGCTTCGCTGCGAGCTCGGCGTCGGTGGGCTCGGTGAAGTGCTCGCCGTCGGGGAACACCACGACGGGGATCTGGGTACGACCGCTGATGGCCTTCGCGCGGTCGGCGCCGTCGGCGACGACCTCGAGGTCGACGTAGTCGTAGTCGACGCCGCGGCGGTCGAGCAGCGCCTTCGAGCGGCGGCAGTCACGGCACCAGTCGGCGCCGTACATGGTGATGCGAGCAGGTTTCGAATCGGACGTTGCAGGGGAAGTCACGATGAGAATCTACGTATCGCGGCTGTGCGGTATTCCCAGCTTCGTGTGGGCGGTGACGGACTCGGCCCGGTGGCGGGAGTCGGGCTAGGCCCGCGCCGCCACCGGCGCGCCGACGCCCACCAGGCGGATGAATGCGCTGAGCTGTGCGAGCCCCTCGGGCGTGCGGGGGAGCGTGTCGACGAGTCCCGGCGAATAGATGAGATACGCCGCCCATTTCGCGCGCGAGATCGCGACGTTGAG
>JAPSJT010000073.1 GCA_031178045.1 Agromyces sp.
GCTGCTCGACCTCTTTGCGCGCCTGGTTGACCGCGTTGTCGGCCTCCATCTTGTCGACCTTGCTCACGATGTCGAACGTTGCATCTGCCATGCGCGCCAGTTTAGCGAGCGGTCGGATGCCGCGAGCGGGCGTTGTGCTCAGCGCAGCCAGACCGTGGTGGCGGGCGGCAGCGCCCCGTCGTCGAGCGGGCCGCTCGCGAGCACGACCCGGCCGAGCGCCGCGGGCAGGGGGACCGGGGTGTCGCCGAAGTTCGTGATCGAGCGCCAGCCGCTCGGCCGTTCGAACGCGAGCACCTCGGCGTCGTCGAGCAGGGCCGCCCCGCCGCTCGCATCGGCGTCGGCGCCGACGAGCGACTCGTCGAGCCACACCAGCTTCTCGTCGCCCTGCAGCTCGTGCCGCAGGGCGAGCGCGCGACGGTAGAGGTTCAGCGTCGAGTCGGGATCGGCGTCCTCGACGTCGACCGCGTAGCGCGCGAACGACTCGGGCTGCGGCAGGTGCGAGGCATCCGAGCCGTCGACGCCGAAGCCGAAGGCGGGGGCGGATGCCTCCCACGGCAGCGGTACGCGGCATCCGTCGCGCCCGACATCGACGCCCGGGCTGCGGAAGAACGTGGGGTCCTGCCGGGCCGAGTCGGGGATGTCGGCGACCTCGGGGAGGCCGAGCTCCTCGCCCTGGTACAGGTAGGCGCTGCCGGGCAGCGCGAGCATCAGCAGGGTCGCGGCGCGAGCGCGGCGCAGGCCGAACTCGGCGTCGTACTCGGGGGAGCGACCGCCCGAGAGCAGCCACGCCTTGCCGACCGCGCCCTCGTCGCCGCCGTCGGCGGGCAGGCCGTAGCGGGTGGCGTGGCGCACGACGTCGTGGTTCGAGAAGACCCAGGTGTTCGACGAGCCGGTGAGCGCGACCGACTCGAGGTTCTGGTCGATGATCGCCCGGAACTGCGCGGCGTCGAAGTCGGCACGCAGCAGGTCGAAGTTGAACGCCTGGCCGAGGCTCGAGGGCGCGGCATAGCGGTGGCGGCGGCTCGGCTCGACCCACGCCTCGGCGACCGCGATGCGCGGGGGCTGGTACTCGTTGAACACGGCCCGCCACTCGGCGTAGATCTCGTCGAGCTCCTCGCGGTCCCAGAGGGGGTGCGAGCCGTCGGTCGCCAGTCGCATCTCCATGAGCTCGGCGTGGGAGCGGAGCGGGGCGGTGAGGTCCTTCGCAAGCCCGTGCGCGACATCCACCCGGAACCCGTCGACACCCCGATCGGCCCAGAATCGCAGCGTGCGCAGGAAGTCCTCGCGCACCTCGGGGTTGTGCCAGTTGAAGTCGGGCTGCTCTGGCGCGAACAGGTGCAGGTAGAACTGTCCGTCGCCCACCGGCTCCCACGCCGACCCGCCGAAGATCGACTGCCAGTCGCTCGGCGGCTCCGTGCCGTCGGGCCCCTCGCCGTCGCGGAAGATGTACCGATCACGGGCCGGAGAGCCCTTCGGCGAGGCGAGCGCCTCCTGGAACCACGCGTGACGGTTGGACGAGTGGTTCGGCACGATGTCGACGATGAGCCGGATGCCGGCGGCGTGCAGGGCCGCGATCATCTCGTCGAAGTCCGCGAGCGTGCCGAGCTTCGGGTCGACGTCGCGGTAGTCGTCGACGTCGTACCCGCCGTCGGCGAGGGCCGACGGGTAGAACGGCGAGAGCCAGACGGCGTCGATCCCGAGCGACGAGAGGTACGGCACACGCGAGGTGACGCCCGGCAGATCGCCGATGCCGTCGCCGTTCGAGTCGGCGAAGCTGCGCGGGTAGATCTGGTAGACGGCGGCCTGACGCCACCAGTCGGGGTCGCTCGCGAGCACGGTTCGAGCCGGGGCGGTCGACGGATGAGCGGCGGTCATGCGGACGGATTCCTTTCGATGGATGGTCGAGCGGATGCGTGCACCCTACTCGTTGCGCCTGACGAGTGCGCTACTTGATGGAGCCTCGGGTGACCCCCGAGATGACCCAGCGCTGCGAGAACACGTAGACGATGAGCAGCGGAGCCATGGCCATGAGGTACGACGCGAACGCGACGGTGTAGTCGGTGTTGAACTGGCCCTGGAACACGTACTGCGCGAGCGGCAGCGTGCGCGCGGCGGGATCGGTGAGCACGACGAGCGGCATGATGAAGTCGTTCCATGCCCACACGCACGTGAGGATGCCGACCGTCGCGTTCATCGGTCCGAGCAGAGGGAAGATCACCTGCCAGAACACCCGCCACGTGCTCGCGCCGTCGACGCGCGCCGCCTCCTCGAGCTCGATCGGGATCGAGCGGATGTAGGCGGTGTAGATGAAGATGTTCAGCGACAGGCCGTAGATCGTGTAGAGCAGGATCATGCCGGCCTGGTTGTCGAGGCCGAGCAGGGAGGTCTGCTTCACGAGCGGCAGCATGATGATCGGGAACGGGATGAAGAGGGCGGCGAGCAGGTAGAAGAACACGCCCTTGAAGAACGGCCGGTGCAGGTTGCGCGCGATCGCGTAGGCGACGATCGAGCTCGTCAGCAGCGTGAAGACCACCGAGCCGACCGTGATGAAGGCCGTGTTCATGAGGGCCTGCGGAAAACTGGTGCGCTCCCACGCCTCGGCGAAGTTCTCCCACCGGATCGGGTCGGGCAGCTCGAAGCCGGTGCCCGTGACGAGCTGGTCGGGCGTCTTCAGTGAGACGGCGACGGCGAGGTAGAGCGGGATGAGGATCGTGAGCGAGCACACCGCGATGAGCGCGGTCGCCCACCAGTTGGTGCGGCGCGTGTCGTCGCTGTCGGCGCCGCGACCCGCGCGGGAGCGTCGGCGCTCCGGCGCATCGGGCACGACCTCTTCGGCCTGGGCGAGGGTGGTGGTGGTCGTGGTCATCAGAAGTCGGCCTCTCTGCGCTGAAGGACCCGGAACTGGAAGAGCGAGACGACCGTGATCACGATGAAGAAGATCACGGCGTTCGCCGTCTGGTAGGCGAACTCGCCGCCCGTGAAGCCGCCGCGGTAGATCAGCAGCGTGACCGACTCGGTCGAGGTGCCCGGTCCGCCGTTCGTGAGCGAGATGATCTGGTCGAACACCTGGAGGAAGCTCTTCAGGCTCAGCACGACGTTGATCGTGAAGAAGGCGCCGATGAGGGGGAACGTGATCGAGCGGAACTGCCGCCAACCGGTGGCGCCGTCGATCGCCGAGGCCTCGTAGAGCTCGGACGGGATCGTCTGGAGCCCGGCGAGGTAGATGATGATCGCGAACGCGCACGCCTGCCAGACGGTGAGCACGACGATGGCCGTCCACGCCCAGTCGGGGTTGGCGAGGATGTTGTCGGCGAACAGCGGCACGCCCGAGAGGATCTTCGGCAACGAGTTCGAGAAGAAGAACTGGAACACGTAGCCGATCACGAGAATGGCGATCACGTACGGGACGAAGTACACCCCGCGCCAGAAGTTCTTCGCGACGATCTTCGAGTGCAGGCCGAGGGCGATGGCGAGCGAGATCACGTTCGTGAGCACCGTGGCGACGATGGCGATGAGGAACGAGAACCCGTAGGCCTGCAGCGCTCGGTCGTCACGGAAGAGGTTCAGGTAGTTGGAGAGCCCGACGAAGTTCCACTCGCCGTAGCCGGCGTAGTTGGTGAAGCTGAAGAAGATGCCGACGAGCACCGGCACGGTGTGGAAGGCGGCGAACGCGATGACCGCGGGCCAGACCATCCAGTAGAAGGCGGGCAGTGCGCGTTTCGTCTCGGTGCGGAGGCGGGAGGCCCGCCGGGGCTTCTCGCCGGGCGTCGTCGTCGAGCGCACGGCCTGGGTGAGCGTCGTCATGTCAGTTCTCCACTGGGATGGTGCGAGCGGCGACCTTGCTCCACTCGCGATCGAGGGTGGCGAGCGCGGACTCCGTGTCGCCGGTGAAGAGGTACTCCTGCACGATCTGGGCGAGCGGGATGCTCGGCGGGATCTGGTGATCGATGAAGCCGGTGATCCGGCCCTCCTCGAACCACGGCGCCACCGACTGGATGGCCGGGTCGTCGCTCAGCTCGGCGCCCTCGACGGAGGGCACCATGTTCTGCGAGGCGGCGAACTCCTCGATGACGTCCTCTTGGAAGAGGTACTCGATGAATCGCATCGCCTCGTCGCGGTGGGGCGTGTCCTTGCCCATCGTCACCACGACGTCGACGCCGGAGACGAGCAGTCGCTCGTCAGGGTCATCCGCTGCCGGGTAGGGGAAGATGCCCGCGCGAACATCGGGGTTCACGCCCTTGATCGGGTTGACCGCCCAGATGCCCTGCATGAGCATCGCGACCTCGCCGTTGGCGAAGGCGGCATTGCCGTCGTCGTAGCTACGGCCCCGGTACCCCTCCTGCGCGTAGGAGAACAGCTCGAACTGCTGCTCGAGCGCCTGTGGGTAGTCCTTCGAGAACGACACCTCGGCGTCGGGGCCGACCTTCTCGCCCTCCGCGCGCAGCCGCTCGAAGAAGTCGTCCTGTGCGGGATAGGCGCCGAGGCCGTTGAACGACGGCAGGCCGGTCCAGTTCTCGGCGAGCGTTCCGTAGAACGGGGTGATCCCCGCGGCCTGCAACTGCTCGCAGACGGCGATGAGCTCGTCCCACGTCTCGGGCACCTCGAGGCCCTGCTGCTCGAAGATGTCCTGGTTGTAGATGATGCCGTTGGCGTTGTTGACGTAGCCGAGCCCGTTGACCTCGCCCTCGGCGCTGCCGAGATCGGCGAGGATCTCCTGCACGGCGGGGTTGATGGTGTCGAGCACGGGCTCGTCCGAGAAGTCGGCGAAGACCCCGGCCTGCGCGAGGCGCCCGAAGTTGCCGTTGGCGTTGAGCGTGATCACGTCGGGCGTGCGGTTCTTCACGAGGAGTGTCCGGATGACCGTGTCGGCGTCGGCCACCTGGTTCTGCACGACGCGGATGTCGGGGTTCTCGGCCTCGAAGTCCTCGATGATCTGCGTGAAGTCCTCGAGGGCCTCGCCCTTGAACTGGAAGAAGTCGAGCGTCACGACGTCTCCGTCGCCGGGGGTCGAGCAGCCGGCGAGCAGCAGGGCGCCGAGCGCGACGGATGCCGCGGCGCCGATGGTTCGCCGCCGGTGGGCGTGCGGCCTCCGACGTGGGTTCGGGCGGATGGTCCGGTCCGTCATGTTGCGCCTCCTTGCGCTGGTGCGGTCGTGGTGGTGCGGGGTCAGGCGGCGACGCCGCCGGGGCTCGCGGGGTCGGTCGTGGTGTCGGGGTCGTCGAGTTCGAGCAGCACCAGTTGCGCTGGGAACAGCACCGGCGCCTGCAGGCCGACGCTGCCGAGCTGCCGGCCGGTCAGCGTGATGGGCCCCTCGGCCCAGGGGAGCGGCGACTGGCCGGGTCCGTCGCCGATGTCGCCGGCGGCGATGCGCACGGTGTACCGGCGGTCGTCTTCCAGCCCCGGCAGCGTGAAGCGGCCCGGTGGGGAGGTGACGCTCGTGGCGACCTGCGTGAAGGTGAAGACCGCGGATGCGCCGTCGGCCGCGACGACACCGCGCACGTCGGTCGTGGCATCCGCCGTGTCCCCGTGCACGAGCGCACCCGAGTGGATGAGCGCGCGATGACGCTTGTGCAGCTCGACCCATCGGGCGACGGCGTCGAGGCCGGCCTGGTCGAGCGTCGTGAGATCCCACTCGATGCCGAAGTGGCCGAGCATCGCGACGCCCGCGCTGAAGTCGAGCGAGACGCGCCGGCCGGTGGAGTGCACCGACGGGCTCGTGAGGTGCGCGCCCATCATCTCGGTCGGCACGAGGAGCCCGGTGTAGCGCTGGATCTGCAGCCGCTCGATGGGGTCGAGGGTGTCACTCGTCCAGATGCGGTCGGTGTGCTCGAGGATGCCGAGGTCGACCCTCGAGCCGCCCGATGCGCAGGATTCGATCTCGAGGCGGGGGTGCCGCTGCTTGAGCGCGGCGAGCAGCCGGTAGAGCGCCTCGACGTTCTCGTGCACGCGCGCCCGGCCGGACTCGGCGGAGCCGGCCTCGAGCAGGTCGCGGTTGTGATCCCACTTGAGGTACGCGATGTCGTATTCCGACAGGAGTGCGTCGAGCCGCTCGAGCAGGTACTGCCAGGCGTCGGGGTTCGCGAGATCGAGCACGTACTGCTGACGTGCGGGCACCGGGAGCTCGTCGCGCCCGCGCAGGATCCAGTCGGGGTGCTCGCGGGCGAGCTCGCTGTCGAGGTTCACCATCTCGGGCTCGACCCAGAGGCCGAACTCCATGCCGAGGCCGCGCACCTTCTCGATGAGGGGGGCGAGACCGTTCGGCCAGACGGTCTCGTCGACGAACCAGTCGCCGAGGCCGGCGGTGTCGTCGCGACGCCCGAGGAACCAGCCGTCGTCGAGCACGAATCGCTCGACGCCGACGGCGGCCGCGCGCTCGGCGAGCGAGCCGAGCTTGTCGAGGTCGTGGTCGAAGTAGACGGCCTCCCACGTGTTGAGGGTGACCGGTCGAGGGCGCTGCGGATGCTGCGGACGCGCACGCAGTTCGTCGTGGAATCGCCGCGCGAGCTCGTTGAGCCCGTCGCCCCACGAGCCGATCGCCCACGGCGTGGAGTACCGCTCGCCCTGGCCGAGCTCGATCTCGCCGGGGGCGAGCAGCTCGCCCGCGGCGAGGAACGATTCGGCGGTCGGCGTACGCTCGGCGAGCAGGCGGTGGTTGCCGCTCCACGCGGTGTGCACTGCATGGACGAGGCCGCGCTCGAAGCCGAATCCCGCCCGGCCCGCGGCGAGCACGAGACTCGCGTCGGAGCCCGGCCGGCCGCGGCGGCTCTCGCGCACGTGCGTGCCGATCGTGAAGGCGTGCCGCTGCGGGGACCGCTCGCGCAGGTGGCGACCCGTCGTGTCGAAGAGCTCGTCGAGGTTGCGCGGCACCGGGAACACCGGGGCGAGCGCCGTGAGCGAGTACGGCTCGGGCGCCGCGTTCTCGAGCGTGATGCGCTGGCGCAGCAGGCCCGACGCGGTCACCTCGAGCTCGATCGTCGCCGCCAGGCCGGCCGCGGCATCCGTCGCGAAGACGGTGGCGGATGCCTCGGCGGCGTCGATCTCGTCGGTCACGAGCTTCGTCGAGAACTGGCGGCCGGCGCGGTGCCCCGAGAGTCCGGGCGTGCCGAGCCAGCCCGACGACTCCTGCGGAATGAGCGTGAGCGGAGCCGGGCGATCGAGCCCGCCCGAGACGCGCTGGGGCAGGGCCGCAGTCCCGAGCGCCGCGAGCTCGGCCTCACCCAGTTCTCCGAGGTCGGCCCCCCAGAACACGATGACGGGGAGGGGAGCGAGACGGGCGTCGAGGACGACGCTCGTGCCTCCGTTGCGGAGGTGGAGGAGCTCAGCGCGGCGTTGCATGGGTTCTTTCTACGACAGAAATAAAGAGGTTGTCAAGCAGGACGGAACAGAGGGCCATCGCGCGGTTCTCGCCCGTATCAGCGGTCATTCGTGCCAGAATGGAATGAACTCATCTGTTTCCGGGAGGCTGACGGTGGCCGCGACATTCGAGAGGTCGGGCGACTCGGCGCGTGAGCTCGCGCGCCAGGTGCTCATCCACGGCCCGATCTCCCGAGCTGAACTGGGCCGACGCCTCGGCCTCTCGCCGGCGAGCCTCACGCGGCTCAGCAAGCCGTTCCTCGACCACGGACTCTTCCTCGAGTCGGGCGAACAACAGGGTGCGACGGGCCGGCCCGCGAAGCCGCTCGACGTGCGCGTCGACGCCCGTCGCTTCATCGGCATCAAGCTCACCGGCGAATCGGCGCTCGGCGTGCTCACCGACCTGCGGGCGACCGCGCTCCGCCGCGTCGAACGCGAGCTGCCCTCGCACGAGGTCGACGACGTCGTGCGCACCGTCGCTCGGCTGGTCGACGAGCTGCGCGACGACGCACCCGTCTCGGGCGTCGGCATCAGCATCGGCGGCAACGTCGCCGACGGGCGCAGCATCACGCGCGCACCGTTCCTCGGCTGGCGCGACGTCGCACTGGCCGATCTCGTCGAAGCCGTCGTCGGCGCTCCGGTCACCGTGGAGAACGATGTGACCGCGCTCACCATCGCCGAGCAGTGGTTCGGCGCCGTGCGCGGCACCGAGTCCTTCGCCGTCGTGACGATCGGCGCGGGCGTGGGCTACGGGCTCGTCGTGAACGACCGCGTCGTCACGACCCCCGACTCCGGACTGGGCCTCGGCGGGCACCTGCCGCTCGATCCGACCGGTCCGATGTGCCTCGAAGGACATCGCGGTTGCTCGACGGCGATGCTGTCGATCCCCGGCATCTGCGCGCAGCTCGGCATCGCGCTCGGCCGCGAGGTGGACTACGACGAGGTGCTCGAGGCGGCGCGCGCGGGGCACCCGCTCGCCGTGGCGATCACGACCGCGGCCGGGCGCGCGCTCGGGCGCATGATGGCGTACATCGCGAACATCGCGATGGTCGACCGCATCGTGCTCTCGGGCGAGGGCATCGAGCTCTGGGGCATCGTGCGCGAGGTCGCGATGTCCGCGCTCGCCGCGGATCGAGACCCCGAGGCCCGCCCCGTCGAGGTGCACGTCGACGACGCCGGCTTCGTCTCGTGGGCGCGCGGTGCGGCGGCGGTCGCGATCCAGGCCGCGTTCGGGCGC
This sequence comes from Agromyces sp., assembly GCA_031178045.1. Lineage (GTDB taxonomy): Bacteria > Actinomycetota > Actinomycetes > Actinomycetales > Microbacteriaceae > Agromyces. Next base: position 8,591 of record JAPSJT010000073.1, read on the forward strand.
ATGCGGTTGCCCGCCTAGCAGCTCGTCGGCTCGCGGCGGGGCTCAGCGCTCGGCGGGGCGCGCCGTCGACGAGCGCACCCGCAACTCGTACGGCAGCGCCGTCGCGGCGGGCGCAGGGGCATCCGCTTCGGGCTCGAGCTGTTCCATGAGGATCTCGACCGCCTGCTCGCCCTGGAGGCGCGGGAACTGCGCGACCGTCGAGAGGCCGAAGAAGTCGGAGAGGTCGTGGTCGTCGATGCCGACGATCGAGACGTCGCGCGGCACGATGAGTCCGAGGTCGCGCGCTGCGAGGATCGAGCCGATGGCCATCTCGTCGGATGCCGCGAAGATCGCGGTCGGCCGGTCGCGCGGCACGCCGAGCAACTGCTTGGCCGCGTGGTACCCCCCGCGGATCGTGAAGTCGGCCGGAGCGAACAGGCGCGGGTCGACGTCGATGCCCGCGTCGCGGAGCGCGCCCTCGTAGCCGATGCGCCGGTTCGTCGGCAGGTGGAAGTCGAGGTCGAACTCGAGATCGCCGCCGATGTGGGCGATGCGGGTGTGGCCGAGCCCGATGAGGTGCTCGGTCGCGAGACGGGCGACGGCGACGTCGTCGATCGTGAGCGTGCGCACCCCGGGGATCGGCCCGCCGACGCCGACGAGCGGCTTGCCGAGGTCGTGCAGCCGCGTCACCTCATGCTCGGTGAGCTCGAGCGACACGGCGATCACCGCGTCGACCCGCTGGCGCAGCAGGAAGTGCTCGAACACGCTCGAGCGCTCCTGCCCGTCGCCCGAGAGGTTGTAGAGGGTGAGGTCGTAACCGCTGCGGAGAAGCGCCTGTTGCGCGCCCTCGAGCACCGAGGAGAAGAACCAGCGGTTGAGGAACGGGATGACCACGCCGATGTTGCGAGTGCGACCCGAGGCGAGGCTGGACGCATTCGACGACACCACGTAGCCGAGCCGGGCGGCCGCCTCGATGACCTTCGCCTTCGATGCGGGGGAGACATGGCCGCGGCCGCTGAGCGCGCGCGAGACCGTCGCGGTGGAGACCCCCGCGAGCTTCGCGACCTCTTCGATGCCGGCCATCTGCTCCCTCATGGGTCGGACCGCTCGCACTCGGATGCGGTCTCAGGCGACGTTCGATCCTACCGTTCGAAGCCGAAGAGCCTCGGATGCCGCATCGCGGGACTTGCGGCGAGGCGCATTGCCCCTCGAACCGGGGTGATGTAGGAATGGGCGGGAAACGGGACTCGCCACCTGGGGGCCGGCTTGCCCGCCGCCGTCTCGAAAGGAACCCGCGTGAAGCTGGTCAAGCGCTTGGCACTCGGCCTCGTCGTCGTGTTCGCTCTCTTCTACATGATCACCCGTCCCGAGGATGCCGCGACCGCCGTCGAAGGTGCCGTCGGTGCCGTGTTCGGTGCGACCGAGGCGGTGGGCCGCTTCTTCTCGTCGCTCGTCACATGACCGGCGTCGGATTCTTCGATCCTCACGTCGATCGGCATCTCATCGCCGACGAGGGCGAGGTCATCATCGACGAGGTCGAGAAGCACTGGGCGGCGCTCGTCGGCCCGGTCCTGAAGCTCGTCGCGATCGTGCCCGTGTTGTGGACGCTGACGGTGCTGCCACGCGAGCTGTACTGGCTGCCGCTGTTCGGCGCGCTCGCCCTGCTCCTCAACGCGAGCTGGCGCATCCTGCAGGCGCGCATGGATCGCTTCGTGATCACGAACATGCGAGTGTTCCGCGTGCACGGCATCCTCTCGCAGCACATCGCGACGATGCCCATCGCGCGAATCCTCGACATCTCGGTGCGCACCCCGTTCATCGGCCGCATCTTCGGCTACGGACACTTCGTCTTCGAGTCGGCCGCGCAAGACCAGGGGCTTCGGGAGATCCGCTTCGTGGGCCGGCCCGACGAGCGCGGGCTCACGATCCAGCGTGTCATCCAGCGCTCAGGGCTGCGCGGCGGCGGGGGACAGCGCGGGGCGTACCCGGCGCCGCCCGAGTTCGCGCCGGCGCGTGAACTGACGTGGATGGGGAACGAGTTCCCGCGTTCGTCGAACGAGTTCCCGCCCCCCACGCACGACCCGAACGACACCTGGCCGGGCCCGTTCTCCTGATCGGCGCCTGATTTCTCACCACGCCCATCGGCGGGTATCCTTGGGACGCCCCCGGTTGTGTGCAGAACTCGGTCGGGTGCGATGGCGAGTTACCCAAGCGGCCAAAGGGATCTGACTGTAAATCAGCTGTCTACGACTTCGGGGGTTCGAATCCCTCACTCGCCACCAGAGGAAGCCCCGGTTCGCCGGGGCTTTCGTGCGTCACGGCGCTCGCACGCACCAACCGCCCGCGACGAGCGACGGTAGCGTGAGCAGCATGACGCAGCACGAGGCATCCGCCGCACCGACCGCCCTGCTCGAGCTCGCCCGCGACATCGCCGTACGGGCCTCGGAGTTCGCACTCGAAGCGCGCCGCGGCGGCGTGACCGTCGCGGCCACGAAGTCGTCGGCGGTCGACATCGTGACCGCGGTCGACCGCGACACCGAGACGCTCATCCGCTCGCTCATCCTCGAGGCACGCCCCGACGACGGCATCGTCGGCGAAGAGGATGTCGCGCACGTCGGCACGAGCGGCATCGACTGGATCGTCGACCCCATCGACGGAACCGTCAACTTCCTCTACGGGGTGCCCGCCTGGGCGATCAGCATCGCCGTGGCAGAGGGAGCGGCGGCCGGCGGCGTCGGCGGCACGACGCTCGCAGGAGTCGTCGTGAACCCGTCGACCGGCGAGGTGTTCGAGGCGAGCCTCGGCGGCGGGGCCCGGCTCGCCGGTCGGCAGCTCGGCGTCAACGCTGGAGTCACGCTCTCGTCGGCGCTCGTCGGCACGGGGTTCAGCTACTCGTCGGAGCGTCGCCGCGAGCAGGCCGCGGTGCTGCTCGAGCTGTTGCCGCAGATCCGCGACATCCGCCGCATCGGCTCGGCCGCGCTCGACCTGTGCGCACTCGCCGCCGGGCGGCTCGATGCGTACTACGAGCGCGGACTCAACGCGTGGGATCACTCCGCCGGGGCGCTCGTCGCGAGGGAGGCCGGCGCGCGGGTCGGCGGCCCGCGCGGTGGACGCGAGACCTCGGAGCTGCTCGTCGCGGCCGAGCCCGGTCTCTACGAGCAGCTCGCGGCCGCGCTGCGCGGAGCCGGCGTGGAGGCGTGATGGCGAGGCATCCCGATGCATGCGAGTCGGAGAATTCTTTCTGCGCTGGGTTCCCCGTGATCCTGCGGATCCCGCCGGTCGACGACCGCGCCAAGCGCTGAAAGCGTCTTCCGGCATGGCGCGGAGCGCTGGAACCGGTTAGTCTTTACCAACCTGTTATCTCGCCTTCCGGTCGGGATGTTCACCTCCTGTTCATGCCCGTTCCCTCGCCGAAAGCTCCCCTCAACGTGCTCGAGTCCCCCCTCGTGCCCGACGGTTCATCGCCAGGCACCCAGGTCCCCGCGCGGTCTGAGCGACCCCTCACGCGACGCGAGATCAGGGAACGGGAGGCGGCAGCGGCCCGTCGCGAGCAGGCGGGCGACGCGTCCGCGGCGGCACCCGCCCCGGTGCAGCGGCGCGAACCGGAGGACTCCGGCTTCGACGCCCTCCTCGGCGGCGCCGCCGGCGCCGCGCAGCCGAACGCCGGGTCCCATCCCGGCGTCGACGCCCTCACCCGTCGAGCCCACCCGCTTCCCGCCCCCGAGGCCGAGCACCCCGACCACCCCGTCGGACGCCGCTCGGCCTCCGCCGTTTCCCG
>JAPSJT010000264.1 GCA_031178045.1 Agromyces sp.
CGGTGGACTGCGGAGACCACCTCGTCGACGCCGCGCGGATCGAGATTCGCCGTCGGTTCGTCGAGCAGGAGGAGCCCCGGACGCATCGCGAGCGCGCCCGCGAGCGCGAGGCGCTGCTTCTGGCCGCCTGAGAGCGCGCTCGTCGGATGATCGAGCGGGAGGTCGAGCCCGACGTCGTCGAGCGCGCGGCCGACACGCTGCCAGATCTGCTCGCGAGGCACCCCGAGGTTCTCGCAGCCGAAGGCGACGTCGTCGCCGACCCGTGCGAGGATCACCTGCGCGTCGGGATCCTGCAGGACGAGGCCAGCCCGTCCGCGCGCTTCGGCCGCAGGCCGGCCGTCGACGAGCAGGGTGCCCGACTCCTCACCCTCCTCGGCGCCGCCGTGCACGCCCGCGAGCGCGTGCAGCAGCGTCGACTTGCCCGATCCCGACGGGCCGACGAGAAGCACCCGCTCCCCCTCTGCGATGCGCAGATCCACTCCGGCGAGGGCCCAGCGCTTCCGGCCGGCATGACGCCACGCCCACCCTCGCGCATCGACGCGGGCGGGCGCAGCGCGGTCGGCTGCGATGACCACGTCAGACCCGCTGCGAGACGTCCTGCCCGGCGGCGAACCGGTTGAGTGCTCCGGTCGCCGCAAGCGCTCGCACGATGAGCCAGCCGAGCAGCCCGGCGAGCACCGCCCCGGAGAGGACGACCGTGGTGAAGTACAGCCCGAGGAACTCGGGCGACTTCTGCAGGTTGCCCGAGAGGAAGAGCTCGAGCGTCCAGGCGGCGGCTCCCGCTGCCGCGCCCGCCAGCATCGCCGGGAGCACGCCGAAGCGGCGGTACGCGAGGATGGCGAAGACGAGCTCTGCGCCGAGGCCCTGTGCGAGGCCCGAGTAGATCGTCTCGATCCCCCACTGGTTGCCGATGAGCGCCGAGACGACCGCCGCGAGCAGCTCGACGAAGAGCGCCGCACCCGGCTTGCGGATGATGAGGCCGCCGAGCACGCCGCCGATCAGCCAGATGCCGACCGCGATGCCCCCGAGTCCCGGCGTGATGGCGTCGGCGGCGCTGAACCAGGCGTACCCGACGTTGTTCCAGAACAGGAACAGGAGGCCGGTGGCGACCCCGATGACGCTGGCGACGACGATGTCGACGACTCGCCAGCGGCGCGTTCGCGATCGCTGAGTCGTCGTTTCACCGGCGGACGTGGATGCTGCAGTGTGCACGTGTCGTGCCCTTTCTGTTCGAGGAAAGAGGCACGGGAATGAGATGCGTTGGCCTCCCTGCGCTGGCATTACCCAGATCAGGTTCGACGGTCGAAGGTTGAGAACCTTCCTCTCAGCCCGGCTCACCGGACTCCCGTGTTCGTGAACAGAGTATACGCCCGGCAGGGTCGGACCGTGACGGACGGGCCGATCGACGGCCGCGTCAGCGCTTGAGCGCGCGGATGACGCCCTTCAGCGCCTTGCCGCTCACCCAGATGAGCGGGGTCAGCGCCAGCAGCAGCCCGATGAGGTTCGGCTCGAATCGCGTCTGGCCGCCGGAACGCCCGACGTATGCGCCGAGCGGAATGGAGACCCCGCCCCCGCCACCGCCGCTCCCCTGCTGGTTCTGGGCATCGCTTCCGCTGCCTGCGCCGAACCCGTAGTAGCCGAGCGCGACCGGAACGATCGTCGTACCCTCGATGTCGACCGCTTCGCCGTACGAGGTCGTGACGCCGACCCCTGCGACCTTGTCTGCAAGCTCCAGTACGAATTCAGCCATGCGGCAACGCTACCGGCGGAAGCGGCGTGCTACCAGCCCCACCCGGTCGCCGAAGTGGCGGGGTGGTCATCGTCGCCACCCGGCCGGCCGCGCTGGCGCCGACGATCGTCTCCGGGACGCACGAGGGCGGCCGGCCGTATCGCCCCCGATCCGAATTTGGCGCTGACCTCGTCGATCGTTCGCTCGGCGTCGCGCCAGTCCTCGTCGGGGTCCCAGAGCATCGCGCCCACGCCCGACGGGCGCAGTTGCTCGGCCCGCACGCCGATGAGACGGACGCGCGCACCGTCGCCCGTGAGCTCGCTCAGGGCGTCGGATGCCTCGTCGTAGATCCGGCGGGCCACATCCGTCGGCTCGGCCAGGGTGCGGGATCGGGTCACCGTGCGGAAGTCGCCGTAGCGGAGCTTCAGCACCACGGTACGGCCCACGAGGCCCGCCTTGCGAAGCCGCACGCCCACGTCGTCGGCGAGCCGGAGGAGTTCGCGCCGGATCTCGCCGGGGTCGGTGAGGTCGTAGCCGAAGGTCACCTCATGGCCGATGCTCTTCTCGACGCGCGCCGTGTGGACGTCGCGCGGGTCGACCCCGTTCGCGAGTCGCGACAGCCGGGCCGCGAGGGCTGGGCCGACCGCGCGCTCGAGCGCGTCGCCGGGCATCGCGGCCACGTCTCCGACCGTGCGGAGGCCGAGGCGGGTGAGCGACTCCTCGGTGACCCTGCCCACGCCCCAGAGTGCGGAGACGGGCAGCGGATGCAGGAACGCGACCGTCTCGGCGGCAGGCACGACGAGCATGCCGTCGGGCTTCGCGCGACTCGACGCGACCTTGGCCACGTACTTCGTCGCGGCCACGCCGATCGAGCACGTGAGGCCGGTCTCGGTTCGGACCCGCTCTCGGATCGTCCACGCGATCTCGGCCGGACTGCCGTGCAGTCGCCGGGCTCCGGACACGTCGAGGAACGCCTCGTCGATCGAGAGCGGTTCGACGAGCGGCGTGATCTGCTCGAAGATCGCCATCACCCGCTTCGAGTACGCCGAGTAGCTCGAGTAGTCGCCACGCAGCACGATCGCGTTCGGGCAGCGCTGCAGTGCCAGCGACATCGGCATCGCCGAGTTCACGCCGAAGCGGCGCGCCTCGTAGCTCGCCGCGGCAACGACGCCGC
>JAPSJT010000265.1 GCA_031178045.1 Agromyces sp.
CGAGCCCACCCGCTTCCCGCCCCCGAGGCCGAGCACCCCGACCACCCCGTCGGACGCCGCTCGGCCTCCGCCGTTTCCCGCCCCGCTGCCGGAGCCGCCGATTCCCGACCCGCTGCCGCTCCCGCCGGTTTCGATGCCCTCTTCGCCGACCTCGCGCCTGCTCGTGCGGGTTCGGCCACGGATGCTCCGGCCTCGCGTCGCCGCGACCGCGGCGCACACGGCGTTCGCAGCGACCGCGCGGAGGTTCCCGCCGACACCGTCCCGGTCCCCGTCGCGGCCGTGGCGGCGCCCGCAGCCGCCGCCGACCCGACCGACGCCTCCGCCGGAATCTCCTCGCTCGTTGACGGCCGCGCCGCCGAGGCATCCGCTACCGCCATGCCCGTGACCGAGGCATCCCCGTCGCGCTCGGCCTGGGCGGATGCCGCCGCCGCACCGGTCATCTCCCGCCGCGCCGCTGCAAGCAGCCGGCGCGAGAGTGCCTCGGGCCGTCGGCGTGACGTCGCCCGCGACACATCGGCGTCGTCCCCCCGCTCGGCCCTGCGCGGCTTCCGCGCCGTCGCTGCCGAGCGTCCGCAGCCGGCGGCCCCCGCCGCTCGTCGCCGCGGTCATGGCGCGGGCCGGCTGGTGAGCGTCGTCGCGATGAGCTTCGCCGCCATGCTCGCGGTGGCCACGACGATCCCGTCGCTGTCGCTGCTCTCGCCCTCGGACGTGCAGGCGCTCGCCCTCGGCGAGACGAGCGGAGCCGACCTCGGCGGGCAGCGCGTGCAGCTGAACGGCGACATCGTCGCGCAGACCATGCAGCGCGACGGCTACGAGACGCAGACCATCGACGAGTATGCGCGGGCCGCCGGCATCCGCCCCGAGGCGACTTTCACGAACAACCCGGCCGGCACGATCCAGTGGCCCTTCGCGGTCGGCGTGCACATCGGCGACCGCTTCGGCTACCGCAGCTGCGCCGGGTGCTCGAGCAACCACGGCGGCCAGGACTTCAACCCGGGCCTCGGCGCCGAGATCCAGGCGATCGCCGACGGCACGGTCGCCGTGTCGACCGACTCCGGCGGGTCCCTCGGCGTCGTCATGATGATCGACCACATCATCGACGGGGAGCTCGTCACGAGCGTCTACGCGCACATGGAGTACGAGTCGCGCCGGTTCGAGGTCGGCGACGCCGTCGCCGTCGGCGACGTCATCGGCACGACGGGCAACACGGGCATGTCGACGGGCCCGCACCTGCACTTCGAGATCCGCCTCGGCGGCGTCGACGGCACCAAGGTCGACCCGCTCGAGTGGCTCTACGCCAACACGAACTAGCTCGCTCGGCGCCCGCGTACTCGGGCCCCTCGCCGCTCCCGCTCGAGGACGCCTTCCTCGCGTCGCACCCCAACGCGGCCGCGCCTGGCGGGCGGTTGCAGGATGATCGCACGACCATCTTGGCCACCGGGTGGTGCCCGACAGCTCATCCTGTATCTTCGAGGGCGAGCGCCCCAGCCTCTGGCATTCCCGGCCTCCCGCTCGTCGGATGGCACTTGTCCACAGATCGGCTCACCGATCTCCCCAACCCGGTGGGCTGGGTGAGACTCGACGGATGACGCCGACGCCGGATTCCGTGGCTCGCATCATCCGAACCAATGGCGGGGCGATGTCGTATCGCACCCTCGAGCGTTCGGGCGTGTCGCGCACCCGAGTCGCCGACGCGCTGTCGGCTGCCACGATCACACGCGTGCGTCCCGGGTGGTTCGCGGCGGCCGATGCCGCGCACGACGTGGTGCGCGCGGTCCGAGTCGGCGGTGCGCTCACCGGGGCATCCGCAGTCCGCCTCGACGGGGTCTGGCTGCTCGACGATCCGCTTCTGCACGTTCGGGTGCCCCGCACCGCCAGTCGGCTTCGATCACCGATCGACGGGCGCGTCCCGCTCGACCGTGCTGCTCACAGGGTCTGCGTGCACTATCGGAGCGACCCGGCGCCGATGGCGCGCGACCCGCTGCCGCTCGCCCTCGCCGAGATGATCGCGTGCGCCGAGCGGGAGGCCGCCATCGTTGCGGTGGATTCCGCGCTCGCGCAGGGATTGCTTTCGCCGAAGGGGCTCGAGGAGGTGCGCCGACTCACGATGCCATCGCGGCGACGTGTGCTCGACGCCGTGAGCGGCGGCTCCGAGTCCGGCACGGAGTCCCGGATCCGCCTGCTGCTGCGCTCACGGAACATCGGCCACCGCGCGCAAGTGCACATCTCACGGGTCGGGTACGTCGATCTCCTCGTCGGCGATCGCCTGGTGATCGAGATCGACGGAGCGGGGTTCCACACCGGCCCCGAATTCGAAGAGGACCGGCGCCGAGATTTCGAGCTCGTGATGCAGGGATACCTGGTGCTGCGGCTCAGCTACCGACAGGTGATGAGGGAGTGGGCTGTGGTGAGTGAGGGCATCCTCGAGCTCGTCGCTCGAGGGGAGCACCGCTGGGGCGCACGGTCGACTCGGCAGGAGGGACTGGCGATGGCGCTTCGGCGCGTCTGATGCAGGATGAGCCGGCGAGCACCACGCCGGAGTGGGTGTGGATACCAGCTCATCCTGCATCCGATGAGCGGATGCCTCGCGGTGCGCGCGCCGCGCCCCGAGCGGGCCACGGGGCGGTCTGCGGGGGGCGGCGTGACTACGCCCGGAGCCAGGCGGTCGCGTCGGCCGGGAGAGCGCGGCCCGAGAGCGCGGTGCTCGCGAGCAGCACGTCGCCGGTGGGCAGCTCCACGGGCGTCGTGCCCGTGTTCGCCAGCACCACGACGTCGCCGTTGCGGAACGCGACGACCGACTCGGGGAATCCCTCGAGCCACTGCAGCGACCCGGCGCCCAGCTCGTGCGAGCGGCGCAGGCGCAGCGCGTCCTGGTAGAGC
>JAPSJT010000074.1 GCA_031178045.1 Agromyces sp.
TGCTCGCCGATCTCGCCTTCGCCGACATCGTGCTGTGGGTTCCTTCGGGCGACGCCGATTTCGTCGCCGTCGCCCACGCGAGGCCGTCGAGCGCGGCCACACTTTTCTACCGGGACTTCGTTGGTCAGCCGATCAAGTCCCAGTGGCGAGAGCTCGTCACCCAGGCGTTCGAATCGTCACGCATCGTCGACTCCTCGGCCCCCGACTGGTACGAGGAGATGCCGACGCGCGTGCGTGCCGTTCCCGTGATGCGTCGGCTGTCGGCGGCCGGCACCGAACTCGCACCCGAGCCGGTGGCCGTCATCACACGCCACACGAACCTCGGAGCGACCCGAACGCCGTCTCGCCAGGAGCTCACGTTCAACGAATGCGCCGAGGAGCTCTTCCAGATGATCGCGTCGGGCGACTTCCCCGACCTCGGCGCGCCCACCGGGCCCCGGCGCGGCGCCCCGCGCGCGTCCGACGGTCTCATCCGGCTCGACATCGACGGCACCACGACCTTCGCGAGCCCGAATGCGCTCTCCGCCTTCAACCGCATGGGCTTCGACGACGAGCTCGAGGGTGAATCGCTCGCCGAAGTCTCGACGCGCCTCTTGAGCGGCAAGCTCGTCGTCGACGAGTCCCTTCCGCTCGTCGTGACCGGGCGCGCGCCGTGGCGTACCGATGTGGAGTCTCGCGGGGTCACGGTCTCGCTGCGGGCGATTCCCATCCGCCATCGCGGTGAGCGGGTCGGCGCGATCGTGCTGAGCCGCGACGTGACCGAGCTGCGCCACCAGGAGCAGGAGCTCATCACCAAGGACGCCACCATCCGCGAGATCCACCACCGGGTGAAGAACAACCTGCAGACCGTCGCGTCCCTGCTTCGCATCCAGGCGCGACGCACGCACTCCGACGAGGCTCGCGAGGCGCTCACACAGGCGATGCGCCGCGTCGGCGCGATCGCCGTCGTGCATGACACCCTCTCGGAGGGCCTCACGCAGAACGTGGACTTCGACGAGGTGTTCGACCGTGCACTCCTGCTCGTCGCCGAGGTCGCCTCGGCGCACAACACCACGGCGCATCCGAAGCGCTCCGGCTCATTCGGCGTGCTGCCGAGCGAGTACGCGACCCCGCTCGCCCTCGCCCTCACCGAGCTCGTGACGAACGCCGTCGAGCACGGACTCGCGGGTCAGGAGGGCGATGTGGAGATCACCGCGGATCGCTCGCCGACGACCCTCACCGTGCAGGTGCGCGACACCGGGTCGGGGCTGCCCGAGGGGAAGGTCGGCGAGGGGCTCGGCACCCAGATCGTGCGCACCCTCATCCAGGGGGAGCTCGGTGGAACGATCGACTGGCACACGGTCGTCGGTCGCGGCACCGAGGTCACGATCGACGTGCCGCTGCGCTGGATCACTCCGGCATGACGAGCGGGTGAAGCGGGGGGGCGCACCGAGGTGCGAGGGTGCCTGCGCGGGCGCTCAGCTCGCGCGGCGGGCGCGAGCGGCGCGGCGCTTGAGGGCGCGTCGCTCGTCTTCGCTGAGGCCGCCCCACACGCCCGAGTCCTGACCGGTCTCGAGGGCGTACTGGAGGCAGATCTCCGTGACGGTGCAGCGGGCGCAGACGGCCTTCGCCTTCTCGATCTGGTCGACGGCGGGACCAGTGTTGCCGACCGGGAAGAAGAGTTCCGGGTCAGCGGTGAGGCAGGCGGCTTTGTCGCGCCAATCCATGGAGATGCTCCTTGCGTGTACTTCGATCGCAGACGCGCACGATTGCGTGAGCCGGTGATCCGGCCGTGCTGCAGGGGGAAAGCCGAATCTCGGGAAGTAGGATCAGGACTGATCGGCTCACGTCCCTGTGAGCATCAACTCGGCCTCATAAATGGTCGCATAGCGGAGAGATCGAATCAATAGCCGTGAATGGGATAACCCTGTGAATCACCGTGCCTCCGACGAGGGATCCATGCCTCATGAGGCATCAACGAGCGGCGGCCTGAAAGCGGCGCTCATCGTGGTCAGCGGGATCCTGCTGCTCGAGGCGGCTGCGCTCGCCGCGATCACGATCTGGCTCCTCGTCGACCTCTTCGCGCTCGAGCCCTCGTCGTACGCCACGGCCGTCGCGCTGCTCGTACTGGTCGCGATCGCGGCGCTCTGGATGGGCGCGGTCGCCGTCGCATCCCTCCGCCGCGCCCCGTGGACGCGTGCGGGAGCGATCGTGTGGCAGATCCTGCAGATCTCGGTCGCCGTGGGCGCGTTCCAGGGGCTCTTCGCCCGTCCGGATCTCGGCTGGCTCCTCCTCGTGCCGGCGGCGACGGTCATCGGTCTGCTCCTCTGGACACCCGTGCGCCTCGCGTACACGCGCAGCGGAACGAGCGACGCGAGCGAGGAGACGCACGGGAACGCGTGAGCGTCGGCGAGCGCCGACACCCACGCGTCAGCCGTCGAGTCCGAGTTCGCGCCGCACGCGCGCCACGTGACCAGTGGCCTTGACGTTGTACCAGGCCCGTTCGATACGGCCATCCTCGCCGACGACGAACGTCGATCGGATCGAACCCACGACGATCTTGCCGTAGAGCGCCTTCTCACCCCAGACGCCGTAGGCCTTCTGCACCGCGAGGTCTTCATCGGAGAGCAGCGTGTAGTTCAGCCGATCGCGCTCAGCGAAGCGCTTGAGCTTCGCGACGTCGTCTTTGGAGATGCCGACGACCCGCACCCCAGCGCTCGCGAACGAGTTGAGGTTGTCGCGGAAGTCGCACGCCTCGGTCGTGCAGCCCGGCGTCATGGCCTCGGGATAGAAGTAGAGCACGACGCGCGACCCCCGGAGCGCCGAGAGCGAGAGCGGACGGCCGTCCTGATCGTCGAGGGTGAAGTCGGGGGCGAGGTCGCCGGGGGCGAGTCGTGCGTCGGTCATGCGTCCATGGTAGGCAGGCCGCCTGAGTGGCTCGTGCATCGAGGCACCGGATGCCCCGTCAGGCGAATGTGGTGAGCAGGCGCTGGAGCGAATCGAGGCGGGCGCGCCCGGTCTCACCGAGCGCGCCCGCGTCGACGGCCTCGTTGAGGGCGCAATCGGGCGCATCGGGAAGGTGCGTGCACCCCCGGGGGCAGTCCTCGGCGACGCGAGCGAGATCGGTGAACGCGCCGAGGATGTTGGAGGGGTCGACGTGCCCGAGGCCGAAGGAGCGCACTCCGGGGGTGTCGATGACCCAGCCTGATCCACCGTCGCCGTCGACGCGCAGTGAGACGGTCGACGAGGAGGTGTGGCGACCGCGCCCCGTCACCTCGTTCACGCGCCCGATGGCACGGTCGGCTCCGGGCACGAGCGCGTTCACGAGCGTCGACTTGCCGACGCCCGAGTGGCCGACGAACACGGTGCGGTGGCCGATGAGTGCACGCATGATCTCCTCGAGCGGCATCTCGTCGGCTCGCGAACGGAACACGGGGAACTCGAGACCGGCGAAGTTCTCGAGGAACTCCGACGGGTCGGCGAGGTCGGTCTTCGTCACGACGAGCAGGGGTCGGATGCCGGCGTCGAAGGCCGCGACGAGGTAGCGATCGACGAGCCGGATGCGCGGCTCGGGATTCGCTGCCGCGACGACGATGAGCATCTGGTCGGCGTTCGCGACGATGATGCGCTCGACCTCGTCGGTGTCATCGGCGCTGCGGCGCAGGAGGGTCGACCGGTCGCCGATTCTGACGATGCGGGCGAGCGTTCCCGGCTCACCGCTCGTGTCGCCGACGAGGTCGACCCGGTCGCCCGTGACGACGGATTTCCGGCGAAGCTCGCTCGCCCGCGCCGCCGTGATCTCGCGCTCGTGGGGGCCGCCCTCGTCGACGAGCACGGCGTAGCGGCCTCGGTCCACGCCGAGCACGGTGCCCTCGACGGCATCGGCGTGTTCAGGACGCACCTTCGAGCGGGGCCGGCTGCCGCGCCGGTTCGGCCGCACCCGCACGTCGGACTCGTCGAATTCGGGTTCGTCCTCGTCGTCGTCGGCGTCCCACCAGCTCATGCGAGCATCTGCTCCCAGAGCTTCGTGAACTGGGGGAGGGTCTTGCCCGTCGAAGCGATGTCGTCGACGATCACGCCCGGGACGGCGAGTCCCACGATCGCTCCCGTCGTGGCCATGCGGTGATCGGCATATGCTCGCCATGGTCCGCCGTGCAACGACGTCGGCTCGATGCGCAGCCCGTCGTCGAGTTCGGTCACTCGACCGCCCAGTGCGTTGAACTCGGCGGCGAGGGCCGCGAGCCGATCGGTCTCGTGGTGGCGGATGTGCCCGATCCCGGTGAACGTGCTCGGCGCATCGGCGAACGCGGCGAGGGCGACGAGATTGGGAACGAGCTCGCCGGCCTCGGAGAGATCGAGATCGACACCGCGGATGCCGCGGCTCCCGTCGGCGCCGGGCTCGGGCGCGTGCACGGTCAGTCGGTCGTCGTCGAGCGAGACCCGAGCGCCGAACCGGGGGAGCAGCTCGGCGAGCTGCGCACCGACCTGCGTGGTCTCGCCGGGCCAGCCGGCGATCGTGACGTGACCGCCCGCGACGAGGGCCGCCACGAGGAACGGCGCGGCGTTCGACAGGTCGGGTTCGATCGCGACGTCGATCGCTCGAATCGGACCAGGCTCCACGACCCAGCGGCCGGGCTCGGGATTCGAGACCGAGACGCCCCGCGCCCGCAGCGTGGCGATCGTCATCTCGATGTGCGGCAGGCTCGGCAGCCGGTCGCCCGTGTGCCGGAGGTCGAGGCCGCGCTCGAACCGGGCCGCGGAGAGCAGGAGTCCCGACACGAACTGGCTCGACGCCGACGCGTCGAGTTCGAGGGGACCGCCCTCGACGCGACCCGTGCCGTGGACGGTGAAGGGGAGCGCGCCCCGGCCGTCGTCATCGAGGTCGACGCCGAGCGCCCGCAGCCCGAGGATCGAGCCGCCCATCGGGCGACGGCGTGCGGCCTCGTCGCCGTCGAACGTCGTCGGGCCGAGCGCGAGTGCGGCCACCGGAGGAAGGAACCGCATGACGGTTCCGGCGAGGCCGCAGTCGATCGTCGTCGAACCCGTGAGCTCCTCGGCCGGGATCACGCGCAGATCGTCGCCGAAGCCACCGGTTCCCGGCATCCGCTCGAATCGGGTGTCGAGGGACTGCAAACCCTCGAGCATGAGCTCGCTATCCCGCGACCAGAGCGGCGCGTGCAGCGTGGACGGCCCGTCGGCGAGGGCGGCGAGCACGAGCTCGCGGTTCGTGAGCGACTTCGAGCCCGGGAGCGCGACGACGGACTCGAGTGGACCGTGCGCGACGGGGGCGCGCCAGCCTTCATCCGTGTCGGTCGGCCTGGACTCGCCGTACGGATCGAACTCGGGTGCGGAATACCTCGAAATCTGCATCGGTTATCAACAGTAGCGTCCGGTCGGACGCAGAAGGAGAGGGCAGCGTGCCGGTTGCGACGCTCGAGCGCCCCGCACTTGCGGGGACGCACGATCTAGGATTGCGGGTGATGACTCCCGACGAGATCGACCAGAAGCCGACCGAACCGGCAGCCGACGACCAGGCGCGGTCGGTGGGCGAGCTGTTCGAGGAACAGGCACTGCCGTTCATCGACCAGCTGTACGCCGCGGCGCTGCGAATGACGAAGAATCCCGCCGACGCGCAGGACCTCGTGCAGGAGACGTTCGTGAAGGCCTTCGCGGCCTTCGGTCAGTTCACGCAGGGCACGAACCTCAAGGCGTGGCTCTACCGCATCCTCACGAACACCTTCATCAACAGCTACCGCAAGAAGCAGCGCGAGCCGTATCAGGGCACGATCGACGACCTCGAGGACTGGCAGCTCGGCGGTGCCGAGTCGACGACCGCGCGTTCGACGCGCTCGGCCGAGGCCGAGGCGATCGACCACCTGCCCGACAGTGCCGTCAAGGACGCGCTGCAGGCGCTGCCCGAGGACTTCCGCCTGGCTGTCTATTTCGCCGACGTGGAGGGCTTCTCCTACCAGGAGATCGCCGACATGATGAACACCCCCATCGGGACCGTGATGAGCCGCCTGCACCGTGGCCGGCGACTGCTTCGCGAGTCCCTCGCCGACTACGCCCGTGAGCAGGGATTCACCGCGGGCGAGAAGGCACCGCAACCAACCAGGAGTAGACGATGACCGATTGCGGCTGCGAGAAGGCCAGAGCCGAACTCGAGGAGTACCTGCACAACGAGCTGCGTCGTGAGGATGCCGCCGACATCCGCGAGCACGTGGCGAACTGCCCCGACTGCCAGGCGGAGCTGCGCGTCGGTGTCGCGATCACCGAGGTCGTGCAGCGCGCCTGCAAGGAGAGCGCGCCCGAGCAGTTGCGCCTGCAGGTGCTCGCGCGAATCCGCGACGTCCAGTCCGGGCACGCCGTCCTCGTCGACTGACTCGACCCGAGATCTCGGCGAGGATGCCACCCCGCCGGGACCGACCGGACGGCCGCGCTCGGCGTGCCCCGTAGTCTGACGGGATGACGGATTCCGCGCCGCCGCACGCCGACCGGCCGGAATCGAACCGCGTCCCGCGGTGGCTGCGGGTGCTGATCCCGTCCGTCCTCATCCTCGTCTGGTTGGCGGCGTTCGGCGCCGGCGGGGCCTCGTTCGGGGCGCTCAGCGACGTCATCGAGAACGACCAGTCGCAGTTCCTGCCGAGCGACTCCGAGTCCACTCGCGTGCAGGAGCTGCAGACGGACTTCCGCTCGGAGGAGGTCATCCCCGCGATCGTCGTCTACGCCCGCGACGGAGGGCTCACCGACCGGGACACCGGTGCCATCGACGACGACGTCAGGGCCTTCGCGTCGATCCCGGGCGTCGTCGACGACGGCGTGTCGCCGGCCGTCGTCTCGGAGGACGGCGAGGCCGCCGAGGTGTTCGTGCAGCTCGACGCATCCGCCGAGGTCGCCGACGTCGTCGAGGATCTCCGCGACCGCATCGGCGAGACCGCGGGCGGCGATCTCGTCGCGGCGGTGACCGGTCCGGCCGGATTCACCGCCGACCTCAGCGGCGCCTTCGCGGGGATCGACGGACTGCTCCTCCTCGTCGCATTCGCGGCGGTGTTCGTGATCCTCGTCATCGTGTACCGCTCGCCGCTGCTGCCGGTCATCGTGCTCGGCACGAGCCTCACGGCCCTCTGCGCCTCCGTACTCGCCGTCGTCTCGCTCGCTCGTGCCGACGTGCTCGTGCTCAACGGGCAGACGCAGGGCATCCTCTTCATCCTCGTGATCGGCGCGGCGACCGACTACTCCCTGCTCTACATCGCCCGCTATCGCGAGGCGCTCGAGACGCACGAGAAGAAGTGGGAGGCCACGTGGTCGGCGCTCCGCGGCGCATGGGAGCCCATCGTGGCGTCGGGCGGCACGGTCGTCGCCGGGCTCCTCATGCTGCTGCTCAGCGAGCTCGCGTCGAACAAGATCCTGGGGCCGGTCTCGGCGATCGGCATCGGCTTCGCGGTGCTCACGGCGCTGACGCTGCTTCCCGCGCTCATGCTCTGGGCCGGGCGCGCCGCATTCTGGCCGCTCCGCCCGAGGTACGGTGGCGCGGTCGCGAGCGACGCCGGCGACGTGCTCGAGCGTCCCGGCGTGTGGCAGGGGATCGCTCGGGTCATCGCCCGGCGCCCGCGCACCGTCTGGCTCGTGTCGACGCTGCTCCTCGGCATCATGGCGCTCGGCACGCTGCAGCTCAGAGCCGACGGCGTGCCTTCGAGCGAGTTCGTCCTCGGCGAGTCGCAGGCGCGCGACGGCCAGGTGGTGCTGAGCGAGCACTTCCCCGGCGGATCCGGCACGCCCGCCGTCGTCATCGCGCCCGAGGATCGGCTCCAGGAGGTCGCCGACGTGCTCCTCTCGACGGACGGTGTCGAGTCCGTCTCGGTGCTCACGCCCGACTCGCCGAGCGGTTCGGCGCCGGTCACCGATGACGGCGTCCGCCCCCTCGGACCGCCCGGCACGCCGGCTCCCGAGCCCACCGTCGTCGACGGACGGGTGCAGCTCGCGGCGACGCTCCAGGACGCGAGCGACTCGGACGCGGCGGAGGCGGTCGTCGCCGGACTGCGCACCGGGCTCGACGTCGTGTCGAGCGGCGAGGATCCCGTGCTCGTCGGCGGTACGACGGCGGTGGCGCTCGACACGACTCAGGCGTCGATCCGCGACCGCACCCTCATCATCCCGCTCGTGCTCGCGGTCATCCTCGTGATCCTGATGTTCCTGCTGCGTTCGATCCTCGCGCCGGTGCTGCTCATCGCCACCGTGGTGCTGTCGTTCGCGGCGGCGCTCGGGGTCTCGGCGCTCGTGTTCGACGAGATCCTCGCGTTCCCGGGGGCCGATCCCGTGGTGCCGCTCTTCGGCTTCGTCTTCCTCGTCGCGCTCGGCGTCGACTACAACATCTTCCTCATGACCCGCGTACGGGAGGAGAGCGTTCGGCACGGCACGCGCGAGGGGGTGCGCCGCGGCCTCGTCGTCACCGGCGGGGTGATCACGTCGGCGGGGCTGGTGCTCGCGGCGACGTTCGCCGCCCTCGGTGTGCTCCCGATCCTCTTCCTCGTGCAGCTCTCGTTCATCGTCGCGTTCGGGGTGCTGCTCGACACGTTCCTCGTTCGGTCGCTGCTCGTGCCCGCCCTCTCGTACGACGTCGGACGGGCCATCTGGTGGCCGTCGAAGCTCGCCAGAACCGACCCGAGCTGAATACGACGACGGGGGCGGATGCTGCAGCATCCGCCCCCGTCGTTTCGTGCCGTGTCGCTCGCTAGAGCGTCAGCGCCCGGCGGATGAGCTCGGACTGCTCGGCGGCGTGGCGCTTGGCCGAACCGGTCGCCGGGGACGCCGCCGCCGCGCGGGCGACGACCGTGACCGGACGGGGGCCGAGCTTGTTCGTCTCGATGACGAAGAACGGCCACGCGCCCTGGTTCTCGGGCTCCTCCTGAGCCCACATGAGCTCGGCGTCGGGGTAGCTGTCGGCGACGGCCTTCAGCTGCGTCGC
The DNA here is from genome assembly GCA_031178045.1 of Agromyces sp. Lineage (GTDB taxonomy): Bacteria > Actinomycetota > Actinomycetes > Actinomycetales > Microbacteriaceae > Agromyces. The sequence continues at coordinate 8,945 of JAPSJT010000074.1, forward strand.
AGGCAGCGGGTACAGCTGCTCGAGGCGCACGACTGCGATCTCGGGGTTCGGGTTCTTCTCGAGCTCGGCGGCGAGGTCGTAGTAGAACTTGCCCGAAAGGAAGACGACGCGCTTCACGGCCGACTTGTCGGTGATGCGGGCGTCGTCGATCACGGGCTCGAACCGGCCGGTCGTGAAGTCCTCGACCTCGCTCGTGGCGCCGCGCAGGCGCAGCATCGCCTTCGGCGTGAACACGACGAGCGGCCTGCGCGGACGCGCATACGCCTGGCGGCGCAGCAGGTGGAAGTACGACGCCGGGGTCGACGGGCGCGCGACGGTCATGTTGTTCTCGGCGCAGAGCTGGAGGTACCGCTCGATGCGGGCGCTCGAGTGGTCGGGGCCCTGGCCCTCGTAGCCGTGGGGGAGGAGGAGCACGACGCTCGAGCGCTGGCCCCACTTCTGCTCGGCCGAGGAGATGAACTCGTCGATGATGGTCTGGGCGCCGTTGGCGAAGTCGCCGAACTGCGCCTCCCAGAGCACGAGCGCGTCGGCCCGCTCGACCGAGTAGCCGTACTCGAAGCCCATGGCGGCGTACTCGCTGAGGAGCGAGTCGTAGATCCAGAACCGCGCCTGGTTGTCGGAGAGGTTCTGCAGGGGCAGCCACTCCTGACCGTTCACGCGGTCGTGGAGCACCGCGTGACGCTGCACGAACGTGCCGCGGCGGGCGTCCTGGCCGGCCATGCGAACGGGCGTGCCCTCGAGCAGGAGGGAGCCGAGCGCGAGCAGTTCGCCGAAGCCCCAGTCGATCTTGCCGCTGCGGCTCATCTCGTAGCGCTTCGTGAGCAGCTGCTGGATCTTCGGGTGCACCGTGAAGCCGTTGGGCTTGTTGTTGAACGCGTCGCCCACCGCGTGCACGACCTCGGTCGAGACGGCGGTCGTCTCGAGCTCGCCGGTGGCGACCTCGTGCTCGCGCGTCGAGTGGGTCGCGCCGACGATCGGGATCGAACCAGTCTGGGCGGCGTGCGTCTCGGCGAAGGCCCGCTCCAAACGGTCCTGGAAGTCGCGGTGCGCCTCCTCGTACTCCTCCTCGGTGATGTCACCGCGGCCGACGAGCGCCTCGGTGTAGAGCTTGCGCACGGAGCGCTTCGCTTCGATGAGGTTGTACATGAGCGGCTGGGTCATCGAGGGGTCGTCGCCCTCGTTGTGACCGCGGCGCCGGTAGCAGACGAGGTCGATCACGACGTCGCGCTTGAACTCCTGGCGGTAGCGGAACGCGAGCTCCGCGACGCGGACGACGGCCTCGGGGTCGTCGCCGTTCACGTGGAAGATCGGCGCCTGGATCGTCTTCGCGACATCCGTCGAGTAGATCGACGAGCGGGCGTCGCCCGGCACGGTCGTGAAGCCGACCTGGTTGTTCACGACGACGTGCACCGTGCCGCCGGTGCGGTAGCCGCGGAGCTGCGACATCTGCATGGTCTCGAGCACGACGCCCTGCCCGGCCATGGCCGCGTCGCCGTGGATGAGGATGGGCAGGATCGAGAACGACCCGATCGGCTTGCGGTCCTGCTTGGCCCGGACGATGCCCTCGAGCACGCCGTCGACGGCTTCGAGGTGCGAGGGGTTCGCGGCGAGCGAGACGGGGATCTGGTGCCCGTCGTCGGCCGTGAACGTGCCCTGGGTGCCGAGGTGGTACTTCACGTCGCCGGAGCCCGAGAAGCCCTTGGGGTCCTGCGTGCCCTCGAACTCGCGGAAGACCTGGCCGTACGTCTTGCCCGCGATGTTCGTGAGCACGTTGAGCCGACCGCGGTGCGCCATGCCGATGGCGACCTCGTCGAGCCCGTCTTTCGCCGCGCCCTGGAGGATCTCGTCGAGGAGCGCGATGACGGACTCGCCGCCCTCGAGGCTGAACCGCTTCTGGCCCACGTACTTCGTCTGCAGGAAGGTCTCGAACGCCTCGGCCTCGTTGAGCTTCGCGAGGATGCGCATCTGCTCGTCGTGGGTCGGCTTCTCGTACTTGCGCTCGACCTCGTTCTGGATCCACTTGCGCTGCACGGGGTCTTGGATGTGCATGTACTCGATGCCGATCGTGCGGCAGTAGGAGTCGCGGAGCACACCGAGGATGTCGCGGAGGAGCGCCGTGCGCTTCTCGCCGAACCCGCCCGTCACGAACTCGCGGTCGAGGTCCCAGAAGGTGAGGCCGTGGCTCGCGATGTCGAGGTCGGGGTGCGAACGCTGCACGTACTCGAGGGGATCGGTGTCGGCCATCAGGTGGCCGCGCACGCGGAAGGCGTTGATGAGCTCCTGGACCCGGGCCGTCTTGTCGATGGCGCTCGCGATGTCGACCGAGATGTCGGGCGCCCAGCGGATCGGCTCGTAGGGCAGCCGCAGTGCGGCGAAGAGGTTCTCGTAGAAGCCGCGCTGCCCGATGAGCAGTTCGTGCACCTTCTTCAGGAACTCGCCCGAACCGGCGCCCTGGATGACGCGGTGGTCGTAGGTCGACGTGAGGGTGATCGTCTTGCCGATCGCGAGGTTCGCGAGCGTCTTCTCGGACGAGCCCTGGAACTCGGCGGGGTACTCGAGGGCCCCCGCGCCGATGATGCAGCCCTGGCCCTTCATCAGGCGCGGGACCGAGTGCACGGTGCCGATGCCGCCCGGGTTCGTGAGCGAGATCGTGGCGCCCTGGAAGTCGTCGGCCTTGAGCTTGTTCTGGCGCGCCCGCTGCACGAGGTCTTCGTAGGCGGTGAGGTACTCGTTGAAGGTCATCGTCTCGGCGCGCTTGATGGCCGGGACGAGGAGGGCCCGCGTGCCGTCGGGCTTCGGGATGTCGATCGCGATGCCGAGCCCGATGTGGGCGGGCTTCACCATGCTCGGCTTGCCGTCGACCTCGGCGTAGTAGACGTTCTGGCTCGGGAACTCCTTGAGCGCCTGGATGAGCGCCCAACCGATGAGGTGCGTGAACGACACCTTGCCGCCGCGCGAGCGGCGCAGGTGGTTGTTGATCACGATGCGGTTGTCGATCATGAGCTTCGCCGGGATGGTGCGCACGCTCGTCGCGGTCGGCACCGTGAGCGAGGCGTCCATGTTCGCTGCGAGGGTCTTCGGCAGCCCCTTGAGGGCGACGACCTCGTCCTCCTGCACACCGTCGCTGATGACCGGCTGCGGGCTCGTGATCGGCACGTCGGCGGGCACGGGCGCCGTGCGAGGGGCGACGGACGTCGTGCGTGCCTCGGGCGCCTGGCCGATCGGAGTCGAGGATGCCGCGGCCTGCTGAGGCTG
>JAPSJT010000075.1 GCA_031178045.1 Agromyces sp.
GCGTTGCCGGTCGTGATCCGCTGCAGGGTGGTGTGCCAGCGGGATGGCGGCTCGACGTCGGGGCCGGTCGCTCGGGCGGCACCGGTCGAGGTCTCGCCGGTGAGGTCTCGTGTCGCGGGCCCGGTGTCGGTCACGACGTGCGAGACCGCGCCGGGCTGCTCGATCGCGACGTCGGGATCGGAGCTCTGGGATTCGGATCGAGGGGGCTGCGGGTCGCTCATGCGGCGGCTCCTTCTGCGGGGACTTCGCCGGCCATCATGAGGCCGAGCACGTCACGAGGCGTGTCGCCGGGCACGATGCCGACGATGCGACCGCGGTACATCACCATGATGCGGTCGGCGAGCGCGACGACCTCGTCGAGCTCGGTCGAGACGACGACCACGGGCACGCCCGCATCGCGCGTCTCGACGATGCGCTTGTGGATGAACTCGATCGAACCGACGTCGACGCCGCGCGTCGGCTGCGCGGCCACGAGCAGGCGCAGGTCGCGGCTGAGCTCGCGCGCGAGCACGACCTTCTGCTGGTTGCCGCCCGACAGCCGCCCGGCCTTCGTCTCGATTCCGGGGGTCCGGATGTCGAACTCCTTCACCCGGTCGCGGGCGAACTCCGCGAGCACGCCGCGCTGGATGTTGCCGCCGCGCACGAACGGCTCGCTGTCGGAGCGGTCGAGCATCAGGTTCTCGGCGATCGTGAACTCGCCGACGAGTCCGTCTTCCGTGCGATCCTCGGGGACGAAGCCGACCCCGGCGTCGAGGATGCGGCGAACGCTCGCGGAGGTGAGCTCCACGCCGCTGAGCCGGACGGAACCATGCACTCGGGGCTGGAGGCCGAGGAGCGCCTCGGTGAGCTCCGTCTGCCCGTTGCCCTGCACACCTGCGACGGCGAGGATCTCGCCGGCACGCACCGAGAAGCTCACGTCGTTGACGACGAGCTGGCCGATCGGGTCGACCACCGTGAGCCCCTCGACCACCAGTGCCTCTTCGCCGAGCCTCGGCTCCTCCTTGTGCACGGTGAGCTCCACGGCGCGGCCCACCATGAGGGAGGCGAGTTCCGCGTTCGACGCGGTGGGAGCGGCCTCGCCGACGACCTTGCCGAGCCGGATCACGGTGATGCGATCGGCGACCTCGCGCACCTCGCGCAGCTTGTGCGTGATGAACACGATCGACGTGCCCGACTCCTTCAACTGCCGCATGATCTGCATGAGTTCGTCGGTCTCCTGCGGCGTGAGCACAGCGGTCGGCTCGTCGAAGACGAGGACCTTCGCATCGCGCGAGAGCGCCTTGATGATCTCGACCCGCTGCTGCACGCCGACCGGCAGCTCGTCGACGAGCGCGTCGGGGTCGACGTGGAACCCGAAGCGCTCCGAGATCTCGCGCACCTTCGCGCGAGCTGCGGGCAGGTCGAGGACGCCGCCGGCCTTCGTGGACTCGTGGCCGAGCATGACGTTCTCGGCCACGGTGAAGACGGGGATGAGCATGAAGTGCTGGTGCACCATGCCGATGCCGGCCGCCATCGCATCGCCGGGTCCGGCGAAGTGCTGCACCTCGCCGTCGAGGAGCACCTCGCCGTCGTCGGCCTGGTAGAGGCCGTAGAGCACGTTCATGAGCGTCGACTTGCCGGCACCGTTCTCACCGAGGAGGCAATGGATCTCGCCGGGCTCCACAGTGAGGTCGATGTGGTCGTTCGCGACCAAGCTGCCGAATCGCTTCGTGATGCCGCGAAGTTCGAGCTTCATGTCCCCGATCCTAGTGACGTGGCTGCATCCGTTGGAGATGCTGCGCGGATGTTGAAGGTGTCGGATGCCCCATGCTCGCATGTTGCGGGTCGTGCGCGTCGCTGCACCCGGAACAGCAGTCGGGGAGGCCGGCTCGCGCCGACCTCCCCGATTCGCTGCGACCTACTGGTTGAGGTAGGACGTCACTTCGACGTCACCGGCGATGATGGCCGCCTTGAGGTCGTCGAGCTCGGCCTGGAGCGTCGGCGAGACCTTCGACTCGAAGTCGTGGAACGGCGCGAGGCCGACGCCCTCGTTCTCGAGCGTGCCGATGAAGGGGGTCGGGTCGAACTCGCCGTTGCCGGCCGCGAGCACGGCGTCGTACGTGCCGACGTCGATGCCCTTGAGGATCGAGGTCAAGACGATGTCGGCGACCGACGGGTCGGTCTCGGTGAAGTCGGCGTCGACGCCCATGAGCGCGATCTCGCGGCCGGCTTCGCGGATGGCCGCTGCGGCCGACTGGTAGATCGGGCCGCCGACCGGCAGGAGCACGTCGACGTTCTGGTCGATGAGGCTCTGCGCGGTCTGACGGGCGGTGTCGTTGGCCTCGAAGCCGCCGGTGAAGAGACCGTCGGTCCCGTCCCAGCCGAGCACCGTGACGCCCTTGCCCTTCTGCTCGTTGTAGTAGTCGACGCCCTGCTTGAGGCCGTCCATGAAGATCGAGACGGTCGGGAAGTTCATTCCGCCGAACGTGCCGACCGCGTTGGTCTTCGTGTAGTCGGCTGCCGCGTAGCCGCCGAGGAACGCCGCCTGCGCGGTGTCGAAGAGGATCGGCTTGATGTTCTCGGCGTCGACCTCGCCGTCGAAGTCGTTGTCGGCCGCGTCGTCGATGATCACGTACTCGACGTCGGGGTTGGCGATGGCCGACTCGACGGTCGCCGCCGAGAGGGCGAAGCCGACCGTGACGATGAGGTCGCAGCCCTGGTCGACGAGGTTCTGGATGTTCGGCGCGTAGTCGGTCTCGGAGTCGGACTGCACGTCGATCAGCTCGACGCCCAGTTCGTCGGCCGCCTTCGTGGCCCCCTCGAAGCCGAGCTGGTTGAAGGACTTGTCGTCGAAGCCGCCGGCGTCGGACACCATGCAGGGCTGGAAGTCGCTGGCCTCGCCACCGCCCTCGCCGCCGCCGTTCTCTTCAGGTGCGGATGCGCAACCGGCGAGCAGCACGGCCGCCCCGAACAACGCGAGGCCGCCGAGTGCGGCCTTCTTGGTCGTGACCTTCACTGTGTCCTCCAAAGACTGCGCCCCGACGATCGCGAGGCTCGTGAAATCACGTTACCGAATGTTGCGCTCGCCGCCCGGGCCGAGCCCGACGTGACCGGCAATGGTTATGAAGACGCGACATTCTGCTCATATGAGCAGCCCACCTCGCCCCCGCACGGGGGTGTTTCAGGGCGCGCTCGGCGACTCCACCACGATCTCGCCCGCGATGATGGCCTGTCGCAGCCCCTCGATCTCGCCGTCGAGCGCCGGCGACACGAGCGACGCCTGGTCGTGGTACGGGGCGATCTCGACGCCCCCGTTCTCGAGGGTGCCGACGTAGGGCTCGTTCGAGAACGACCCGTCTTCGACGGCACCGACGATCTCGACCATGGCGGCCTGGGTGTTCTTCAGCACGCTCGTGAGCAGCACCGGCCGGAACTCGGCGGCGAGGGACTCGTACCCGTCACTGTCGACCCAGATCACGGACACCCCGCCCCGCTCGAGCGCGGCCGACGTGGCTCCCTCGCCCACTTGGCCCGCGACGGGGAGGATGACGTCGGCGCCCTGGTCGATGAAGCCCTCGGTGAGCGCCTTGCCCTTGTTGATGTCTTCGAAGTCGCCCGTGAACGCGCCGTCCTGCGCCGCCTTGTCCCAGCCGAGCACGCGCACCGCCGTGCCGTGCACCTCGTTGTACTTCGCCACGCCATCCACGAAGCCGTCCATGAACAGGGTGACGGGCGGCTGATTGCCGCCGCCGAAGGTCGCGACGGTGCCGGTCTTCGAGACGCCGGCCGCCAGGTACCCGGCGAGGTACGCGGCCTGCGCGGTGTCGAAGACGACGGGCTTCACGTTCGGCGCCTCGACGACCTCGTCGACGATCGCGAAGGCGAGGTCGGGGTTCTCCTCGGCCTGCGCCAGCGTCGCGTCGGCGAGCTCGAAGCCCACCGTGACGATGAGCTCGCAGCCCGAGTCGACGGCCTGCTGCACGTTCGGGGCGAGGTCGGTCTCGCCGGTCGAGACGATCGCGTCGGCCTCGATGCCGAACTCCTCCTCGGCCTGCTGCAGGCCTTCCCAGCTCGACTGGTTGAACGACCGGTCCTCGAGGCCGCCCGAGTTCGTGACCATCCGCACGCACCCCGCGTCGGCATCCGCGCTGCCCCCGGACTCGGGTGCGGGCGCGCAGGCCACGAGGGCGACGGATGCCGCGACGAGCATGCTGCCGGAGCCGATCCATCGACGCAGAGACATCCGCTGACCCTTCTCTCGCGTGCTAGAGCACGTCGTTCGATCCGCCGAGCCGGAGGGCGTCGACGACCGCCTTGACCCGCTGTGCGTGCTCGCTCGTCGTGACGAGGAGCGCGTCGGGCGTGTCAACCACGACGATATCGTGAACGCCGATCAGGCTGATGACCCGCTTCGAACGGCTCACGACGATTCCACTCGAGGCATCGGCGAGCACCCTCGCATTCTCTCCGAGGATGGCGAGTTCGCCCGAGCGACCGGCGGTGTTGAGCTTCGCGAGCGATGCGAAGTCGCCGACGTCGTCCCACTGGAAGTGCCCGCGGATGACGGCCAGGCGCCCCGCGGCTGCGGCGGGCTCGGCGACGGAGTAGTCGATCGCGATCTTCTCGAGCGTCGGCCAGATCCGGTCGACCGCCGGGCCGCGAGTGGCGGGATCGTCCCACGCCGCCGCGAGCTCGAGGAGCCCGGCGTGCATCTCGGGCTTCGTGCGCGAGAGCTCGGCGAGCAGTGTCGACGCCTTCGCGATGAACATGCCCGCGTTCCAGAGGTGGTCGCCGCCCGCGACGTAACGTCGCGCCGTGTCGAGGTCGGGCTTCTCGACGAAGCTCGACACGACCTCCACCCGCTGGGCGCCCTCGACCTCGACGGGTCCGCCGCACTGGATGTATCCGAACCCGACCGCGGGCTCGGTCGGGGTGATGCCGATCGTGGCGATGTATCCGGCTCGGGCCGCGGCGACGGCGTCGGCCACGGCCGAGCGGAAGAGCGCCTCGCCCGAGATGACGTGGTCGGCGGCGAACGACCCGATGATCACGCCGGGCTCGCGGCGTTCGAGGATGGCGGCGGCGAGGCCGATCGCGGCGGTCGAGTCGCGGGGCTCGCTCTCGAGCACGATGTTGTGGTCGGCGAGGAGCGGGAGCTGCGCCTCGACCGCGGCGCGATGGGCGCGGCCGGTGACGACCAGGATGCGCTGCTCCCCCGACAGGGGCGCGAGCCGGTCCCAGGTGTCCTTCAGCAGCGTCTGACCCGACCCCGTGAGGTCGTGCAGGAACTTCGGTGCGTCCGCGCGGGACAGCGGCCACAGCCGGGAGCCGACGCCTCCGGCCGGGATCACGCTGTAGAAGTCGTCGAGCGGAAGGGATACGTCGGCCATGGGTCGAGAATAGCCGGATGCCTCGCCCGGACCACTCCCCGTGATGCTGCTGCGGGCCCACGGCGGGCTGTCGAGCCAACTCTCTCGACGTCGAGAGAGTTAGGCACGCCTAAGCGGCGGCGCCAGAGGCTCGGCGATACACTCGAACCGGGCCGTGCGCCCGTCATGCCCCCATGTCGTGGGCCAGTCACACAGCCAGGGAGGGTTGTTCATGCCAGAGAACTCGGCAGGAACCCTGACCGCACCCACGAAGCCTGCGAAGCAGCGGCCCGGCGGCACGCTGTATCGGGGTCGCGAGGGCATGTGGTCGTGGGTGCTGCACCGCATCACGGGTGTCGCGATCTTCTTCTTCCTCCTCGTGCACGTGCTCGACACGGCCCTCGTCCGAGTGAGCCCCGAAGCGTACAACGCCGTGATCGGCACGTACCAGACGCCCATCATGGGCCTCGGCGAGGTCGCCCTGGTCGGCGCGATCGTCTTCCACGCCTTCAACGGCCTGCGCGTCATCCTCGTCGACTTCTGGAGCTGGGCGACGCGTCACCAGCGATTCCTCTTCTATGTGGTCGTCGTGCTCTGGGTCGTCACGATGCTCGCCTTCGTGCCCCGCCACCTGATCAACGTCTTCAGCCACTGAGGAGGCCAGCGACATGACCGCCATCGAAGCTCCTCGCACCCCCGTTCGCCCCGCACCGAAGCGCGGCATCAACTGGGAGAAGTGGGGCTGGATCTACATGCGCGCCTCGGGCGTCGTGCTCATCGTGCTCATCTTCACCCACCTCTTCGTGAACCTCATGGTCGGCGACGGCGTGAAGGCCATCGACTTCGGCTTCGTCGGCGGCAAGTGGGCGCACCCCTTCTGGCAGTGGTGGGACGTCGCGATGCTGTGGCTCGCCCTCATCCACGGTGCGAACGGCATGCGCACCCTCGTGAACGACTACACGAACCCCGGCCTGGTGCAGAAGGCGCTGAAGGGCGCGCTCTTCATCGCGACCGCCGCGCTCATCGTGCTCGGCACGCTCGTCGTCTTCACCTTCGACCCGTGCCCCGCGGGATCGCCCGCCGACCTGCTTCCCTCGTTCTGTTCTGCCGTCTAGGAGACCTGTGAATCCCGAGAGCGCCCACGTCGAGACGAGCGTCGTCGACGGCGTCCACTACCACCAGTACGACATCGTCATCGTCGGCGCGGGCGGCGCCGGGATGCGTGCCGCGATCGAGGCGGGGCCCGGTGCGCGCACCGCGGTGATCTCCAAGCTCTACCCCACGCGCTCGCACACCGGTGCGGCGCAGGGCGGCATGGCGGCGGCGCTCGCGAACGTCGAAGAGGACAGCTGGGAGTGGCACACGTTCGACACGGTCAAGGGCGGCGACTACCTCGTCGACCAGGACGCCGCCGAGATCCTCGCGAAGGAGGCCATCGATGCGGTGATCGACCTCGAGAACATGGGCCTGCCGTTCAACCGCACGCCAGAGGGCAAGATCGACCAGCGACGCTTCGGCGGTCACACGCGCGACCACGGGAAGGCCCCGGTGCGCCGAGCCTGCTACGCGGCCGACCGCACGGGCCACATGATCCTGCAGACGCTCTTCCAGAACTGCGTGAAGCTCGGCATCGAGTTCTACAACGAGTACTACGCGCTCGACCTCGTGATGACCGACGTCGACGGCGTGCCGCAGCCGTCGGGCATCGTCGCGTACGAGCTGGCGACCGGAGAGCTGCACGTCTTCCAGGCGAAGGCGATCATCTTCGCGACCGGCGGCTTCGGCAAGATCTACAAGACGACCTCGAACGCGCACACGCTCACCGGCGACGGAGTCGGCATCATCTGGCGCAAGGGCCTCCCCCTCGAGGACATGGAGTTCTTCCAGTTCCACCCGACCGGTCTCGCCGGTCTCGGCATCCTCCTCACCGAGGGTGCGCGCGGTGAGGGCGCCATCCTCCGAAACGCCTCCGGCGAGCGGTTCATGGAGCGCTACGCCCCGACCATCAAGGACCTCGCACCCCGTGACATCGTCGCGCGGTGCATGGTGCAGGAGGTCGCGGAGGGTCGCGGCGCGGGCCCCCACAAGGACTACGTGCTGCTCGACTGCACGCACCTCGGCGCCGAGGTGCTCGAGACGAAGCTGCCCGACATCACCGAGTTCGCTCGCACCTACCTCGGCGTCGACCCCGTCTACGAGCCGGTGCCCGTCATGCCGACCGCGCACTACGCCATGGGCGGCATCCCCACGAACGTCGCCGCCGAGGTGCTGCGCGACAACACGACCGTCGTCCCGGGGCTCTATGCAGCCGGGGAGTGCGCGTGCGTCTCGGTGCACGGCTCGAACCGCCTCGGCACGAACTCGCTCCTCGACATCAACGTCTTCGGCAAGCGCGCCGGCCGCAATGCGGTCGAGTACGTGAAGACGGTCGACTTCACCCCGCTGCCCGACGACCCCGCGGGCGCGGTGCGGAACATGCTCACCCAGCTCCGCGACTCGAACGGCACCGAGCGGATCGCGGCGATCCGCAAGGAACTGCAGGACGAGATGGACAAGAACGCGCAGGTGTTCCGCACCGACGAGTCGCTCGCGCACGTCACCGAGGTGATCGCCCGGCTCCGCGACCGCTACCGCAACGTCGCCGTGCAGGACAAGGGCAAGCGGTTCAACACCGACCTCCTCGAAGCCGTCGAGCTCGGCTTCCTCCTCGACCTCGCCGAGGTCGTCGTCTACTCGGCGCGCAACCGCCAGGAGAGCCGAGGCGGGCACATGCGCGACGACTTCCCGAAGCGCGACGACGAGAAGTACATGCAGCACACGATGGCCTACCTCTCGGGCGACGCGCACTCCTCGGATGCCGCCGACCACATCCGGCTCGACTGGAAACCCGTGACCATCACCCGCTATCAGCCGATGGAGAGGAAGTACTGACGTGACCATCGCCACGCTCGAGCAGCCGCCCGCCGAGGCCGCCGCCATCGAATCCTTCACCGTCACGTTCCTGATCCGCCGCTTCGACCCCGATGTCGACACCGAACCGCGCTGGCAGGACTTCGACGTCGAGATGTACGCGACCGACCGTGTGCTCGACGCCCTGCACAAGATCAAGTGGGAGCAGGACGGGTCGCTCACGTTCCGCCGTTCGTGCGCCCACGGCATCTGCGGCTCCGACGCCATGCGCATCAACGGTCGCAACCGGCTCGCGTGCAAGACCCTCATCAAGGACCTCGACATCTCGAAGCCCATCTACGTCGAGGCGATCAAGGGGCTCCCGCTCGAGAAGGACCTCGTCGTCGACATGGAGCCGTTCTTCGCGAGCTACCGCGAGGTGCAGCCGTTCCTCATCGCGAACTCCCAGCCCGAGCCCGGCAAGGAGCGCGTGCAGTCGATCGCGAAGCGCGAGATCTTCGACGACACCACGAAGTGCATCCTCTGCGCGGCGTGCACGTCGAGCTGCCCGGTCTTCTGGACGGACGGGCAGTACTTCGGCCCCGCCGCCATCGTGAACGCGCACCGGTTCATCTTCGACTCGCGCGACGACGCGGCATCCGTGCGACTCGACATCCTGAACGACAAGGAGGGCGTGTGGCGCTGCCGCACGACCTTCAACTGCACCGATGCGTGCCCCCGCGGCATCGAGGTCACGAAGGCGATCGCCGAGGTCAAGCAGGCGATCATGCGAGGCAAGCCGTAGCCGCCGCTGCGACGTGGAGGGCCGGTGCTGGTGCACCGGCCCTTCATCGTTCCCGTCGGCGTGCTCCCCTTCGCCATCGGGCTTCCCCTCTCAGAGTGAAGCACAGCGCACGGCGTGGACCGGGTCGTCGCACGGCACCAATACGGGGTACAAAGCCACGGCAACGGGGTACAGGTGCGACTGCGCCCTCGGCGTCGACGGGCGAGGTCGGGGGCCTCCCGTAGGATCGATCCATGCCCTCCGCGAAGCCCCTCCGTGTCGCCAGCGTCAACGTCAACGGAGTGCGAGCCGCATTCCGCAAGGGCATGGGCGAATGGCTCTCGGGCCGCGACGTCGACATCCTCGCGATGCAAGAGGTGCGCGCCTCCACCGAAGACCTCCAGGGCCTCCTGGGCGACGAATGGGACCTCCTGCACGACCCGGCCACGGCGAAGGGCCGTGCCGGCGTCGCGATCGCAAGCCGCAACCGCGCGAGCATCCATCGTGTCGAGCTCGGCGCGCCGGAATTCGACAGCGCGGGTCGATGGCTCGAGGCGGACTACGAGGTCGGCGACCGCATCGTCACGGTCGTGAGCGCATACGTGCACTCGGGTGAGGCCGACACCCCCAAGCAGGTCGAGAAGTTCAAGTTCCTCGACGCGATGGAGTCGAGGCTGCCCGAGCTCGCGTCGCACTCCGAGTTCGCGCTCGTCGTCGGCGACCTCAATGTGGCGCACCGCACCCTCGACATCCGCAACTGGAAGGGCAACGTGAAGCGAGCGGGCTTCCTGCCCGCGGAGCGCGCCTACTTCGATCGTTTCGTGGGGGCCGAGGGCGATGACGCCTACAACCGCGGCGCCGGGCTCGGCTGGGTCGATGTCGGTCGTCGATTCGCCGGCGAGGTCGACGGGCCGTACACGTGGTGGTCGCAGCGCGGCAAGGCGTTCGACACCGACACCGGATGGCGCATCGACTACCACCTCGCGACGGCGGCGCTCGCCGACCGCGCGGTGGCGTACGCGATCGACCGCGCCGACGCGTGGGACACCCGATGGTCCGACCACGCTCCCGTCGTCGTCGACTACGCCATCTGACCGCTCCCTGCGAGAAGGACTCCACGCATGAACACCGCCCGACCCGTCGTCTTCTCCGGCATGCAGCCGTCGAGCGACTCCCTCCACCTCGGCAACTACCTCGGCGCGCTCGTCAACTGGGTCGCGCTCCAAGACGATCACGACCCGATCTACTGCGTCGTCGACCTGCACGCGATCACCGTCGCCCAAGATCCGGCCGCGCTCCGCGACGCCACTCGCCGCACCGCCGCCCAGTACCTCGCCGCCGGGGTCGACCTCGATCGCGCGACCCTGTTCGTGCAGTCCCACGTCCCCGCGCACGCCGAGCTCGCGTGGGTGCTCGGCACGCTGACCGGGTTCGGCGAAGCCAGCCGCATGACCCAGTTCAAAGACAAATCGGCCCGTCAGGGCACCGATGCGACGACGGTCGGGCTCTTCACCTACCCCGTCCTGATGGCCGCCGACATCCTGCTCTACGGCACCGAGCTCGTTCCCGTCGGCGACGACCAGCGGCAGCACCTCGAACTCACCCGCGATCTCGCCGGTCGGTTCAACTCGCGCTACGGCGAGACCTTCGTCGTGCCCGAGGCGCTCATCCCCAAGGAGTCGGCGCGCATCTACGATCTGCAGGATCCCACGGCCAAGATGTCCAAGTCCGCAGCCTCCGAAGCCGGGCTCGTGAAGCTCATGGACGAACCCGCCGTCACGGCGAAGAAGTTCCGCAGCGCGGTCACCGACACCGGTCGTGAGGTGCGGTACGACCCCGCCGAGAAGCCGGGCATCTCGAACCTCCTCGACATCCTCGCCGCGACGACCGGCCGCTCGATCGCAGAGCTGGAAGCCGAGTACGAGGGCCGGGGCTACGGCGATTTCAAGAAGGATGTCGCCGACGCGGTCGTCGAACGCGTGGCTCCGATCCGCGAGCGCACGCTCGAGCTCCTCCGAGATCCCGCCGAGCTCGACCGGCTGCTCGCGCTGGGGGCCGACAAGGCGTCGCAGCGCGCCGAACGGATGCTCCGCGCCGTCTACGACCGCGTCGGGTTCGTCCGTCGAGGTTGACGTGCGACCCGTCGCGCTACGCACCGACCGACTGCTCCTCGACGCGCCGCAGTGGGCCGACGCGGAGCTCGTCACGCGCTACTGCCAGGACCCGCTCTTCGAACGCTACCTGACCACGCCCTGGCCGTACACGCGCGCCGACGCCGACGAATTCCTCGGCCGATTCGTGCCAGAGGCCTGGGCGACCGGCGCCGAGCTCACGTGGGCCATCCGTCGCAGCACCGGTGGGGCCATCCTCGGGGTCATCAGCGTCCGCTCGACCGAGTGCGAGCTGGGCTTCTGGCTGGGCGCCGAACACCGAGGGGCCGGGATCATGAGCGAGGCCGCGTCCGCGGTCTGCGAATGGGTGCTCGACGGTGGGATACCCGGTGCCTCCGCCGTGCGCTGGCGCGCCGTCGAGGGCAACGTCGCGTCGGCGCGCGTCGCCAGGGCCGCGGGGTTCCGCCGCATCCACCCGGTCGAGCCGACCGTGCCCACCCGCGACGGCGGCACCCTTCCGGCATGGCATGCGATCCGGCATCCGACCGTCGCCGCCGACGCCGCGGCCAGCTGGGACGACGTGCTGGAGTCGCCGCGATGACCACCTCGCCGGTCGGACGAGCCGCGCCCGTCGTGCTCTTCGACCTCGACGACACGCTCATGGCGCATCGCGAGGCCGTCGCGCTCGGGATCGCCGAGCATGTGCGTCGGCGCGCGTACCGCGCCGACGACGAAGCCGCGATGGCCCGCCGCTGGCATGAGCTCGAGGAACTGCACTACGCCGCCTACCTCGCGGGAACCCTGGACTACGAGGAGCAGCGCCGGGCGCGGGCGACGGACTTCGCCGGCGAGTTCGGCGAGCACCTCGATGCCGAGGCGGCGAGCTCCTGGTTCGCCGAGTACTTCGAGCGGTACCGCGGCGCATGGGCGATCCACGACGACGTGCTGCCGGCGCTCGACGCGATCACCGCCGCCCTCC
>JAPSJT010000266.1 GCA_031178045.1 Agromyces sp.
CGACCCCCGTGGCGAGCGTCGCTCGAGGTGCGACCGAACGCCCGGCCCGAAGCGCGAGCATGCCCCAGCCGAGTGCGGCGACGCCGCACCCGGCCAGGGCGACTCCGGGAAGGAGCTCCGCGCCGGCCGCGAGTGCGATGAGGACGAGGCCGGCCCCGAGGGAGCCGAGCATCGGCCAGCTCTGCACCAGCCTGCCGAGCGCCGACATCACCGCCCCCTACGCGGTGACCGGGCGAGCGGCCCGCTCGGCTCCGAGCCCCACGCCGAGCAGCACGAAGGCGCTCGCGAGGTGCAGGAAGTGGTCGGCCGTGTTGAGTGCGAGGATGTTCGCCGCGGTGCCGGCGAGGAAGAAGCCGACGATGCCGAGTAGCAGGTAGGCCGCTCCGATCACGGTGTTCGTGGCCTTCGCCGCCGAGATCGACGAGAATCCGGCGATCAACAGCGCTGCGCCGATGAGGACGTGGGCGATGTTGTGCAGCGGGTTCACCGCGAAGATGCCGAGCAGCAGTCCGCCCTCGGTCGCGATGAAGTCGACGCCGCCGGTGACGGCGAAGCCGAGCAGTCCGACGAGGACGTAGACCGCACCGAACACGGTCGCCACGATGCGATTCGGTGAGTTGCGCATGAGTTGCCTCCTTGGTTGACGCGACGGGTGTCGCATGACGCGACGGATGTCGCAGAGCTGAGGATCAGGGCGGGGCCGCCCGCGGAGCGGGCGACCCCCGACGACGACTACATCGTCGGCATGAGCACCGAGTCGACGAGGTAGACGGTCGCGTTCGCCGTCTGCACGCCGCCGCAGATCACGTTGGCGTCGTTCACCGTGAGCGAGTCACCGGAGCCGGCGACCTCGACGGTGCCGCCCTGCACCGTGGTCTGGGTGCCGACGACCTCGTCGGGCGAGAGCTGCCCGGGCACGACGTGGTAGGTGAGCACCGCGGAGAGCGTCGCCGCGTCGGTCTTCAGCGACTCGATGACGGCCGGGTCGATCATCGCGAACGCGTCATCGACGGGAGCGAAGACCGTGAACTCATCGCCGTTCAGCGTGTCGACGAGATTCACCTCGGGGTTGAGCTGACCAGACACCGCCGCGACGAGCGTCGTGAGCAGCGGGTTGTTCGAGGCCGCGACCGCGACCGGGTCCTGGGCCATGCCGTCGACCGAGCCGGCACCGTCGGGTACCTGCTCCGCGTACGCGGCGCAGCCGGGTCCGACGAGGTTGGCCGCCGGGTCGGCCTCCATGGCCTCCTCGGTGGGCATGGCCTCTTCGCTCATGGTGGGCTCTTCATTCTCGGTCGAGGCGTTGCCGCCTGCGCTGCAGCCGGCGAGGCCGAGCACGGCGACCGCCGTGATCGAGAACGCCGCGAGAACGGTGCGGGTGCTGCGGATTGATCGCATGGATCTCCTCCTTCGGATGTCGCGGCCCGGTGTGAGCCGTCAGGGGTGGTTCGGAGGCCGGAGTACATCGGATTGGACGGCATCCGGATTCGCGCCCGAGCCGGGTATCCACGGGGCATCCGGACCCTTCGACCAATCGGATCGGCCAGCGGCTCCGAATCACGTTCGACCCACAAGAAACGAGGATTCGTGTCGACGCTCACGCTGATCGCACCGATCCGCTCCCTCACGTTCGGATGACCGATGCGCTCCTACTGCCCGCTCACGCCGGCCGGCGTGCTCCCGCCGCGGCACCGTCTGTCATGCTGGATGGCATGGCCGACGGCGCTGAGCAGGGCGCGGCGCGCGCCCGGACGGTCGACGAGTTGTTCGTCGCGACCGCTGCTGGCGACCGTGCCGCGTTCAGCGAGCTCTACGACCAGACCGCGCCGCGCGTGTTCGGCCTCGTCAGACGGCTTCTCGTCGACGCGGCGCAGGCCGAGGAGGTGACGCAGGACGTGTACCTCGAAGCCTGGCAGACCGCCGCACGATTCGATCCGGCGCGGGGCTCGGCCGTGAGCTGGTTGTTCACGCTCGCCCACCGTCGCGCGGTCGACCGCGTGCGTGCCTCGCAGGCTGCACGCGAGCGCGACCTGAAGACCGGCGTTCGCGATCTCGACGTTCCCGTCGACGAGGTGAGCGAGATCGTCGAGGTGCGCGTCGAGCACGAGCGGGTCACGAGCGCGCTCGCCGGGTTGAGCGACGCGCAGCGCGAATGCCTGTCGCTCGCGTACTACGACGGGTGCAGCCAGTCCGAGATCGCGGCGAAACTCGATGTGCCACTCGGAACGGTGAAGACCCGACTGCGAGATGGAATGATCCGATTGCGCGAACTACTGGGGGTGACGACATGAACCGCACGGGAGATCCCGTCGGGCCCGAGCGGCCCGACGACGCGCTGCACGACCTCGCAGCCGCCTATGCGCTCGACGCGCTCGACGAGTTCGAGCGAGCTCGCTTCGAGCGCGCCCTGGCGACGTCGCCCGAGCTGCAGGCGGAGGTCGACGCGTTCCGCGCCGTCGCCGCGGGCCTGGGTGACGGCGTCGCTCCGATCGCGCCGCCGCCCTCGCTGAAGGCGAACCTCTTCGACCGGCTCGACGAGGTGCCCCAGGAGCATGCCGCCGATACCCGCACGATCGATCCGGTCGCCGGCGTGCCGACCGCCGGTTCGGTACGGAGCTCCGACCTCGCCGGCGATGCAGGCGTCGTCGACGAGCTCGCCGCTCGACGCGGGCGCCGTCGGCTCACCATCGTGCTCTCCGCGGCTGCCGCCGTCGTGCTGCTCGTCGGGGCCGTCATCGGCGTGAACTGGGTCGGACCGAACGGCTGGGGCGCGCAGCGTGAGATGGCCCAACTGGCCGAGGCCCCCGACGCCCAGCAGGTCACGCAGCAGATCGACGGCACCGAGGTCACGC
>JAPSJT010000076.1 GCA_031178045.1 Agromyces sp.
GTGAGCAGCCGGTCGAACGCATCGTCGACGTGCCCGCCGGAGAGATCGAGGTCGGCCACGTCGAGCTGCGCCTGCAGGTCGTCGGGCGCCGACGCTGCGGCGTTGCGGATCGAGTCGAGGGTCTTGCCCTGCAGGCGCCAGAGCAGGTTCGCCTGCGCAAGACCCGCGACCGCGAGCGTGTCACGGGGGTCTTGGGCGATCGCGGTGCGGTACGCGCGTGCCGCCGCGTCGAAGTCGCCGCGCTCGATGGCGTCGTACGCCTCCTGGTGGAGCGGCGGCAACGGTGCCTCGACCGGCTCCGCCGACTCGCCGTCGTCGCCGGCGGCGGCGTCGACCGTGCCGGCGACGCCATGCTGCGCGCCGAGCTCGAGGAGCTGGTCGAAGAGCTGATCGATCACGTCGTCGGGCTGCACACCGGCGAAGAGGGGAACCGGCTGGCCGGCGACGACCGCGACGACGGTCGGGATCGCCTGCGCTTGGAACGCCTGCACGAGCTGGGGGCTGCGATCCGCGTCGGCGACGGCGAGCACGAGTCGACCACCACGTGCGCGGACGAGCCGCTCGAGCGTCGCGACGAGCGTCTCCGACTGCTCGCTCCACGACGCGCGCAGCACGACGACCACGGGAACGGTGCGCGAGAGCTCCAGCGCAGAGCCGAAGGCGGCGTCATCCGTCTCGAAGACGACAGCGTCGCCTCCGCTCGGCTGCGTGTTCGCCTGCTGCTGCTGTGGTCGGTTGACGAGCGCCGACAAGTCGACGGCGCCGCGCAGCCCGCTCGGCGGGGTGGGGTCGGTCACGGTACCTCCGATGCTCCGATGAGGCTCTCGGACCAGCCGAGCAGCCTGATCTGTTCCTCCGAGCCGACGCTCGGAACGTAGAAGAGCAGCTGCACGCCGATGACGCGCTGCACGCCCTTCGCGCTCTTGTCGCTGAAGCCCGAGAGCGCGGCGGCGGGCCCGGGCTCGAAGCCGATCGTACCGCCGTCGTTCGGCGTGACCTTCTCGGTCTGCTCGATCGACACGGTCACGAGTGCGCCCGAGTCGTTGGTGGCGAGTGCCACCGTCGGGCTCTCGCCGACGACGTTGGAGTACGCGGCGTCGGCCGTCGGCGGAAGCCCGTCGTTGATGGCCTGCTGGCCGGTCACGCCGAGCTGTTCGCGCAGCAGGTCGCCCTCGGGGTCGAAGAGGGCGGCGTACTCGGACGTGTCGCCCTTCAGGAGCACGTCGGCGTACGCCGCGGCGACCTGGCCCGGAGGCATGACCAACCCCTTGAACTCGGGCGAGATGAGCGGCGCCCCGACGCTGGCCGGAGCGACCTCGGGCACGTCGGCGTCGGGCGCGAGCGACATCGCGTAGACGATCTTGTAGTTCTCGCGTGGCGTCGCCTGCTGCAGCACCAGCGCCGTCGGAGCGACGGTGGGATCCTCCGAGTTCGTGGCGATCGTGAGCACCGTGCGGCCGCTCGCGGGCCATCCGTCGACCTGCTGCGGCAGGGTGAGCGTGAGCGGGGCAGCGGGAATCGGCGTCGCCGTGGGCTGGTCGGGAAGGCCGGCCCGGATGGAGTAGTTCGCAAGGCGCTCCGCGAGCGCTGGGCCGGCGAACCGCTCGGCGATGGCCGTCGCGTCGAGCGCCGCGTCGGCGTCGGTGGTGAACACCGCGATCCGGCGCATGATGCGCTCCATCTGCGGCACGGTGACGGCCGGTTCCATCAGGGCCGCGTCATCGTCTGGCTCCTCGGTCGATCCGTCGGTCGCCGCCGGGGTCTCGGTGGGCGTGCTCGTCGTCGGCGCCGCCTGGTCGAAGCTCGGCCAGTAGTCGGCGGAGCAGGCGCTCAGCGCGATCGCCGGGATCGCGACGAGCGGAACGATGGCGATACGCCTCGCGCGTCCGATCGATCGGCGCCCGGTCACCTCACTGCGTCGGACCGCACGGGGCTTGGGTGCGCTCGGCAGCTTGCCGCGCCGGCCCTTCGGCAGATTGCGCCGCGGGCCCCGGGAGCGACGATGGTGGAGGAAGCCCGACACGAGCAGACCGAGGCCGAGGAGGAACACGAGTGCACCGCCCGCGATGAGCGGTCCGGCCCAGGGCGTCGAGTTGTCGAGCGGCCACGACAGCTCGAGATCGGTGGGCGCCGGCGCCGTTCCGTCGCTCGCGAGCAGCACCGAGATGCCCTCCGGCACGTCGATCGTCGTCGTGAGGCGGCGCTCGTCGGTGAACTCGTCGAGCCAGAGATCGGAGCCGGCCGGGGATGCCGCCGGGTCGGCCGGCTGCGCCTCGGTGGCGCCGTCTTCGGTCGCCGGCGCCTGCGTCGCCGGTGCCTCCGTGGTCGGCGCTTCGGTCGGGGCATCCGTGGACGGGGCATCCGTGGAAGGGGCATCCGTCGCGGGCGTCTCACCCGACTCGTCGACGGGCACCTCGCCCTCATCGCCGGCGGTGACGACCTCGCTCGTGAGTTCGGCGGCATCGGCGTCGTAGTGCACCGCGACGTATGGCGAGTCTCCGAGCCACGCCGCGACATCCGAGCTGCGGCCGTAGGCCATGAAGACGGTGTCGGAGCCCGAGACGGTGATGGTCTGCTTGCCGGGCTGGGCGCCGAGGGCGTCGGGGGCGACGACGGCGTAGGCGACGTCACCGCCGATGTCGGCCGAGAGCGAGACGCGGTCGGGTTCGAGGTAGACGGTGCGCTGGGCGATGCCGAACCCGATCATCACGGCCGCGGCGATGAATGCCACGATTGCGAGGGCGAATCGCACGGAAGGAACCTCCGGTGCCGCGGACCCGCGGCGTCGAACACGGACATTCCACACTACCGGCGGTGTCTGGGAGTCTCCTAACCGGCGCCTGTGGACGCCGCGCGCGCGAGTTCGCACCTGCCCGTACAATCGACACATCCCCGCACGCGCCCCCACGAACGCGGGACAGAGCACGGAGGAAGAATGGCCGTCGAAGAGACCGAGTTCACGCAGGTGTTCCGCGGATACGACAAGGACGAAGTCGACAAGAGCCTCAACGGGTTGCGCCGCGACATCATCACCGCGAACAACCAGCTGGCGGAGCAGGCCAAGGAGAACAAGCGCCTCCACGCACGGATCGAAGAGCTCACGGCCGAGCTCGAAGAGGTCGGGAGCCCCACGTTCTCCGGTCTCGGCACGAAGCTCGAGAACACACTGCGGGTCGCCGAAGAGCAGTCGACCCGTCTCATCGCGCAGGCCGACATCGATGCCGAGAAGTTGCGTCGTGCCGCCGAAGACGAGGCGCACCTCCTGCGCTCCGACGCGCACGAGCTCGCCGACCGCACACTGAGCGAAGCACGAGCCCAGGCGAACCGGGTGCTCGAGAACGCCCGCGCCGAGGCCGACGACATGGTCTCCCGCGCGCACGAGACCAGCGAGCAGCTGCGCCAGGAGGCGGCTCGAGACGCGGCCGCCATCCGGGGTGCGGTGGCGACCGAGACCGCCGAGCTCCGCTCGAGCGCGAAGCGCGAGTCGGCGGCGGTGCTCGCCGCCGCCGAGCGCAAGGCCTCCGAGATCCTCGTCGCGGCGAACGCCGAGGCGAACGAGGCTCGCGCCACGGCCGCCGGCCTCGCGCAGGAGACCGAGCAGACGCGGGCCGAGGTGGCGATCGAACTCGATCGTGCACGGGCGGAGCTCGCGAAGGAGACCGAGCAGGCTCGCATCGACCTCGCCGCCGAGACGGAGCAGGCCCGCCTCGACCTCGAGCGCGACACCGCTGAGGCTCGCGCGGCGCTCGACGCCGAGATCGCGGAGCGTCGCGCCGCGCTCGAGCACGAGCTCGAACAGGCGCGCACCGATCTCGACCTCGAACTCGAGACCGGCCGCGCCGAGCTCCTCCGCCAGCAGGAGCAGTCCAGGGTCGACCTCGAGCGCGAAGCCGAGGCCGCCCGCCTCAAGCTCCAGCACGAGCTCGAGCGCATCCGAGCCAAGCACACCGCCGACCTCGACCAGATGCGGGCCGACCTCGCGCTCGAGCAGGAGCAGGCCCGCGCCGACTTCGACGCCGAGGCCGAGCAGGCGCGCATCGACCTCGACAACCAGCTCACCGCGATGCGCAAGAAGACGACGCACGAGGTCAACCGGATGCGCCGGGAGATCGAGAAGGCCCACCTCGACCTCGAGGCCGAACTCGCGTCGAAGCGCGACGAGGCCGAGCAGGAGTTGCTGGCCACCCATCAGGAAGCGGTCGCACAGACGCAGAAGTTCCTCGACGACGCGAACGCCGAGCTGGCCGAAGCGGTCGCTCGCACGGCCCGGAGCCGCGCGGAGACCGAGCGGCTCGAGTCGGAGGCGCGCAGCGAGATCACCGCCATCCGCGACAAGGCCGACGAAGAGGCACGCGAGCGTATCGCCGCCGCACACGACCAGGCGCGCAAGCTCATCGCCGACGCCGAGGAGCGCACCCGCGCACTCGTCGCCGACGCCGAGGACCGCCTGTCGCAGATCAAGATCGAGCGCGACGCCGTCGCCGGGTACTTCGAAAGCCTGCGGGGCGTGCTCACTCAGGCGGAGCAGGTGGCCGCGGAGACCGCGGAGACCCGCCGCTAGGCCGGCGACGCACGCCGGTCGATGAAGATCCAGAACGCGTTCCGAATCGGGCTCGTCGGAACGCTGGGGGTCGGCGTCGGCCTGTTCATCCTCACGTCGGTCGCGAGCCTCTCGACGATCCTCACCTATATCGGTGCGGCACTCTTCCTCGCCCTCGGCCTCGATCCGGCGATCAGCTGGCTCGAGCGCCGGGGGCTGCGGCGATGGGCGTCGATCGTCATCGTGATGACCGGCGTCGGGCTCCTCGTCGCGGCCCTCGTGCTCGCCGTCGTGCCGATCATCGTCGACCAGGTGAGCCAGCTCGTCGACGAGCTCCCCGTGATCGTCGAGCGGGTGAGTTCGCAGGAGTGGATCGAGGCGCTCGAAGAGCAGTTCCCGCAGATCCCCGTGCAGGAGATCCGAGATCAGGTCACGACCAGTCTCACCGACTTCTTCACGAACCCCGACAAGCTGAGCGAGCTGGCGGGCGGCGTGCTGCAGGTGGCGGTCGCCATCGGAACCGGGCTCTTCGCGGTCGTCATCGTGTTCATCCTGACGCTCTACTTCACTGCGTCGCTCAACACGATGAAGCGGGCGAGTTACCAGCTCGTCCCCGCGTCCAAGCGCGAACGGTTCGCCGACCTCACCGAGCAGATCACCCAGTCGGTCGGTCGCTACGTGCTCGGCCAGGCGGCGCTCGCGGCCTGCAACGGCGTCGCGAGCTTCATCTTCCTCTCGATCATCCAGGCGCCGTTCTCGGCGGTGCTCGCGTTCCTCGCGTTCCTGTTCT
Source organism: Agromyces sp. (assembly GCA_031178045.1). GTDB lineage: Bacteria > Actinomycetota > Actinomycetes > Actinomycetales > Microbacteriaceae > Agromyces. The sequence continues at coordinate 5,331 of JAPSJT010000076.1, forward strand.
CGCTCGTGCCGCTCGTCGGCACGCTCACGGGGTCGATCATCATCGTGCTCGTCTGCCTCATCCCCGGACTCGGCTCACCGCTCACCGCGCTCGTCGCCGCGATCTACTACCTGATCTACATGCAGGTCGAGGCGTACCTCCTCAGCCCGCGCATCATGAATCGGGCGGTCAAGGTGCCGGGGGCGCTCGTCGTCATCGCAGCGCTCGCGGGCGGCTCCCTGCTCGGCATCCTCGGCGCGCTCATCGCCATCCCCGTGGCCGCGTCGATCCTGCTCATCATCAAGCAAGTGCTCATCCCGCGACAGAACGAGCGCTGACGCGGAGCGGGTCGCCGCCGACTCAGCTCGCGGGCTCGGCCCCTGCTGATCGGGAGTCGGGCAGCCACGTCGTCGGCAGCGGCAGCGCGGCGGGATTGACGGCCGCCACGATCTCTTCGAGCACACGCCGGGTCTGCGACTCCCCCACCCAGAGGTGTCGCCCGCCGGCCACGTCGATGCGACGCAGGCGCGGCAGCACCGCGAACCGTTCGGCCGCCTGTTCGGGCTTCAGGTAGTCATCGTGCTCGGGGATGAGCGCCACGAGCGGCGCCGGTGAGGCGTTCCACCGGCGCAGTTCCTCATCGCTCGTGCGATGGAGTGGCGGGGAGAGCAGCACCGCGCCGGCGATCCCATGCTCGAGCCCGTACTTCAGCGCCAGTTCGGTGCCGAACGACCAGCCGACGAGCCACGGGTTCGGCAGCCCGCGCGACTCGACGAACTGCATCGCCGCCGCGACATCCGCTCGCTCGTCGATGCCCTCGCCGAAGCTGCCCTCGCTCGTTCCACGCGGTGAGCTCGTGCCTCGTGTGTTGAAGCGGAGGACCGCGAGGTCGGCGAGTGCCGGAAGACGCGCGGCGGCCTTCCGCAGGATATGCGAGTCCATGAATCCGCCGGCGGTCGGCAACGGATGCAGCGTCACGAGCGTGGCGACCGGGGCCCGATCGAGCGGCGTGGCGAGCTCACCGACGAGGCGGAGCCCGTCGCGGGTGCGCAGTTCGATCTCCTCGCGCACCGCGGGAAGTTCGACGCCCGCGCGGATCTCGATGGGTGTGGGCTCGAGCGCAGGCTCGGGTACGGCGTTCACGGGGCTCCGATCCTCCAGCAGTGGCTGTGCCAATGACGTCGTGCTGCGAGGTCGGCTGCGTCGCCGAGCACGCCGTCGGCACGCCAGACGACGAAATGCGCGACCCCCGGCGTCACCTCGAGATTGCACCCTGGGCACACGTACGCCTTCACGGCCTGCGCCTCCGACACCGGTTGTACGTTCCATTCGCGCCCACCCCGCACCTCGGTGCGGCGCCACCCGGAGGTCAGGCGTTCGACGTCGAGCTCGACGTGCGCCTCACGGGCACGGGCTGCGCGACCGCGGGACCGGTTCGAGCGCACCATGCTCCCAGTCTATTGGGCCGTGTCAGTACCAGCCGACGTCTTGGGAGTGCGCCCACGCGCCGCACGGGGCGTCGTAGCGGCCCTGGATGTAGCCGAGTCCCCACTCGATCTGGGTCGCCGGGTTCGTCTCCCAGTCTGCGCCCGCCGTGGCCATCTTCGACCCCGGGAGTGCCTGCGGGATGCCGTACGCACCGCTCGAGGCGTTGTAGGCGTTCACCCGCCACCCCGACTCCTTGCTCCAGAGCGCGACGAGGCAGTCGAACTCGCCCGATCCCCAGCCGCGGGCCGCCACCGCACCGGCCGCATACGCCTGCGCCGAGCCCGGATCGGGGGTGACCGCAGGCGGGGCCCATCCGCTCTCGGGCGAGGTCGAAGCCGGGGCGAGCTTCACCGGCTCGGGCTTCTTCTCGACGACGTAGGCCTCTTTCGACACGTCGATCGTGTACTCGCCCTCGACGTCGTACGCCTGCACCTCGGCACCGCCGAAGCGATCGCCCCGCTCGGCGAAGTCGGGCGACGCGGTCGCACCCGCGAACGGATCGACGAGGTTCACGAGCACGAAGCTCACCGCAGCGGCGAATGCGAAGACGACGGTCGCGGCCTGCTTCACACGGCCCGGTCGTCGAGCGGCACTCGCCGACGGGCGCACGGGTGCGATCGACTCGTCACTGTCCGAATGCCTGCCCACGATTCGTCGAGTGTATCGGAGGCGTGGCCACGGCGTCGAACACCACGACGACGGTGCTGCACCGCGTCAGCGCACGGCGAGCATGACGTCCACCACGGCGTCGAGCACGAGGTCGACCTGCGACTCCCGGTAGCCGCCACGCTGTGTCGTGAACACGACACTCCGCACGTCGTCGATGGAGATCGGCCAGCCGTCGCGGAAGTAGCGCGTGAGCTTGTCGGCGAAGCGATCGACCTCGCGCACGCGGTACCCGAGCGCCAGCGGGCTCACCCGGTCGAAGCGCTGCCCCTCAGGACGAGCGAGACGGTTCGAGACGACCTGCGCGGTCGTGCGCGCCTCGGCGAGCCAGGCCTCGGTGCCGTGCAGACGCGCGGCCACCTGTCGTTCACGAGCGGCGAAGGCGTCCTCCAGCCGTTCGAGGGCGGCGTCCACATGCGCCGTGGAGTATCCGCCCTTCTGCATGGCGAACGCGGTCAGCCGGATCTTCTCCGACGAGAGTGGCGGATCGCCGGGATCCGGAGCGCCGTCGTAGGCGCGCCGCGCCACTCGCAGGAACTCCTCCACCTGGGCGGTGTTGTAGCCGGGCTGGGGCTTTCTGGCACGAGGGAAGGTGGCATCCACCGCACCATTATTGCGGACGCTCACCCGAAGATCCGGAAGGCTGCGAACGCGACTGCCGCCGACGGCAGTATCGAGTCGAGTCGATCGAGGAATCCGCCGTGCCCCGGCAGCCACGAGCTCATGTCCTTGATCCCGATGTCGCGTTTCACGAGCGACTCGACGAGATCGCCGAGCGTGGCGGTCAGGAAGATGAGCACCCCGAAGATGAGGCCGAACCACCAGGTGTTCCCGAGCATGAGCGTCGACAGCAGCACGCCCGCGACGATGCTCGTGACCCCTCCCCCGGCGAAGCCCTCCCATGTCTTCTTCGGACTGATCACGGGAGCCATCGGATGCTTCCCGAGCATGAGCCCGAACGCATACGCGCCGGTGTCGGCGGCCACCGCGACGATGATGAACGCGAGCGTCCAGAGCTCCCCGCCGTCGGCCGCCGTGAGCACGACGGCGAACGTCGCGAGGAAGGTCACATACGCCTGCACGAACACGCCCGCGGTGAGGTCGCGGACGAGCCTCGTACCCGGGCGCCGGCGCGACGGCATCGCCTGCTCGGCGACTCGCCACAGCGAGACGACGAGCATCCCACCGAGCACCGCGAGGAGCTGACCGCCCGCGCCGCCGTAGTAGGCGATCGGCACGGCGAGGACCGCGACGGCGACCGACGGGACCCGCGGCACGAGGTAGTCGCCCTTGCGCAGGGCCTGCGCGAGCTCGTAGCTCGCGAACGCCGCGATGAGCACCGCGAAGAGCATGAACAGCTCTTTGATCACGAGGAGGCTCAGCAGGAGAGCACCACCGAACGCGAGGCCGATGAGGATGGCGAGGATCAGGTTGCGACCGGTGCGCGCCTGGATCTTCTCCTGCGCCTGGTCGAACTGGGCCTTCGAAGCTTCGAACTGGCGCTCGAGCTCGACCTTTCGCGCGTGCACTTGCGCGCGGAACTCGTCACGCGAGGTTCGTTCATGCCCCCCGGCGTCCGACTGCTCCTCCTTGGGGACGCCCGACATGGTGTTCCCTCAGACCTCGAGGAGTTCGGCTTCCTTGCGCTTCAGCGCGTCGTCGATCGCGTCGACGTTCGCCTTGGTCAGAAGCTCGAGCTCCTTCTCCGCCCGCGACACCTCGTCGTCACCGACCTCGCCCTTCAGCGCGTCGAGGTCGTCTTTGGCCTTGCGCCGGATGTTGCGCACCGACACTCGAGCGTCTTCGGCCTTCGAACGCACGATCTTCACGAACTCCTTGCGACGTTCCTCCGTCAACTCGGGCAACGTGACGCGCACGATGTTGCCGTCGTTCGACGGGTTCGCCCCGAGGTTCGGTGTGTCGCGGATGGCCTGCTCGATGTCCTTCAGCGCGCTCTTGTCGTAGGGCGTGACGACGAGCGTGCGCGCCTCGGGATTCTGCAGCGAAGCGAGCTGCGAGAGCGGCGTGGGGGTGCCGTAGTAGCTCACCATGATCTTCTGGAAGAGCTGCGGGTTGGCCCGACCCGTGCGGACGGATGCGAAGTCGTCTTTCGCGACCTCGACAGCCTTCTGCATGCGTGCGGTGGCATCGGAAAGTACATCCGCGATCACGGGGGCTCCTTCTGGGTTCGCTACTCGGGACAGTCTATCGAGTGGAGGCCGGCACTCCATTGCTGACCACCGTGCCGAGCTCGGCACCGAGGATCGCCGCCGTGACGTTGCCGCTCGGCGTCATGCCGAAGACCTGCATCGGCATGCCGTTGTCCATGCAGAGGCTGAACGCCGTCGAGTCGACGACCTTCAGCCCGCGCTGGAGCGCCTCCTGGTAGCTGATGCGGTCGATCTTCTGCGCTTCGGGGTTCGTGCGAGGGTCATCGGAGTACACCCCGTCGACACCGTTCTTCGCCACGAGCACGACGTCGGCGTCGATCTCGAGCGCGCGTTGCGCTGCGACGGTGTCGGTTGAGAAGTACGGGAGGCCGGCGCCCGCGCCGAAGATCACGACCCGGCCCTTCTCGAGGTGCCGCTCGGCGCGGCGCGGGATGTACGGCTCGGCCACCTGGGTCATCGAGATCGCCGACTGCACCCGCGTCTCGGCGCCGGCCTGCTCGAGGAAGTCCTGCAGCGCGAGCGAGTTCATGACGGTGCCGAGCATGCCCATGTAGTCGGCTCTGCCGCGGTCCATCCCGCGCTGCGAGAGCTCGGCCCCGCGGAAGAAGTTGCCCCCGCCGACGACGATCGCGATCTCCACGGTGCGCGCGGCATCCGCGATCTCACGCGCCAGCGCGCTCACGACGTCGGGATTGACCCCCAGGGATCCGCCGCCGAACGCCTCGCCCGAGAGCTTCAGCATCACCCTGCGCTTCTTGTCCGTCATCCCCGACCGTCCTTCCTGCCCGTGTCAAAACTAGTGGTTCACCGGCCGCAGCGCAGTGCCGGTGTCAGAGGTCGCGCGCCGATGCCGCACGCCGCGGCGCCTCGCAGCGGCATCCGCGCATGGAAAAGGGAGTCCGGATCGCATCGACGATCCGGACTCCCTCATCACGACTTAGGCGCCGACCTTGAAGCGAGCGAAGTCGCTCACTGTGAGGCCCGCGTCGGAGACGACCTTGCCGACGGAGAGCTTGTTGTCCTTGGCGTAGTCCTGCTCGAGCAGTGCGACCTGCTTGAAGTAGGCGCCGAGGCGACCCTCGATGATCTTCGGCAGGGCTGCCTCGGGCTTGCCCTCCTCGCGAGAGATCTGCTCGACGATGGCGCGCTCCTTCTCGACCGCGTCCGCCGGGACGTCCTCACGCGTGAGGTACTCGGGGTTCGCGAACGAGATGTGCTGCGCGACCGAGCGAGCGGTCTCGCCGTCGTCACCGGCGTAGCCGAGCACGACGCCGACCTGCGGGGGCAGGTCCTTCGACGTCTTGTGCAGGTAGATCGAGAAGTGCTCGCCCTTGACGAGGCGGATGCGGCGGAGCTCGACCTTCTCGCCGAGGATCGCGGCCTCCTCGCTGATGACGTCGGCGACGGTCTTGCCGTCGGCCGGCGCGGCGAGGGCGGATTCGATCGAGTCGGCGCGGGCCGCAGCAGTCGCCGCGAGAACGCGGTCGGCCAGTGCGACGAACTTGTCGCCCTTGGCGACGAAGTCGGTCTCGCACGCGAGCTCGATGAGGGTCGCGGTGCCGTCGCCGTTGTCGACGGCGGCGACGAGGCCCTCAGCGGTGGAGCGGTCGGCACGCTTCGCGTTGCCCTTCGCGCCCTTCAGGCGGAGGATCTCGACCGCCTTCTCGACGTCACCGTCGGCCTCGACGAGTGCGTTCTTCGTGTCGACCATGCCGGTGCCGAGGCGCTCGCGCAGGTTCTTGACGTCTTCGAGAGTGAAGTTGGCCATATTCGGGGTGTCTCCTGGACTCGTGGTCGTAGGTGGAGTGATTACTTGGACTCGGCTGCTTCGGCGGCCTCGGCGTCCGCCGGGGTCTCCGTCGCTGCTTCAGCGGCCTCGGCGTCGGCCGGAGTCTCCGTCGCCGCTTCGGCGGTGGCGTCGGCCGACACGGCCTCGACGACTTCGGCGACCTCTTCGGCCTCGGCGGTCGCTCCATCGACCTTGGCGGTCTCGGGCGAGGACTGCTCGGGCGTCTGCGCCTGGAGGAGCTCCTGCTCCCACTCGGCGAGCGGCTCGACGGCGGAGACGTTGCCCTCGGCCTCGGGCTTCTGGTGACGCTCGATGAGGCCTTCGGCGGCGGCGTCGGCGATGATTCGGGTGAGCAGGCTCACCGAGCGGATCGCGTCGTCGTTGCCCGGGATCGGGTACTGCACCTCGTCGGGGTCGCAGTTCGTGTCGAGGATGCCGATGACGGGGATGCCGAGCTTCTTGGCCTCGTCGATCGCGAGGTGCTCCTTCT
>JAPSJT010000077.1 GCA_031178045.1 Agromyces sp.
CGATCGTGCGCAGGAGGGTCCGCTCGGCGTCGCCGTACTCACCGCGCCGACGGCGTCCCACCTCGATGCGTCCGAGATTCTCGTCGGCATTGACGAGGTCGCAGGATTCCGCCGCCTCCCCTGCGACCACACCGGCGACGCCCACGCTCCCGGGCGAGTCGACGAACGCGCCGTCCGATGACACGAGCCGTACGCGCACCCACGACGCGTCGAGCCCGGCGCGCACGGCTTCGGCGAGCCGGGTGAGCAGCTCTCGGGGCTGCACGGCGTGTTCGAGCCGCGCACCGAGCTCGCTCAGCATGGCGAGCTGGCGATCGCGGTCCCCGAAGAGCGCGCGGTGGATCCAGCGCTGCATCCACGCGCGCACAGGCAGCAGGCAGACGGCGACGATCGTCGTGAGCAGGATCCCTGGCACGACCCTCAGCCCGTCGGCGAGAAGCAGCGCGGGCGTCGCGACGCCGATGGCGTAGACGACGGTGATGAGCAGGCTCGAGGAGCGCACGACGGTGCGGCGCCGGTCGCCGGGCGCGATGTCGAACGCGCCGTGGCGGAGGATCCCGTGGATCGCGGCGACGGGCAGCGCGATGAGCGAGGCGTAGACGAACAGCTGGACCAGCACGACGCCCGGCGCGAAGGTCCAGATGCCGAACGCGACCATGGCGGCGCCGACGGTGAGCGCCATGACTCGCGTGCGAGCGCGCACCTCGGGGGCCCCGAAGATCGCCCGCGACCCGAGCACCGCCAGGCCGAGCACGATCGCCGGCCACGGCTGGTAGACGAGGTAGTGCACGAGGGGTTCCGCCCAGGCGAGCCACGGCACGGCGAAGGGGTTCGGGATGGCGTCGCCGCTGATGCCGATGTACGGCGACATCACGACGTGCGGCGTGGTGATGAGGGTGAGGGGTCCGACGAGCAGCGGCGTCCAGACGAAGACGACGGCGACGCGCTGCCAGCGGCGCTCGGGCACGCCCGTGGGGAACGTCGCGAACACGATGAGGAGCGCCGCGGTCGCTGCGGCATCCGCCGTGAGGCCGATCACGTTGAAGAGCGGGAACCAGGGCTGCGTCAGCCAGTCGTCGTTGCGCTGCACGATCGTCTCGTAGGCCGAGCCGACGAGCATCGCGGTGGCGGCGAGCCCGACGAGCAGCGCGGTGCGCGACGACGACACCGTCAGCAGCCACATGCCGAACACGAAGAGCGGCAGCGCGCCGAGCAGCGGCCAGGCGAGGCCGTGGTCGGCGTCCCCTTCGACGAACCCGCGCGTGATCACGATGTAGACCAGCGCAGCGACCCCGATCGGGCCGAGCGTCGCGAGGCATACCCACCTGCGGTCCACGATCCCATCGTCCTCCTGCCGCGCGTTCGGCGGCAGGGGGACTTCCGTGACCGCACGTAGCGGCTGTCCTCCATGCGCAGTGCCGAAGCCCGCCACCGCAGGCATGGGCAGCCCTGTTCCCGTCGTCGTCGGCGCCGAGCAGAGTCGAGGTCGAGCGGACGCCGCATCCGACGGCCCGCACGAACAGGGAGTCACATCATGCGCAAGGTCTTCTCGGCTCTGGCCTGGATCATCGCGGGAGGCGTCGTCGTGCAGGCCGCCGCCATCGCGTTCGCCTTCGGCGGCGTGCTCAACCGCGTGTCCGAGGGGGGCGTCGTCGACAAGGCGCTCCTCGAGAGCGGCGGCGCGGGCGGCACCGGCGAGCTCGGGTTCTGGATCCACGGGATCGTCGGCGGCGTCGTCATCCCGCTGCTCGGGTTCGCGCTGCTCGTCGTCTCGTTCTTCGTGCGGGCACGCGGCGCGAGGCTGTGGGCCGCGATCACGTTCGGGCTCATCGCGCTGCAGGTGACGCTCGGCTTCTCGATCACGGATGTCCCGTATCTCGGCCTCATCCATGGCGCGAACGCCCTCGCGATCGTGCTCGCCGCGGTCATGAGCGCGTTCCGGATGCGGCGTGCGACGCGCGCGGGCACCGGCGAGCACCACGAGGGGGCGACGACCGATGCCGTCGCGGCGTGAGCTCCGGCGGTGCGCCGTCGTCGGGGTCGCGGTCGCCACCGCGCTCGGCGCCGGTGCGCTCGCGTGGAGCTCGACGCTGCTCGGCGAGTACTCGGTCATGGACATGGGCGGGGAGCACTCGAGCCACGCCGGCCACGGCGTCAGCGCAGCGGCATCCGACCCGGGTGCCCGCCAGGTCGACGTGACCGCGCTCGAAGCGGACCCCGATCGCCCCGCCGACGTGCGGGTCGAACTCGTCGCACGGCAGGAGCGGATCGAGGTCCCCGGCGGCCGCCCGGTCGACGGCTACACGGTGAACGGCACGTCGCCCGGGCCGGAGCTCCGAGCCCGGCAGGGCGAGCTCGTCGAGGTCGAGTTCGTGAACGAGTCGGTGGCCGACGGCGCCACGCTGCACTGGCACGGCATCGACGTGCCGAACGCGGCCGACGGGGTGGCGGGCATCACGCAGGACGCCGTTCCGGTGGGAGGCCGGCACGTCTACCGCTTCGTCGCCGAGGACGCGGGCACGTACTGGTACCACTCGCATCAGGTGTCGCACGAGCAGGTCGAGGGCGGGCTGCTCGGCGCGATCGTCATCGAGCCGATGGATGCCGCGGACGCCGCGGCGAGCGCCGCGACCGAGTTCGTCGCGCTGCTGCACGTCTACGGCGGCCAGCACACCCTCAACGGCCGCGCGCAGGACGAGCACGTGGCGGCCGCCCCCGGCACGCCGGTGCGCGTGCGTGTCGTGAACACCGACCAGGGCACCGCCGCGGTCTGGTCGGCGACGCCGTTCCGCGTGCTCGCGATCGACGGGCACGAGGTGGACGCGCCGACGGAGGTCGACGGACGGCGAGTGCTCATTCCGGCCGGCGGGCGAGCGGATGTCGCGATCCCGGCCCCGGCGGCGCGCGAGGCCGTGCGGCTGCACGTCGGCGGCGCTCGCAGCGTGCTCATCGGCGACCCCGACGCGTCAGCGCCGCCCGCGCCGCAACCCGACGAGACCCTCGACCCGCTCGCCTACGGCGAGCCCGCACCGCTGGAGTTCGACCCCGCGGCATCCGACCGCTCGTTCGAGTACGTCATCGCTCGACGCCCCGGCATCATCGACGGTCGCCCCGGCAACTTCTGGACCATCAACGGGCGGATGTTCCCCGACGTGCCGATGTTCCAGGTGAGCGAGGGCGACGTCGTCACCATGCGCGTCCGCAACGACTCGGGCGACGTGCATCCCATGCACCTGCACGGCCACCACGTCGTCGTGCTCTCGCGCGACGGGGTCGCGTCATCCGGCAGCCCATGGATCGTCGACTCGCTCGACGTGCGCCCCGGCGAGTCGTACGAGCTCGCCTTCGTCGCCGACAACCCCGGCATCTGGAGCGATCACTGCCACACCCTCGCGCACGCCGTCGACGGCCTCGTCGCGCACCTCATGTACGAGGGGGTCACGACGCCGTTCACGATCAACGGCGCGGCCGGCAACCTCCCCGAGTGACGGACGACCCGACCGCGCGGTGACGGCTCAGTCGTCGTCGCTGTGGCGCAGCCGGCGACGGGCCGCGAGCAGGGTGATCTCGGGGCGTTCGGCGACGAGCCGCTCGGCCCGGTCGAGTGCGTCGGTCACCCGCTCGGAGTGCGCGGCGACGATGCCGACGCCGATCTCCGCGCGCCGGTGGAGCTCATGGTCGCCGACCTCGGCGACGCTCATGTCGAGGTTGCGCCGCAGCTCCGCGAGGATCGGCCGCAGCACCGCGCGCTTGCCCTTGAGCGAGTGCACGTCGCCGAGCAGCAGGTCGAACTCGATCCAGCCGATCCACACGGGCGAACCCCCCAGCACCGAGCCGGCTCAGCCGCGCCGCACCTCGATGGCGCTCACGCCGCTGAAGCCGATCCACGCCCGGTCGTCGGACTCGACGAGCGTCGCGAGCACCTGGTCGCAGCTCGCGCAGCGCAGCACGGAACCCGCGGGACTCGTATAGACCATGGCGCGGGCGAGCTCGGCCATGGCGCCGCAGCCGCTGCACCGGGCCACCGACGTCGTCACGTCGAAGGCGAAGAACTCGGCGAGCGGACCGGCGATGGCGTTGCCGTCGACGTGCTGCATCAGAGGCCTCCGAATCGTTCGGTGCGGATGTCGCGGGCGTCGTGCCCGAGCTCGATGAGCCAGCTCGCGACGCGCTCGACGAAGCCCGTCGAGCCGCAGACGTAGACGAGCGGCCACTCGTCGGCGGGGAGCGCGGCGGACGCGAGCGCCTCGCGGGTGATCCGGCCGGCGGGCGACGGCCAGCCCTCGGGCGCGCGTCTCGTGTAGACGAGGTCGAGCCGGAAGGCGTCGGATGCCTCGAGGGCGACGAGTTCGTCGGCGAAGTAGACGTCGTCGGGCGTGCGCGCCGAGTAGAGCATGCGGAAGGGCGTCAGGTCGCGGGCGTCGTGATGCGCCCGCGCCATCGCGTACAGCGGGACGACGCCCGAGCCGCCCGCGATGAGCTGGACGGGACGGGCCCTGGCGCCCGACGCCGCCGCCGCGGCATCCGTCGCGGGCCGCCAGACGAAGAACGCACCGAGCGGGCCGCGCACCTCGAGCTGGTCGCCCGCTCGCAGCTCGTCGACGAGGAACGGCGACACCTCGCCGTCGGGCAGCTTGTCGACCGCCAGCACGACGCGTGCCGACGGCCCCGACGAGGCGATCGAGTACGAGCGGGTCGCGGTGTACCCGTCGGGGGCCGTGAGCCGCACGTCGAGGTGCTGGCCCGCTGCGTTGCCCGGCCACGTCGCGACGTCGAGCTCGATGCGTGCGGCGCTCGGTGTCTCGCGCTGCACGGCGACGACCGTGCCGACGTGCCAGCCGGCGCGTGGCACGCTCGCGACCGGCGCGGCGGGCGCCCCGGTCGCCGCCGTCGCGGTCGCGTCGCTCACCAGTACCGCTCCTCCTTCCACGGATCCCCGTGGAGGTGGTAGCCGTTCTGCTCCCAGAAGCCGGGCTCGTCCTGGTCCATCATCTCGAGGCCGCGCACCCACTTGGCGCTCTTCCAGAAGTAGAGGTGCGGCACGAGCAGCCGCGCGGGGCCGCCGTGCTCGGGATCGAGCGGCTCGCCGTCGAACTCGAACGCCACCCACGCCTTGCCGTCCAGCAGCTCGTCGAGGGGCACGTTCGTCGTGTAGCCGCCGTAGCTGTGCGCCATCACGTAGTCGAGCTGGGTCTCGACGTCTTCGAAGAGGGTGTCGAGCGAGACGCCTCGCCAGCGGGTGCCGAGCTTCGACCAGTGGGTCACGCAGTGGATGTCGGTGTCGACCTCATCGATCTTCAGCGACATGAACTCGTCCCAGTTCCAGCGGTGCACGCCGGACTCGGTTCGAATGGTGAACTCCCACTCGGCGGTGTCGATCTCGGGGGTCGGCCCCGCCGAGAGCACCGGGAAATCGTGGACGAGCGTCTGGCCGGGCGGAAGCCGGTCGTCACGCTCCCGGCTCCGACCGCTGAATCCTCGCGTGATGAACGACATGGCCACCCTCCGACACGTTCGACACGTCTCAACATAGTGATGGCGGCATCCGCTGTCACCCGCATCATCGGGTGACGGGTGTCAACCCTCGTCGACGTCATCTCCCCGAAACCCGCGAGCGCCTATCGTGGTCACATGGCGGCCCTCTCACTCGGGATGCCGGCGGTGCGCCGGCCGCCGTCGGTCGCGCCCCCGATCGATGGCCGACCGGATGTCGCGGGGCTCGTCGATCGTTTCGGCCGCGTCGCTCGCGACCTGCGCGTGTCGATCACCTCGGCCTGCTCGTTGCGCTGCACCTACTGCATGCCCGCCGAGGGCCTGCCCGTGATCCCGCGCGACGAGCTGCTCTCGGCCACCGAGATCGCCCGCCTCGTCGGCATCGCCGTGCATGAGCTCGGCGTGAAGGAGGTGCGCTTCACCGGCGGTGAGCCGCTCACCCGGCCCGACCTCGTCGAGATCATCGCGCTGAGCGCGGCCGCCGCGCCGGGCACGCCCCTCGCCATCACCACGAACGGCATCGGCCTCGACCGCAAGGCCGAGGCGCTGCGGGCCGCCGGGCTCTCCCGCGTGAACGTGTCGCTCGACACCCTCGATCGCGAGCACTTCACCCGCCTCACGCGGCGTGACCGCCTGCCCGCTGTGCTTGCCGGGATCACCGCGGCGCACCGCGCCGGCCTCGGGCCCCTGAAGATCAACGCCGTCGCGATGCGCGAGACCCTGCACGACGCTCCCGCTCTGCTCGAATGGGCGATCGAACACGGCTGCCGGTTGCGCTTCATCGAGCAGATGCCGCTCGACGCCGACGAGGCGTGGAAGCGCGACAACATGGTCGACGCCGCCGAGCTGCTCGACGTGCTCGGGGCGCGGTTCACCCTCACGCCGGTGGGCCGCGACGATCCCTCGGCCCCCGCGGAGGAGTGGCTGGTCGACGACGGCCCCGCGACCGTCGGCATCATCGCGTCGGTCACGCGCTCGTTCTGCGGCGCGTGCGACCGCACGCGACTCACGGCCGAGGGCTCGGTGCGCGCGTGCCTCTTCGGCGACGACGAGACCGACCTGCGCGGGCTCCTCCGGGGCGGCGCCGACGATGCGACGATCGCCGACCGCTGGCGAGCCGCGATGTGGGGCAAGAAGGCCGGGCACGGCATCGACGACGACGACTTCGTGCGACCGATGCGCTCGATGGGAGGCATCGGTGGTTGAGGCATCCGTGACCGCGGCATCCGTGACCGCGGCATCCGTGACCGTCCGCTACTTCGCCGCGGCCGCCGAGGTCTCGGGAGTGGAGGAGGAGCGACTGCCGCGCGCCGAGGCCGGCGCGACCGTCGGCGAGCTGCGCGATCTGCTCGTCGACCGGTACGGTGCGGGCATGGCCCGCGTCGTGGCGAACGGCTCGTTCCTCGTCGACGGCGTCGTGCAACGGGATGCGTCGGCGCCGCTCGGCGCGAACGTCGACGTGCTGCCCCCGTTCGCCGGCGGCTGACGCGGCACCACGCGATCCGCGATCGGTTCACGCGAGAGCGACGGGCGAGGGGCCGCACGCCGGCCGGCGGCGGAGTAGCCTCGCAACCAGCGCGAACCGATCGGTCGAGGGAGTCACCGCATGGGCAGGGTGTACAGCGATATCGCCGTCTCGGCCGACGGCTACGCAGCGGGGCCGAACCAGCGGGAGGAGGCGCCGCTCGGCGACATCGAGGAGAACTCGCTCCACGGGTGGATGTTCGAGGACTACGAGGAGAACCGCGCTGAAGTGGACGGCATCGTCGGCGCCGGGGCCACCATCATGGGCCGCAACATGTTCGGCCCGGTGCGCGGCGAGTGGGACCGCGACTGGCGCGGCTGGTGGGGGCCGAACCCGCCGTACCACGGGCCGGTGTTCGTGCTCACGCATTTCGACCACGCGCCGATCGAGATGGAGGGCGGCACGACGTTCCACTTCGTCACCGACGGCATCCACTCCGCGATGGCCCGAGCGCGCGCGGCGGCCGGCGACCGGGACATCTCCGTCGCCGGCGGTGCGAGTACGGTCAACCAGTACCTCGCCGCCGGCCTCATCGACGAGCTCCGGCTCCACATCACGCCGTGCGTGCTGGGCGCCGGCGAGCGCGTGTTCGACGGCGTCCCGCCGCAGGCGCTGGAACGCGTCTCGGTGCGGGCGACCTCGCGTGTGACGCACATCACCTACCGGCCGGTGCGCCGGGCCGCCGCTCCGCCGACCCGGTCGTAGGGCTCGACCATGCTGAGACAGGTCGCTGAGGGCGTGTTCGTCCACGAGAGCGAATTCCTCCAGAGCAACTCCGTCGTCGTGCAGGGCGCGGCCGGCGTGCTGCTCATCGACCCGGGAATCACCAGCGACGAGCTGGCCGCCCTCGCGAACGACCTCCGCGAATCGGGCCGGAGCGTCGTCGCGGGCTTCTCGACGCACCCCGATTGGGACCACGTGCTCTGGCACCGCGACTTCGGCGATGTGCCTCGCTACGGCACGGCTCGCTGTGCGGACTCGATGAGCGATCTGCTCACGCACGCCGACTGGAAGGCCCGCATCGCAGAGGGGCTCCCGCCGGAGCACGCCGACGACATCCCGATGGAGCTGCTCGGACTCATCACGGGTCTCCCCGTCGGAGCCGAGCGCGTCCCCTGGGACGGCCCCGGAGTGAGGATCATCGAGCACCGGGCGCACGCCCCCGGCCATGCGGCCCTGTTGGTCGAGGAGCGCGGCGTGCTCGTCGCCGGGGACATGCTCTCCGACATCCTGATGCCGTTCCTCGATCTCGAGGCCCCGGATCCCATCGAGGACTACCTCGGCGCGCTCGAGCTGTTCGAGAGCGTGGCCGACGACGTCGAGGTCGTCATTCCCGGTCACGGCTCCGTCGGCGGAACCGCCGAGCTCCGGGCACGGATCGCACTGGATCGGGCGTACGTGGCGGCGCTGCACGACGGCGGCGTTCCCGACGACCCGCGCGTCGGCCCGTCGGCCCCGTTGGAATGGCTGGCCGACGTGCACGGATGGCAACTCCAGCGGCTCGCGTCACGAGCGCAGCGCGGGTCCGAGAGCCTCGAGTAGCGCTCCGCGTCAGAGGTTGACCCACTCGGTCGAGCCGCCCTCGAGGTGCTGCCGCTTCCAGATCGGCGTGCGCTCCTTGATGCGGTCGACGAGCAGGGCGCACGCCGCGAAGGCCTCGGCGCGGTGCGGGGCGGCGACGGATGCCACGAGCGCGACATCCCCGATGGTGAGCGCGCCCACCCGGTGCGCGGCACCGATGCGCAGGCCGGTCTCGCGGGCGACCTCGAGGCACGTCTCGCGCAGGAAGCGCTCGGCCTCGGGGTGCGCCTCGTAGTCGAGGGCGGTGACGGACGCCCCGTGGTCGTGGTCGCGGATGACCCCCTCGAACGTCACGACTGCGCCGTCCTGCCGGCTCGTGACGAACGACTCGATCGCGGCGCGGTCGATCGGCTCGGTCGTGACGAGCGCGAACACCGCGGCGACCGCGTCGCCCGTCGCCTCAGCCATCGATCGCCTCGGGCTGCTCGGGCTGCTCGGGCTGCTCGGGTCGCTCCGGCGAGGCGCTCGCCCGACGACCGCGCGGAGCGTGATCGCCGCCCGCGACCTGGTCGATGAGGTGCGGCAGCAGCTCGTCGAGCACGGTGAGCCCGTCGGCGACGCCGCCGCGGGATCCGGGCAGGTTCACGACGACCGTGCGTCCGGCCACCCCGGCGAGCGCGCGGCTGAGCGCAGCGGTCGGCGTGGCGGCCCGGCCCGCGGTGCGGATGGCCTCGGCGACTCCAGGCAGCTCGCGGTCGAGCACGGCGAGCGTCGCCTCGGGGGTGCGATCGCCGGGGCTCACCCCCGTGCCGCCCGTGGTGATGAGCACCGCGGGCGAGCCGGCGACGGCACGGCGCATCGCATCGGCGACATCGACGTCGGCGATGACGATCGGATCGCCCGGGTCGAACCCGCGCGCCCGCAGCCACTCGGCGATCACCGGTCCGGTCGTGTCCTCGGCGGTACCGGCGGCGGCCCGCGTCGAGACGACGAGCACCGTGGCGGGCGTACCGGCGGCCGCGGCATCCGTCGCCCGTGCGGGATCGGCCGCTCCCGTGGCATCCGCTCGCCAGACGCCCCGCTTGCCGCCGCGCTTCTCGACGAGGCGGATTCCGCCGAGCTCCGCGGCCGGGTCGACGGCCTTCACCATGTCGTGCAGCGTGAGACCGGCGACGGCCACGGCGGTGAGCGCCTCCATCTCGATGCCGGTGCGGGCCGTCGTCGACACCGTCGCCCGGATCGTGACGGCCTGCTGCTCGAAGCCGAAGTCGATCGAGACCGAGTCGAGCGGAACGATGTGCGCGAGGGGGATGAGCTCGCTCGTGCGCTTCGCTCCGGCGATGCCCGCGATGCGGGCGGTCGGCAGCACGTCGGCCTTCTTGAGTCCGTCGCTGCGTACGAGGGCGACGACGTCGGCGGTCGTGTCGAGTCGCCCCTCGGCGATCGCCGTGCGCCGGGTGACGGGCTTGCCGCCGACGTCGACCATGCGCGCGCGGCCGTCGTCGTCGAGGTGGGTGAGCGAGGTCATAGCTCCACGGTATCGACCACGGCGCCCGCGTCGAGGGTCTCGACCGCTTCGGGCACGACGATGAGCACGTCGGATGCGGCGAGCGCGGCGACGAGGTGCGAGCCGGGTCCGCCGACCACCTCGACGCGGCCGTCGCCCGCACGGCGTCCGCGCAGGAACTGACGTCTGCCGCCGACCGAGACGAGCGGCGCCGCGAGTTCGAGCTGTGCGGTCCGAGCCTGCGGCAGACCCGCGATCGCCCGGAGCGTCGGGGCGACGAAGAGCTCGAAGGAGAGTTGCGCGCTCACGGGGTTGCCGGGGAATCCGATCACCGGCATGCCCCGGTACGCCGCCGTCGCCTGCGGCCCGCCGGGCTGCATCGCGACACTGCCGACCCAGCCGCCGAGCGGTTCGATGAGTTCGCGCACGACCTCGTAGGCGCCCTTCGAGATGCCGCCGCTCGTCAGCACGAGTTCGGCACCGGCGTCGCGGGCGGCGTCGAGCTCCGCACGCAGTCGATCGACGTCGTCGCGCACCCGTGCCTCGTGAACGACGACGGCACCGGTCGAGCGCACCGCTGCGGCGAGCGCCACGCCGTTCGCGTCGGGGATCTCGCCTGGGCGGAGTTCGGCGCCGGGCGGCACGAGCTCGCTTCCGGTACTGACGACCGCGACGCGCACCCGCTCGCGCACCAGCAGCTCGGTGAGACCGGATGCCGCGGCCGCCGCCAGATGACGCGGGGCGAGTCGCAGGCCCGCCGGCAGCACGTCGGCGCCCGCCTCCAGGTCGGAGCCGGCCTCGCGCACGTACTCGCCCGCTCGCCGCGGACGCAGGATTCGGACTGCGCCGGCGGCGCCCCCGACGTGGACGGTGTCGTTCCCGGGCGCTCCGGTCTCGGTGTCCTCGACGGGCACCACGGCATCGGCGCCATCCGGCAACGGAGCCCCGGTCATGATGCGCACCGCCGTGCCCGGCGCGAGCGGTTGCGGCACCCCCGGCCCGGCCGCGACCTCGCCGGCGATCGGCAGTTCGACCGGGACGTCCGCGATGTCGGCGGCTCGCACGGCGAATCCGTCCATCTGCGAGTTGCGGAACGGCGGCAGGTCGATCGGCGACTCGACCGGCGACGCCGTGATGCGATCGAGGGCGGCGGCGACCGGAACCGGTTCGGTCGGTCGGGCACCGAGGCCCGACAGCAGCGAACGCACGAAGCGCGCGTGCTCGTCGACCGGGATGCGCTCGCCCATCAGTACCTCGCCACCGCGTCGTCGATCGCACGCGACCACGCGTCGATGCCGCCCGCGAGGTGTCGCACGCGCTCGAAACCCGCGGCCTCGAGCGCGCGGGCGGCGTAATCGGAGCGCACGCCGAGGTGGCAGTAGACGACGACGGATGCCGCGGGGTCGAGCTCCGCCATCCGCTCGCCGAGTTCGCCGAACGGGATGAGCGTCGAGCCCGGGATCGTGGCGAGCTCCGCCTCCCACGGCTCGCGCACGTCGAGGAGGATCGGCGGCTCGGGCGAGGCGAGCTCGCTCGCGAGCGCGGCCGCGTCGACCGTCGCCGCCCCGTTCGGCCCGGGGGCGGAGACGACCTGCGCTCGGGGTGCCGCGCTGATCGAGGGCCGGGGCGCTGCGGCATCCGCCGCACGTCGGTAGACGATCTCGCGCGTGCGGCCCGAGAGCGCGTCGAAGACCGCGACCCGGCCGAGCATCGGCTCGCCGACGCCCGTGAGCAGCTTGAGCGCCTCGCCGGCCATGAGTCCGCCGGTCACGGTGCAGACGGTCGGCAGGATGCCGTCGATCTCGCAGCTGAGCCCGGCGTCGGCCGGCGGCTCGGGGAACAGGTCCCGG
>JAPSJT010000267.1 GCA_031178045.1 Agromyces sp.
CCGTCGGCGGTGCGGCGGCCCCGCGAGAACGAGATGGAGGCCGGGTCGCTCTCGATGCACCAGCGGCCACGCTTCCGCCAGCGCCTCGAGGTTCTTCCGCCGGGAGGCGCCCCCGGCATGCAGCACGTACTCATCGGGGATGCCGAAGGACCGGCGGATGTCGCTCGGCAGCGGAGCGGCGTCGAAGAACCGAGCCTCGACGCCGTTGTGCACGATGTGCGGGTCGGTGATGCCGAGGAGTTCCACCGCCTCCCGGGCGCTGAACTCGGAGACGCAGATCACCGCGGCCGCGCGCCGTGCCTCCTCGATGGCCGAGGGCACCGGCGACGACTCGTCGGGGAACCGCCATGCGACGACATCGTGGATGGTGATGACATCGGCGCCGGCGGACGGCGGCAGCTCGAGGTTCATCCGGTGGGTGACCGCATCCCGACCGTAGAGGAGCCTGCCGGCCTCGCGCCGCAGAGCGGGTGGGGCCGACGTGATCCAGCCGACCGGAATGCGGCGATCTCCCGGCAGTGTCGATCGGAGTGAGCGCACGACGAGACGGCGGACCCGCCAGGCGCGGTCGTCGACGGAGTGCAGGCCGGCTTCAGCGCGTCGCGCGATCTGCTCCTGATACATCTGCGCACCCATCGGCGCGGAAGTCGCCATCGTCGCGATGGTCAATCGCGGATCGGCCGGAGCGAGTCCGATGGCGATCACCTCCGATGTGGTCGGGCAACCGAAGGGGTCGGGCTGCAGGAGCCGTGGGAATCCTAGGGTAGAGGAGTAGCGGGTCCGGCGCGCGGCGTGCCCACTTCTGGGGTCCCGGCCGAGGATCTCAGCGCCGACGGGCGGGTAGGCTCCGTGATATGCCAACGGTCTTCGACGTTCGCGCGCTGGCGAGCAGGGTTCGCATCGAGCTCGACGACTCGTTGAGCAGCTCAGACCAGGAGTCGATCCGGTCGCACTGGGTCGACATCGCCCATGACGGATCGGGCGAGCCCGACCACGTGATTCGTGCCGGTATGCGGAGGGACCAGGATTCGGCGGGCCGTTCGACGACCGTCCTGGCGGACTCCGCCGAGGAGCTCGCCCAGCGCATCACCTCGGAGGTCACGGTCGGAGCGATCGGCGCGCTCCGCGGGCAGGCGCTCATGCTGCATGCGAGTGCCGTGGCGCTCGACGACGGGCGGGTCATCGGATTCGTCGGACCGTCGGGGCGTGGGAAGACCACCGCCTCGCAGGCGCTCGGTCGCATCTACGGATACGTGACCGACGAGACCCTGGCCGTGCGCGCCGACGGATCGGTCGTCGCGTATCCGAAGCCGCTCTCGATCGGGTCGTGGCCCGGCGTGAAGCTCACCGAGCCTGCTTCGACCCTCGGCCTCCGTGCCGCGCCCGTCGACGGACTCCGCCTCGCGGCGATCGTGCTCCTCGACCGCCGCCCCGACATCGAGCAGCCGTTCGTGGAGCGTGTGCCGATCATCGAGGCGTTGTCGGAACTCGTTCCGCAGACGAGCCATCTGTCGGCGCTCGAGCACCCGCTCCGCACGCTTCTCGAGACCGTGCTCTCGACCGGTGGGGTGCGCCGGGTGGTCTACTCCGAGGCATCGTCCCTTCCCTCGCTCATCGACGACGTGCTCGCGGCGGTCGACGACGACCCGCCGGTGCTCACCGATGTGGCCAAGATGTCCCAGCGGGACTGCGACTGCTTCTCGGGCCTGATCGAGCCGCGAGACGTTCTCTCACCGGTCGAGCGACCGGGCGCGTACTGGCGGGGGACCTACACCGATGCGCTTCTGGTCGACGATCTGCTGGTGCTGCTGGTGTCGGGTCGGGTGGTCGTCCTGACGGGCATCGGCCCGATCCTGTGGCTCGCCGCAGATGGCCTCACCGAGGAGGAGCTCCGTGGGATCGCGTTGCGAGCGCATCCCGAACCACCTGCCGACGTCGACGTCGACGCGGTCATCGCCGATGCGGTGAGAGGCATGCTCGACGAGCGGATCTTCGTCGCCTCTTGAGGCGAATTCCCTCCCGACCGGACGATTTCCTCGATTATTCCCCCGAAAGAGGGGTGGCCCGGAGGTCGACGTACGGGTTCTGAGCCCCTAAAGTTGGCTGAGCAACCCGAACCCGCGGCTTACCCACCGCACAGGAAGGCTCGACATGAGCGACCTCGAAGAACAGCAGCCCGGCGTCAGCCGCCGCACCGTCGCGAAGGCGATGGCGTGGTCGGTCCCTGCCGTCGCCCTCGCCGTTCCGGCGCCCGCCTATGCGGCGTCGCCCGGCATCATCACGCTCACGGGCACCGGCTGCAAGCTGCCCGGTAACTCGAGCCCCGTCTTCAAGGGGTACGCGTTCAGGGCCACCATCACCAACACGACGAACGCCGCCATCTCCATCACGATCACCGACATCACGCTCGGCGGAGAAGACCTCGGCAATGTATCCATCGTGAGGCTCAGCCCCTGTTCGAACCTCGGTACGAACACGTTCATCGTTCCCGCGAACAGCACCTTCGAGGTGGCGCTCGTCACCCAGAACGCCGCCAGCAGCGAGAACGGCACGCTGCTCGTGAGCTACACCGTCGACGGGGCACCCGACCAGGCGACGGCGACCGCCGCCGGCCTTCCCCCCATCCAAGGTAATAGCTGCAAGGCGTTCAGCAACGCGGAGCAGACCTGCATCGTCACGGCGGTGTAGCACAGCACGCAATGAGCGAGCCGGGTGACCGTTCAGGTCTCCCGGCTCGCCTCGATCTCGGCCCGTGCTCTGAACGTGCTTCCCGGATAGCATGCCCTTCATGCG
>JAPSJT010000078.1 GCA_031178045.1 Agromyces sp.
ATTCGGTCGGATGCTATGCGCCGACGCCCTTCACGGGCGGGTGGTGGAACGTGTCGCCGAAGACCCGCTCGGAGGCACCGACCCGGTCGAGATAGGGAGTCACCCCGCCCATCTGGAAGGGGAATCCGGCACCGAGGATCATGCAGAGGTCGATGTCCTCGGGGGCGGCGACCACGCCGTCCTCGAGCATGCGGTGCACCTCGTCCGCCAGCCCGTCCTGCAGCCGCACGAGGATCTCGTCGGCGCCGAGCGGCTGCTTCCCGCCGGAGACGATCTTCATGGCACCCTTGTCGAACCCCTTGACCCTGCCCTTGTCGTCCTTCTCGAGGAGGGTGCCGTGCTCGGCGAGCCGGTGCAGGTTCTCGCTACGGTAGAACCGGTCGGGGAACGCCGCGTGGTGTGTGTCGAGGACGTGCGCACCGACCTTGAGCCCGACGAGGTCGAGCAGCTGCGACGGCGGCATCGGAAGGCCGAGCGGTGCGATCGCCCGGTCGACGACCTCGAAGGGCGTGCCGTTGTCGACCGCGTACATCGCCTCGCCGAGGAGCTTGGCGAGCACCCGGTTCACGACGAAGCCTGGCGTGTCGGCGGTGATCACCGCGTTCTTCCGCAGGTTCTTCGCCGTCACCATGGCCGTTGACAGGGTCGCCCCATCGGTATGCGGGGTCTTCACGACCTCGATGAGCGGCATGACCGCCACGGGCGTGAAGAAGTGGAAGCCGACGAGGCGCTCGGGGTGTGCGAGCTTGGCGCCGATCTGCTCGACCGACAGGGAGGAGGTGTTCGTCGCGAGCACGGCCTCAGGGGAGACGAACCGCTCGATCTCGGCGAAGACGTCCTGCTTGATCTCGAGCTCTTCGAACACCGCCTCGATGACCCAGTCGCAGTCGGCGAAATCGGCCTTGTCGGTCGTCCCCGTGACAAGCGCCTTCAGCCGGTTCGCTTCGTCGGGCGAGATTCGGCCCTTGCCGAGCAGCGCGTCGATCTCGTCGGAGATGTACCCGACGCCCTTGTCGACGCGCGCCTGGTCGATGTCGGTGATGACGACGGGCACGCGCAGTCGGCGGACGAAGAGCAGAGCGAGCTGACTCGCCATGTATCCGGCGCCGAGCACGCCGACCTTCGTGACCTTCTTGGCGAGCTCCTTGTCGGGCGCGCCAGCGGGTCGTTTCGTGCGCTTCTGGACGAGGTTGAAGGCGTACACCGACGCGTGCAGCTGGTCGCCTCCGATGAGTTCGGTGAGCACCTCATCCTCGCGCTGGAAGCCCTCGGCGCGCGTCCCGCTCTTCGCTGCCTTCATGAGCTCGAGGGCGGCGTAGGGGGACTGCGGCACCGATCCGATGCGGTTCTTCAGCATCTTCGTCGCGATGCCGATCGCGGCATCCCACTTCACCAGTCGCTCCATCTTGCCGGGCTCGTTCGGTCGCTTGACCTTGATGCGGCCGGAGACGACGTCGTCGGCCCACCGGATCGAGTCCTCGAGATAGTTCACCGACGGGAAGATCGCGTCGGCGATGCCGAGGTCGAACGCATCCTGGCCCTTGAGCGTGCGGTTCTGCTTCAGCGGGTTCTCGATGACGACCTTGAGCGCGTTCTCGATGCCGATGAGGTTCGGGAGGATCGTCGCGCCGCCCCAGCCGGGAATGAGTCCGAGGAAGACCTCGGGCAGGGCGAGCGCGGGGGCCGAGGCGTCCACCGTGCGGTAGTCGGCGTGGAGGCCGATCTCGAGGCCGCCACCGAGAGCGAGGCCGTTGTAGAACACGAACGACGGAACGCCGACGTCGCTGAGCTTGCCCAGCGCGTAGTGACCGAGCTGCACGAACTTCTTCGCCGTCTCCCGGTCGGGGATCTCGGCGACCTTCGACAGGTCCGCGCCGGCGGCGAGGATGAACGGCTTGCCCGTGACCGCGACGGCGTGGATCTCACCGGCCTTCGCGCGGGCCGTGAGCCCGTCGAGCGTTGCCGCGTACTCGAGCAGCGACGCCGCACCGAGGGTGTTCGGTCGGGTGTGGTCGCGGCCGTTGTCGAGCGTCACGAGCGCCAGGGTCTTGCCGGCCGACAGCGGGATGTCGCGCACGTACGAGTGCGTGACGACCTCGTCGTCGCCCGCGAGCGCGACCAGGGGGTTGAAGTCGATCGTCGTGTAGTCGGTCATCGGCGTGCCTTCTTCGCTGCCTTCTTGTCGAAGTTCGGGTTCTCCCAGATCATCGTGCCGCCCTGCCCGAGACCCACGCACATGCTCGTGATGCCGTAGCGAACGTCGGGGCGCTCGGTGAACTGGCTCGCGAGCTGGTTCATCAGCCGCACTCCCGACGACGCGAGCGGGTGGCCGACGGCGATGGCACCGCCCCATGGGTTCACGCGCGGGTCGTCGTCGTCGATGCCGTAGTGGTCGAGGAACGAGAGCACCTGCACGGCGAACGCCTCGTTCATCTCGAAGAGGTCGATGTCGTCGATCGTGAGACCCGCCTTGCGGAGGGCCTTCTCGGTCGCGGGGATCGGGCCGATGCCCATGATCTCGGGATCCACGCCGGCGAACGCGAAGCTCACGAGCTTCATCTTCGGGGTGAGGCCGAACTCCTTGGCCGCGTCGGCCGATGCGAGGATCGCCGCGGTCGCTCCGTCGTTGAGGCCCGAGGCGTTGCCGGCGGTGATGCGGCCGTGGGGTCGGAACGGCGTCTTCAGGCTCGCGAGGCCCTCGAGCGTCGTCTCGGGACGCATGACCTCGTCGCGCGTGGCGAGGCCCCAGCCTTCGTCGGTGCGGATGGCGACCGGCACCAGGTCCTGCTGGATCTTGCCGGCCTCGTAGGCCGCCGCCGTCTTCTGCTGGCTCGCCAGGGCGTAACGGTCGCTTCGGTCCTTCGTGAGCTGCGGGAATCGGTCGTGGATGCGCTCGGCGGTGGCGCCCATGACGAGGGCGTCCTCGCCGACGAGCTTCTCGCTGAGGAAGCGAGGGTTGGGGTCGACACCCGAGCCCATCGGGTGGTGACCCATGTGCTCGACGCCACCGGCGATCGCGACGTCGTACATCCCGTAGCCGATCGAGGCGGACATCATCGCCGCAGCCGTCATGGCGCCGGCGCACATGCGGTCGATGGCGAACCCGGGCACGGTCTTCGGGAGGCCGGCGAGGATCGCCGCCGTGCGTCCGATGGTGAGGCCCTGATCGCCGGTCTGGGTCGTCGCCGCGATCGCGACGTCGTCGATGCGGTCCTTCGGCACGTCGGGGTTGCGCTCGAGCAGCCCGACCATCGCCTTCACGACGAGGTCATCGGCCCGGGTGTTCCAGTACATGCCCTTTTCGCCGGCTCGTCCGAACGGGGTTCGGACCCCGTCGACGAACACGACATCAGCTCGTTCAGCCACGCTGCAGCTCCCTTTCGATCAGGATGCCTCGATCCTACGAACGCGCCCCGACCCCGCTGAATCGCTTGATGGAACCTACGAAGCGTCCGACTCGGCATCCTGAACGGATTGTGATGCCTCGACAAAGGCATCGGCGATCAACTGTGCGGTTGCCTCAAGCTGCCAGGGGCGAGCGCCCAGCTCGCGGAGCGCTTCGCCGATCGCCTCGGCCGTGTACTCGGCCGGAGGTGACCAGGCGACGCGACGGAGATGATCGGGGGTGAGGAGATTCTCGACGGGCATCTCGCGGGCCTCGGCAACCTCGAGGAGCGCCGCGCGGGCGAGGCGCAGCCGGGCATCCGCCTCGGGATTGCGCATCGCCCATGCTCGAGGCGGCGGTGGCGAATCGGTCGGCACGCGCACCGCCGGAAGATCGTCGCTCGAGAGCCCCCGCTCGATCGCAGCCCACCACCGGTCGAGTTCGGAGCGGCTCGCGCGACCCGTGAACTCGCGGAGGTCGGCCAGCGCCCGCCTCGACTGCGGCAGCGCCTTCGCCGCGGCGAGGATCGAGGCGTCGGGCACCATCCGACCCGGTGCGATGTCGAGCTCGGCGGCGCGCGCGTCGCGGGCGAGCCAGAGTTCGCGCGCGACGGCGAGATTCCGCTGGCCGCGCACGCCGTGGATGCCCGAGAGCCGTCGCCACGGCTCGGCCGAGGGCGGCTTCGCCTCGCGGTGCAGCACCGCCTCGAACTCCTGCTCCGCCAGTTCGGCCTTGCCCGATTCCGCGAGGCGTTCCACGAGTCGGTCACGCACATCGACGAGGAGCTCGACGTCGAGCGCGGCGTAGGTGAGCCAGGACTGGGGAAGTGGCCTGGTGGACCAGTCGGCCGCCGAGTGCTCCTTCGCCAGCCGGATGTCGAGCAGCTCTTCGACGACGGAAGCGAGCCCGACCCGCGGCATCCCGAGCAGGCGAGCCGCGAGCTCGGTGTCGAAGATGCGCTCGGGATCGAGGCCGACTTCGCGCAGACACGCAAGATCCTGGCTCGCGGCGTGGAGCACCCACTCCTCGGAGCGGATGGCGGCCTGCAGGTCGGCGAAGTCGGGGATCCGAGGCGGGTCGAAGAGGAAGGTCCCGGCCCCGCGCCGGAACATCTGGATCAGGTACGCGCGCTGGGAATACCGGAACCCGCTCGCCCGCTCCGCGTCGACCGCGACGGGACCCTCGCCCGAGGCGAGTCGCCGAACCGCGTCGTCGAAGTCGGCGGGTGAGTCGATCACCCGGAATTCATCCACGGTCGGACCTCCGTCGGGGCAGAGCGGTCACCCCCTCGGAACGAGGCGGCAACCCGGCGAGCATGCACAGCAACTCGCTCCAGCCTTCCACATGCGCTCCGACGGCGGCGTCGAGCGGCGTCCAGGAGGCGCGCACCTCGATCTGCGCGCCGTCACCCTGGCGCGCCAGTTCGCCGAAGCCGGTGGAGAGGATCTTCGTCGCCGTGCCCGATGCGGCGATGTATCGGGCGCCCCGCGCATCGAGCGCGTCGACGAGCCACGACCACGCGACATCCGCGAGGAACGGGTCGAGGCCGATGTCGGTCTCGAGGGGCGCCTGCGCGAAGCAGACCACGCGGAAGCGACCGCCCCACGCCTCGGGCTCATCGGGGTCGTAGAGCAGTACGAAGCGCCCGGTGCCGAGCTCGGAGTCATCGCCATGCCGCCCGGGGGAGACATCCGCCGCGAGCGCCACCGCGAACGGCGCGAGCGATCCGGGTGCGGGGATCTCCGTCACCCGCAGCTCGGCACGGGGCGACGCCGCGCGCAACGCGTCGAGCGCGGCCGCGAACTCGGGTGGCTGCTGCGTCGGAGAGTCGGGCACGTGTGCAGACTAGAGTCTCGGGTGGAACGGATGTCGGCGGCACGCCGCACCGTCTCCCACACGGACGACCGCTTCGCGAGGAGGGCACGGATGGGTCGACGAAGTGGTGCGGGAACCGCCTTCGGAATCGCCGCCGGCGCGGTCGGACTGCTGGCGGCCGCGGTCGGAATCACGGCCGGAGCCATCACGATCGTGATGGCGAGACGGGTCGTGACGCCCGTGAGCGCGCGACCCGACGACGTGAAGATCCACGCCGTCGATCTCGCAAGCGGCGAAGTCGTGCTCGAGGCGACGGACGAGACGCGGATGCCCGGACGATACGGGCTCTGGTTCGACCGCGACGCCGGCCATGCACGCCTGGGGGACGTCGTCGACGACGGTGCGAAGTCCGTGCGACGCCGCATCGAGGCCGTCGACTTCGGACGGCTCGATCGAGCCGCGCGCGGGCGGATCACCGGTTGGTACCACCTCGGCCCGTGGGATCTCGGGTACGACTACGAGAACGTCGTGGTCGAGACCTCGCTCGGGCCGGCCCCCGCCTGGTTCATCCCCGCCGACACGCCGTCAGAGCGATGGATCATCCAGGTGCACGGGAGGGGAGCGAAACGGCACGAGACGCTCCGGGCCGTCGCTCCGGCCCACGAAGCGGGGTGGAACAGCCTGCTCATCGCCTACCGCAACGACGGCGAGGCTCCCGAGAGCGAGGATCGCCGGTACGGACTCGGCGGCACGGAGTGGGCCGACGTCGTAGCCGCGGTGCGATACGCCGTCGCGCACGGTGCCGAGCGGGTCGTGCTGATGGGGTGGTCGATGGGCGGGATGATCGCGCTGCAGGCGGTGCTGCGATCGGCGACGGTCCGGGAGCGGCTCGTCGGGGTCATCCTCGACTCGCCCGCGGTGGACTGGGTCGACATCCTCCGCTTCCAGGGCACCCTGCAGAATCTGCCGCCCGGATTCGGCGACGCGGTGGTTCGCCTGCTCGGCGGTCCGATCGGAGCCGGGCTCACGGGGATGGCAGCGCCGATCTCGGTCGAGGAGCTCGATCCGGTCGCTCGGGCCGGCGAGCTGGATGTGCCGATCCTGCTCATGCACAGCGTCGACGACGGCTTCGTGCCGATCGACGGTTCGCGCCGACTCGCCGCCGCCCGCCCCGACCTCGTCGAGTTCGAGGTCTTCGAGGGGGCGCGCCACACCAAGCTCTGGAACCACGATCCGCGACGCTGGTCGGGGCTCGTGCGCGGTTGGCTGGAGCGCAGTCACGCGACGGCCCGTGAACTCGTCGACGAGGCGGAGATCAGCGGCTGAACGGCCGAGCCGGGTCTTCGAGCCGGCTCGAGGCGCTCAGGCTGCCGTGAGCCGCTCGCGAAGCTGACGCTTCGCGCGACCGAGCATGGCCGTCATCCCGCGCACCCGGAGCGGTGAGACCGCCTCGGAGAGGCCCAGCGACTGCGGGTAGTCGTCGGGGATCTCGAGCACCTCGTCGGCGGTGAGCCCGTCGAGGCCCTGCGCGAGGATGGACGCGAATCCGCGCGTCGTCGGCGCCTCGGCGGGAGCCGTCGCGTGCAGGTGCACCCGGCCGTCGACGAGCTCGACGAACATGAACACGGGCGACTGGCACTCCTCGACGCGTTCGAGCAAATCGGGGTGGTCGGCGTACCGCTCGGGCAGCGACGGCAGCTCGTTCGAGAACTCGAGCAGCAGCTGCAGGCGGTCGGGAATCCCGAGCGCAAGGAAGTCCTCGCGGGTCTCGGCGAGCCGGGCGGGGAGGGTCGTGGCATCCATCACTTCCATTGTCCCATCCCTGCGGGCGCGAGGGCCCGAGTGGGGTCGTGGTCAGCGGGCGGGGATCTCGCCCCGCTCGGCTCCCGTGACGATGGGCACGCGCACTGCGCTGCCCCACTCGGTCCACGAGCCGTCGTAGTTGCGCACGTTCTCGAAGCCGAGCAGGTGCGAGAGCACGAACCAGGTGTGGCTCGATCGTTCCCCGATGCGGCAGTAGGCGATGATGTCGTCGCCGTCGTCGAGGCCGACTTCGCCGCGGTAGATGGCGTCGAGCTCCTCGCGCGACTTGAACGTGCCATCGGCGGCGGCGGCGCGGGCCCACGGCACGGATGCCGCCGTCGGGATGTGGCCCGCACGCAACGCCCCCTCCTCGGGGTAGGCGGGTGCGGTCGTCCGTTCGCCGCTGTACTCCTCGGGCGATCGCACGTCGACGAGGGGATTGCCGAAGTGGGCGAGCACGTCCTCCTTGAACGCCCGCACCGCGGAGTCGTCGCGCTCGACGACCGGATACTCCACGGGCGTGACCGCAGGGGCATCCGTCGTGAGCGCGCGGCCCTCGGCGATCCACAGGTCGCGGCCTCCGTCGAGGAGCCGGACGTCCTCGTGACCGAAGAGCGTGAACACCCACAGCGCGTACGCCGCCCACCAGTTGTTCTTGTCGCCGTAGATGACGACGGTCGAGTCTCGCGCGATGCCCTTCGAACCGAGGAGGGCGGCGAACTGCTCGCTGCTGACGTAGTCGCGCACGACCGGGTCGTTGAGCTCGGTGTGCCAATCGATCTTGACGGCCCCCGGGATGTGCCCGGTCTCGTAGAGCAGCACGTCCTCGTCGGATTCGACGACCACGAGACCTGGTTGGCCGAGGTGTTCGGCGAGCCAGTCGGTGCTGACGAGACGCTCGGGATGCGCGTACTCGGCGAACTTGGCGGCGGAGTCGAACTCGGCGGGCATGGCGGGCCTCCTGGGATCGTCCGATCGGACGGGTGAGCGGGGGAGCGGACTAGGCTGGTCTCCTGTCCACCTCGAATCTACGCGGCGTGCGGGTGGAAGTCAGCATGCCCGACATCCGGTGCAATACGGGAGCCCCTCCAGCATGACCACGGCCGCGAGCCATGCCCTGATCCGCCTCGTCGAGCGGAACCCGTCGATCACGGGCGCCGAGATCGCCTCGGAGCTCGTGCCGCCGCCCCAGTTCGAGCACGCCTCGTTCGAGTCGTACCGTCCCGATCCCGAGTTCGGTTCGCAGCAGGCCGCGCTCGACCGCCTCGGCGAATTCGCGGGCGTCTGGAGGGCGCAGCGCCCCGGCGGCTTCTTCTCGCGCAACCGCAAGCCCAAGGCCGAGCTGCCCGGCGTCTATCTCGACGGTGGCTTCGGCGTCGGCAAGACCCACCTGCTCGCGGCGCTCTGGCACGTCGCGCCCGGTCCGAAGTACTTCGGCACCTTCATCGAGTACACGGCGCTCGTCGGCGCGCTCGGCTACGCGAAGGCGCTGCAGCTGCTCACGGGCGCCCGGCTGATCTGCATCGACGAGTTCGAGCTCGATGACCCGGGCGACACGATGCTCATGACTCGATTCCTCGGAGAGCTGATGGCGGGCGGCACGCGCGTCGCCGCGACCTCGAACACCCCACCGAACGCCCTCGGCGAGGGACGGTTCGCGGCCGCCGACTTCCTGCGCGAGATCCACGCGCTCTCGGCCAACTTCGAGACCGTGCGCATCGACGGACTCGACTACCGCCGACGCGACACCGAGGGTCGCGCATCCTCGGTCGGCGACGACGGGGCGGTGCAGCGCACAGCGGCCACGCTCGTCGAACGGGGTCATCGCGTCTCGCTCGATTCGTTCGACGGCCTCATCGCCCACCTCGCGACCGTGCATCCGTCGAAGTACATCAAGCTCATCGAGGGCGTCGAGATCATCGCGCTCGAGGGCGTGCACGAGCTCTCCGACCAAAATGCGGCGCTGCGCCTCGTCGCCTTCATCGACCGCGTCTACGACGCCGAGGTGCCCATCGTCGCGAGCGGCATGCCGCTCGATCAGGTCTTCGACGCCGAGATGATGGCCGGCGGCTACCGCAAGAAGTACCTGCGTGCGATGAGCCGCATGATCGCGTTGACGACCGGCGAGCTCCCGCCGCACGACTGATCCGCGGCGATTCCCGTCGCTTCCACCGCTGCGCGAAACGTGCTGTTTACGTGACGCCCGCGCACGTAACGTGCGCGAAACAGAAGACGATCCCTCTCGAAACGTCCCGTCGTGAAACTGGGCCGCACAGGTTTCCCCAACCCTGCAATCTGAGAGAGGTTCGAGATGGATCAAGGCAACACAGCGTTCCTTCTGATAGCGGCAGCACTCGTGTTGCTCATGACGCCGGGACTCGCATTCTTCTACGGCGGCCTCGTCAAGGCGAAGAGCGTCATCAGCATGATGATGATGAGCTTCGGCGCGTTGGGCCTGATCGGCGTGCTCTGGGTGCTCTTCGGATACGCGATCGCCTTCCCGGGCGCCGAGGGCCTGGTCGCGCCGTGGTCGATCGACTGGTCGGCCATCGGCCTGACGAGCCTCCTCGAGACGCCGGAGGATGCGGCGTACCCGCCGCTCGCGTTCGTGGCCTTCCAGGCGACGTTCGCCATCCTCACCGTCGCACTCGTCTCGGGCGCCATCGCCGACCGCGCGAAGTTCGGTGCGTGGATGATCTTCGCGGGCATCTGGGCGACCGTCGTCTATTTCCCGGTCGCGAGCTGGGTCTTCAACTTCGGCCTGGCCGATGACGGCAGCTTCGCCTATGGCGGCTGGATCACCTACGGCCTGCAGGAGTGGCTCGGCGCCGGGGCGATCGACTTCGCCGGCGGTACCGCGGTGCACATCAACGCCGGCGCGGCCGCCCTCGCCCTCGCGCTCGTGCTCGGCAAGCGCGTCGGGTTCTCGAAGGGCGCGCACGTACCGCACAACCCGCCCTTCGTGCTCCTCGGCGCGGGCCTCCTCTGGTTCGGATGGTTCGGCTTCAACGCGGGCTCCGAGCTCGCCGCCGATGGGGTCGCCGCCCTCGCGTTCGTCAACACGATCGCCGCTCCGGCCGCCGCGCTGCTCGCCTGGCTCGTCGTCGAGAAGATCCGGGACGGCAAGCCGACCTCGGTCGGCGCCGCCTCGGGCGCGGTCGCGGGTCTCGTCGCGATCACGCCGGCCTGTGCCGCGCTCACGCCGTTCTGGGCGATCGTGCTCGGCCTCGTCGCGGGTGCGGTCTGCGCCCTCGCGATCGAGCTGAAGTTCAAGTGGGGCTTCGACGACTCGCTCGACGTCGTGGGGATCCACCTCGTCGGCGGCCTCATCGGCACGCTCTACATCGGCTTCTTCGGCACCGACGTCGGCCTCTTCACCGGCGGTGACGCGACGCAGTTGCTCGCCCAGGCGATCGCCGCCTTCACAGTGCTGGTCTACTCGTTCACGCTCGCCTACGTCATCGGCTTCGTCATCCAGAAGACCATCGGCTTCCGGGTGAAGAACGAGGACGAGCTCGCGGGCATCGACACGGTCGTGCACGGCGAGGAGGGCTACAAGCTCGAGACCGTCTGATCGGACGCCGCGCCGCGAGGGCGGTGAGGGTAGTGTGCGGGTGTGCCAGACACCCGCCGCTTCCTCACCGCCCTCGGCCGTGTCATCCGCTCGTTCGCGGGTTCCCGCGGCGGAGCGTCGACGGATGCCGGCGCGACCGAGTCAGGCCCGACCGGGCCGCTCTCGCGTGGCCGCTCGGGCCCGTCCGCGACGATCGAGGTCGATGCGCGCCGACTCCGTTCGGTGCGGCTCGCGTACGCGCCGTCGCAGGACGGCGACCCCGACCCGGGCGAGATCGTGTGGACGTGGGTGCCGTACGAGGAGAACGACGGACGGGGCAAGGATCGCCCCGTGGCGATCGTCGCCGCATCCGGTCGCGGCGACTTCCTCGCCGTGCAGCTCACCAGCAAGGGCGATGATCGCGACCCCGACCACGTCTCGCTCGGCTCGGGGCCGTGGGACTCGGCGGGCCGGCCGAGCTGGGCGCGGATCGACCGCGTGTTCCGGGTGCGGAGCGAGGGCATGCGCCGTGAGGCGGCGTCCCTGGACGCCGCTCGATTCGCGATCCTCAGCCGCGCCCTCGCGGACCGCTACGGCTGGAGATGAGAAACGCCCCCAGTGGAGTGGGGGCGTTCGTGGGCGATGCCGGGCTCGAACCGACGACCTCTTCCGTGTGAAGGAAGCGCGCTACCAGCTGCGCCAATCGCCCATGTGGGAGTGCGGCCGAATGTTCCCGACCGCGGACTCGATACTAGCCGACGGAGCCGGGTTGATGCACATCGGCGGGCGGCCCACCGGTCGGCGCGACGGGCGCTTCCGTCGACACGCCCGGGGCCCGGGCGTGGAAACGACAGGTGACCGGGAGGAATACGCCAGGCGATCCGCTCGGTTTGTGAATCGATCGGGGAATCGGTTAGAGTCTCTCTGCACGCAGAAATGCGGAGCAACGCGGATGTGGCGCAGTGGTAGCGCATCACCTTGCCAAGGTGAGGGTCGCGAGTTCGAATCTCGTCATCCGCTCTGATCAGGAATGAGCGCGAGTTCATTCCTGTTCTTTTGGTGGTGAACCCATACACGGTGGATTGGCCGAGAGGCGAGGCAGCGGCCTGCAAAGCCGTATACACGGGTTCGAATCCCGTATCCACCTCCAAGCTGAGAACCCGTTCTCGACTTGGGCGATTGGCGCAGCGGTAGCGCGCTTCCCTGACACGGAAGAGGTCACTGGTTCGATCCCAGTATCGCCCACCAC
>JAPSJT010000079.1 GCA_031178045.1 Agromyces sp.
CTCACGCGGCGCCGAGCTCCTCGCGAATGCGGCGCAGGTCCTCCATGAGCGAGCCGATGAGGATCCAGTGGCTCGACGTGGGTGGCGAGATCACGAGGGCCGAGGTGAGGGCCGGCGTCTCATCGGCCGCAGCCGCGGCCGCCTCGGGCTCGGCGACGCGGGCCGCGAGGCGCACGTCGTGGGCGACGCGCCGCAGCTGCTCGGCGATCGCCCGCACGGCCGGCTCCCTGTGCAGGCCGTCGTCGTAGTGGTCGGCGAACGCGCGCGTCATCCCGATCACCTGCGTGACGATCGGGCCCAGGAGCTCGAGCAGGTCGCGCAGCGCGACGAGTTCGTCGCGGTGCGCCGAGCGTCGCGGGTTGAGCGTGAGCGACTCCTCACCGGCCGCGATCGCGGCATCCGCGGCATCCCGCATCGGGCGCAGCAGCCGCGCCTCGATCATGAGCGACTCGCGCTGCGGCGCGGACTGCGGTTGCTCGAGCGCCCGGGCGAGACGGTCGGCGGATGCCGCGAGCTCGCCGCCGAGCAGGGCCACCTCGGCGCGCGCCGGCGCGACCGCGACTGGCGGCACGATGAGCGCGTTCACGATGATGCCGATCGCCGCGCCGATGAGGGTCTCGAGCACGCGGTCGAGCGCGTACTCGGGCGAGGAGGCGCCGAGCGCCAGCACGAGCATCGCGCTGATCGCGACCTGGTTCGACGTGCCGGGCGTCATCTTGAGCGCCCACGCGACGAGCATCGCCACGACGATCGCGAGGAGGATGATCCAGGTGTTCTGCCCGAACGCGAGCGAGGTCCCGGTCGCGATGATCACGCCGAGGATCACCCCGATCGAGCGTTCGATCGCCTTGCCGAGCGACTGGTTGACGCTCGGCTGCACGACGAGCAGGGCGGCGATCGCCGCGAACACGGGAAGCGGGCCGGGGATCAGCCATGCGGCGATGAGCCACGCCGCGATCGTCGCGACCGAGGCCTTGGCGACCTGCAGGATCGGCACCCGCTTCGTGGCCCGGAACGTCGCCGTGATGCCCATGCCCTCAGGCTAGTCTTCGGCGTCCGCCGCTACTCTGCGGCCGGCGGGAGGGCGGCGAGCACGTCGGGGATGGCGTCGTCACCCGATACGAGCTCGAACTGGGTGCGCGACGCCGCGCCCGTCTCCAGCAGCGCCGCGATCACCGCTGCGACATCCGCGCGCGGGATCCTTCCCCGGGGCACCTCGGGCGCGGCGTGCACGAGCCCGGTGCCCGGATCGTTCGTCAGCGAGCCCGGACGCACGATGGTCCAGTCGAGGTCGCGCGAGCGCACGGAGGCATCCGCTTCACTCTTGGCGCGGAGGTAGAGCTGGAAGATGTCGTCGGAATCGGGATCGAAGTCGTCGGTGCCGATCGCCGAGATGACGATGAGCCGGGGCACTCCCGCGAACTCGGCCGCGTCGGCGAGGAGGATCGCGGCGTCACGGTCGACGGTGAACTTGCGCTCGGCCGTGGAGCCCGGACCGGCGCCGGCGGCGAACACCGCGGCATCCGCGTTCTTCAGCACCTGGCCGACCTCGTCGACGGATGCCTCCTCGAGGTCGAGCACGACGGCGGCCGCGCCGGTGGCGTCGACGTCGGGTCGGTGATCGGGGTTGCGGATGATGGCGATGGGCTCGTGCCCGGCCTCGACGAGCAGGCGCTCGAGGATGAGGGCGATCTTGCCGTGGCCTCCGGCGATGATGACGCGCATCGCTCAAGTCAAGCGAAATTCCGGACGAATGTCACGGGCGGGGGTATTGGCACTCTCTCCACGAGAGTGCTAATCTGAGAGTACTTGAGCGAACATGACTCAAGTCTTGGACACACCGGTCGCAGCCGAGAGGCGTGCGGCCGAACACGAGGAAGGAGAAGTCCATGGCGATGTACTGGGATCCGTTCCGTGAGCTCGACCGCCTCGCGACGAGCATGCTCGACTCGAGGCAGGGGCCGCGAGTGATGCCCATCGACCTGCACCGCGACGGCGACCACTACGTGCTGTCCGCCGACCTCCCGGGCGTTGACCCCGGATCGGTCGATGTCGACATCGACGGCCAGCTGCTCACCATCCGCGCCGAGCGCACGCTCCGTTCCGACGAGCAGACGCAGTGGCTCGTGCGCGAGCGTCCGAGCGGTTCGTTCCTGCGGCAGCTCACCCTCGGTGACGGCCTCGACACCGCGAGCATCAGCGCGCACTACGAGAACGGCGTCCTCAGCGTCGTGATCCCCGTCAGCGAGCGCGCCAAGCCGCGCAAGGTCGAGGTGCAGGCCACCGCTCCGAAGATGGAGCAGCAATCGGTCACGACGGGCAGCGCGAGCTGACCCCGGGGGCAATCGGCGCCGGCCAGGCGTCGACCCGCCCGATACGACGAGCCCGTCCCGCCACCCATCCGGCGGGACGGGCTTCGTGCTGCCGGTCGGTCGGAGGGGTCGCCGTGGGCGGCACGGGCTAGCGTCGAGCCATGACGACGAACACCGAGAACGGCATCGCACGGCTGGCCGCCGAGTTCTGGGAGTGGCGGGATGCGACGTCGTTCCGCACGTCCGACGACATTCCGCGCGTCGAACGGCCGGCCGGGTGGCTGCCGCGCTTCGACCCTGCCGCGATCACCGAGTTCGGGCTGGCACTCGACGGGTTCGCCGACCGCTGGCGTTCGTACGAGAGCGAGGGGCTCGACGCCCTGCCCGTCGAGACGCAGGTCGACCACCGCCTCCTCGGCGCGGCGCTCGCGCGAGTGCACTGGGAGCTCGAGGTGCTGCGCAACTGGGA
Organism: Agromyces sp.; assembly: GCA_031178045.1. Classification (GTDB taxonomy): domain Bacteria; phylum Actinomycetota; class Actinomycetes; order Actinomycetales; family Microbacteriaceae; genus Agromyces. The sequence goes on from JAPSJT010000079.1 coordinate 2,782, forward strand.
GCGCGACGCCGTCTTCCTCACGTCGCAGGTGCTCGGTCCGTGGTTCGACCTGCTCCTGCCGCCGCCGCCGTTCGAGGCGCGGCGGCAGTCCGATCTCGTGCGGGTGCTCGAGGCGATGCCGGCCGCGACCGAGCAGGCCATCGCGAATCTCGAGCGCGCCGGCGTGGGGACCCTCGCTCGCGTCGCCGCCGCCCAGCTCGACGGAATCGGCGATCGGCTCGCCACCTCCGTCGCCGAGCTCACTCCGCACCTGCACCGCGTCACCGCGCGATCGCTCGCGGAGGCAGCGCCCGCCGCGATCGAGGCGGTCGAGCGCTTCCGACGCTGGCTCGAGGCATCCGCCGATCGCCTGGGTCCCGACGTCGTCGTCGGGCGCGACGCGTTCGTCTGGTACCTGCGGCACGTCGCGCTCGTCCCCCTCGAACCCGAGGAGCTCGTGCGCGCCGCGACGCAGGACCACCGACGCAGCGTGGTCGCCGAGACCGTGACGCGGCACCGCCACCGCGACGTGCCCGAGGCGCCGCTCGCGGCCGACGTCGATGCCGAGGTCGCCGCCGAAGCGGTCGGCGAGACCGAGGTGCGCGAGCTCTACGAGCGTGCCGGGCTGCTCAGCCAGCCGCCGTCGCTGCGCCGTTACCGCTTCGCCGCGACGCCCGCGTACCTCGAGCCGCTCGCCTTCCTCGGCGTCAACGACGACCTCACGAGCATCCGGCGGGTCGGCGACGACGCGACCTCGTACGTGCCGACTCCGGCCGCCGAGCTGCCGTACTTCGACGCGGCCAACGCGCGCGATCCGAGGCTCGGCATCATCCACGAGGGCGCGCACAGCCAGCAGCTCGCACTCTCGTGGGCGCAACCGAACCCGGCGCGGCGGCACTTCATCGACTCGGTCGCGAACGAGGGCATCGCGCACTACAACGAGGAGCTGCTGCTGACCGCGGGGCTCTTCGCCGATGCTCCGCACTCGCAGACCGTCGTGCACAACTTCGTTCGGTTGCGGGCGCTGCGCGTCGTCGTCGACGTGAACCTCGCCACGGGCGTGTTCTCGCTGCCCGAAGCGGTCGACTTCTTCGTACGCATGGTGCCGATGGACGTCGGCACGGCGACCGAGGAGACGTCGTACTATGTGGCGACGCCAGGACTCGCGATGTCGTATCACGTCGGCAAGCTCGAGGTGCAGCGGCTGGTTGCGGATGCCGCGGTGGCCGCGCAGCTCGCGGGCGACGAGTTCGCACTGCGCGAGGTGCACGATTTCGTGTGGCGCAACGGCAACGTGCCCATGTCGCTGCAGCGCTGGGAGCTGCTCGGCGACCGCGGCGACGTCGACGCGCTCGACGCGGCCGGGCCGTGGTGGCAGGCTCCGCCGCGCGGTGCGTCACCCGCTCGCAGCAGCGCCGGCTAGCCCTCCGCCGGCGGCGGCGCGATCGACTCCCGTTCGATGAGCCGCTGCGGCAGCACGACCGTCTCGGCCGGAGCGCCGTCGCCGGCGATCCGGCGCACGAGCATGCGGGCGGCCTCGGCCCCGATCTCGTGGATGGGTTGCGCCATCACCGTGACCGGCGGGGCGGAGAGGCTCGTCCAGTCCGCGTCGTCGAACGCCACGAGCGAGACGTCGCTCGGGATCCCGAGGCCGAGTTCGCGCACGGTGCGGAACGCGGCCTGCGCGATGAGGCTGTCGGACGCGACGATCGCGGTGGCGCCGTCCGCGACGACGTCGCGCACCGCCGCACCGACGCCGTCGCGCCGGGCGTTCAGCCTGATGAAGCGCGCGGGCTCGGCGATGCCGGCCTCGGTGAGCGATGCCACGAAGCCGTTCACGCGATCGTCGACCGACGTCGAGCCGAGGCGGTCGCCGAGGCGGTAGGGGTGCGGATGCGCGATCGTCGAGATGAACGCGATGCGACGGTGTCCGGCCTGCAGCAGCAGTTCGACGAGCCGGCGCACGCCGGTCGCATTGTCGGCGAGCACCGTGTCGATGGCGAGGTCTTCGGCGGCGCGGTCGAAGAGCACGAGCGGTCTGCCGGCGGCCTGGATCGCGCGGAGGCCCGTGGTGTCGACCGAACTCGCGGGGGCCACGATGAAGCCGTCGACGCGCTTCGCGAGCAGCACGGCGATCGCCGCGTTCTCGGACTCGAGCTCCTCGTCGGAGTTGGAGAGCACGACGTCGAAGCCCGCGGCCTTCGCGACGTCGGATGCCCCGCGGGTCGCCTGCGCGAAGAACGGGTTCTCGATGTCGCCCACGACCATGCCGATCGTGTTGGATCGGCCCGTCGTCATCGACCGCGCGAGCGCATTCGGACGGTATCCGAGCTCCTCGGCGGCGGCGAGCACGCGATCGCGCACGGCCTCGCTGACGGCACCGTAGTCGCCGAGCGCGCGTGCCGCCGTGGCCTTCGACACCTTCGCGGCCCGAGCCACGTCGGTCACCGTCACCTCTCGGCGACCATTGCCCGCCTCGCTCATGCGACCTCCGAAAAAAGTTGTTGACGCGCTTCCGATCGTCGCGTACTGTCCCAGAAAACGTGTTGAGACCGGTCTCAACCTACGCGATTGAGACCGGTCTCAACAAGTCCCACCCTGGATTCCACAGCAACCGACCACACATCCGCACCCCGAGAGGACCATCGTGACCATCCGCTCCACCCTCCGCCGCACGGCGATCGCCGCCGTGGCGGCGGCATCCGCCCTCGCCCTGGCCGCCTGCGCCTCCGCCGGCGCCGCGACGACCGACTCGGCCGCCGACAACCCGTACGGCCTCATCACGCCCGGCCAGATCCGGGTCGCGAGCCTCGGCGACGCGAAGCCCTACACCTTCACCGACGAGAACGGCGAGTTCACGGGCTTCGACGTCGAGCTCTTCACCGACGTCGCGTCGCGCATCGGCATCGATGACGTCGTGTTCACGGGCCAGGACTTCTCGGGACTGCTCTCGGCGGTCGCGAACGGCCAGTTCGACGTCGGCGTCGCCGCGATCGGCATCACCGACGAGCGCAAGCAGACCGTCGACTTCTCGGAGGGCTACCTCGCGGGCTACCTCACCGTCATGGGGCACCCCGACGCGGGCATCGGCGACGTCGACGACCTCGCCGGCAAGCGGCTCGGCGTCGTACAGGGCACCCTGCAGGAGGCCTACGCGGTGAAGAACTTCACCGAGACCGAGCTCGTGCGCTTCCCCGACAACAACGCCGCGATCTCGGCGGTGAACAGCGGCAGCGTCGACGCCCACTTCCTCGACTACGAGGCGGCGAAGGAGTACGCGGCCCAGTTCGGCCTCGTCAACGCGATCGACATCCCCTCGTTCGACGCCCCGGCCGGCTTCGCCATCGCGAAGGGCAACACCGAGTTCAAGGCCGCGCTCGACGAGGCGCTCGCCGCCGCCATGGAGGACGGCACCTGGAAGGAGCTCTACCAGAAGTGGTTCCCGGGCTCGCCGATGCCCGAGCAGTACCTCCCGAAGGCCGAGCAGACCTCGGCGCCGACCGAGGCCCCGGCCGAGTAGTCGGACCGCGGTGCGGGTCGGCCAGCCGGTCTCGAACGGCCCGGCCCCGGCCCGCACCGCCTCCCACGTTCCCCCGAACGAAAGCGAACCATGGACTGGCTCGACAACATCATCAAGACCTTCCTCGACTTCGACGCGATGTGGCAGGTCTTCCCGCAGCTGCTCGGCGTGGGGCTCGTGAACACGCTCGTCATCTCGATCTGGGCCACCGTCATCGGCATCGTGCTCGGCATGGTCGTGGCGATCATGGGCATCTCGCCATCACGCTGGCTGCGCATCCCGGCGCGGATCTACACCGACGTGTTCCGCGGCCTGCCGGCGATCCTCACGATCCTCCTCATCGGGCAGGGGTTCGCCCGGTTCAGCCAGGAACTCTTCGGCCCGTCGCCGTACCCGCTCGGCATCCTCGCGTTGAGCCTCATCGCGAGCGCCTACATCGGCGAGATCTTCCGCGCCGGCATCCAGAGCGTCGATCGCGGCCAGCTGGAGGCGTGCCGGGCACTCGGCATGAGCTACGGCAAGGCCATGCGGCTCGTCGTCGTGCCGCAGGGCATCCGCCGCGTGCTGCCCGCGCTCGTGAACCAGTTCATCGCGATCGTGAAGGACTCGAGCCTCGTGTACTTCCTCGGCCTCCTCGTCTCGGAGCGCGAGCTCTTCCGGGTGGGCCAGGATGCCGCGGTGCTGACCGGCAACCTCTCGCCGCTCGTCATGGCCGGCCTCTTCTACCTCGTCATCACGGTGCCGCTCACCCACCTCGTGAACTACTTCGACCACCGCTTCCGCACCGGGCGCCGCAAGGCGACGCCGCCGAAGAGCGGCCTCGACGAGGTCGAAGAAGTGAACCCCACCCCGACGCTCACCTACGGGAGCAACACATGACCTACACCTCACCCGTGCCCGTCACCGACGGCCACCTCTACGCCGGATCGAGCCTCGAACTGCGCAGCCTCACGATGGCGTACGGCGACATCGAGGTGCTGCGCGAGGTGAGCCTCGACGTCGCACCCGGCACCACGACCTGCATCATCGGGCCGTCGGGGTCGGGCAAGTCGACGCTCCTCCGCGGTGTCAACCGGCTGCACGAGCCGAAGTCCGGTGACGTGCTGCTCGCCGGCGAGAGCGTGCTGACGCAGAAGCCCGACGCGGTGCGCAAGCGCATCGGCCTCGTGTTCCAGCACTTCAACCTCTTCCCCGACCACACCGCCCTCGAGAACGTGGCGCTCGCCCTGCGCAACGTCAAGGGACTCTCGAAGGCCGAGTCGCGTCGCATCGCGAACGAGCGGCTCGCCGAGGTGGGACTCGCCGAACGCGCCGACCACCGGCCCCGTGACCTCTCGGGCGGCCAGCAGCAGCGCGTCGCGATCGCCCGCGCCCTCGCGATGGAACCCGAGGTCATGCTCTTCGACGAGGCGACGAGCGCGCTCGACCCCGAGCTCGTGAAGGGTGTGCTGAACCTCATGGCGGGTCTCGCGCAGCGCGGCATGACGATGCTCGTCGTCACCCACGAGATGGGCTTCGCCCGCAAGGTCGCCGACCAGGTCGTCTTCATGGACGAGGGCCGGGTCGTCGAAGCCGGCACCCCCGGCGACCTCTTCGACCGCCCGCAGAGCCCCAGGCTCCAGCGCTTCCTGTCGGAGGTGCTGTGATGACGGATGCCGCAGCAGCCGGGCACGCCGGACGGCCGCCGATCCGCACCGCCGTCATCGGGTTCGGCACGTCCGGACGGGTCTTCCACGCCCCGTTCCTCGAGGCCGATCCCGACTACTCGCTCGACGTCATCGTGACGGGTCACCCGGAGCGGCGCGCCGCGGCGGCGACGCGGCATCCGCACGCTCGCGTGGTGCCGAACCCCGAGGCCGTGTGGGCGGATGCCGCTGCGCTCGACCTCGTGGTCATCGGTTCGCCGAGCGGCACCCACGCGGCGCTCGCCGACGTCGCCCTCGACGCCGGACTCGATGTCGTCGTCGACAAGCCGTTCGCCGTCACGTCGGCCGAGGGCCGCGCCCTCGTCGAGAAGGCCGAGCGGCTCGGACGTCGGCTCACCGTCTTCCAGAACCGGCGGTGGGACGGCGACTTCCGCACCGTGCGGCGGCTCGTCGAGGAGGGGCGCCTCGGCGAGGTGCGGCGCTTCGAGTCGCGCTTCGAGTGGTGGAAGCCCGCACCGGCGACGTCGTGGAAGACGGAGGCGAGCGCGGCGGAGGGCGGCGGCATCCTGTACGACCTCGGCACCCATCTCATCGACCAGGCCGTGCAGCTGTTCGGAGCCGTGGCCGACGTGTACTCCGAGATCGCTCGTCGCCGGACGGGTGCGGCCGCGGACGACGACGTCTTCCTCGCGCTGCAACACGCCTCTGGCGTGACCTCCCACCTCTGGATGAACGCGATGGCGCCGCTCCTCGGGCCGCGCTTCCACGTGCTCGGCTCGGAGGCCGGGTACACGAGCTGGGGGCTCGACGTGCAGGAGCCCTCGCTCATCGCGGGCGCGCTGCCCGGCGACCCCGGCTTCGGCGAGACGCCCGAAGCGCGGTGGGGCGTGCTCGGCGCCGACGGCGCCACGACGCGCGTGCCGACCGAACGCGGCGACTACGGCGAGTTCTACCGGCGGCTCGCCGGCGCGCTTCGCGAGGGCGGACCGCTGCCCGTCGATCCGGTCGAGGCCGTCGACGTGCTCGAGCTCATCGAACGCGCCCGCGCCGGCGCATCCGTGCCCGCCTGACCCGCTACGAGAAGGAAAGCTGAACATGTCTGGAACTGGAACGAAGAAGGTCGTCGTCATCGGCGGGGGCATCCTCGGCGCGTCGACCGCCGCGCACCTCGCCCGGGGCGGCGCACGGGTGACGCTCGTCACCGCCGGGTCGCTCGCCGACGGCGCATCCGGTCGATCGATCGCGTGGCTCAACTCCTCAGGGGACCGCTCGGCGGAGTACCACTACCTGCGGCTCATCGCACTCGACCGCTACCGCACGTGGAGCGCCCGTCACCCCGAGAGCTCGGCGTACCTGCGCTTCGACGGCGCCATGAAGTGGGCGGGCTCCGGTGAGAGCTTCGCCGAGACGTTCGCGTTCGAGCGGGCGGGCGGCTACGACGCCGTCTGGGTCGACCGCGCCGACGTGGCCGCCGTGGCACCCGACGTGAACCCCGACGCCGTCGCTGACGAGGGCGCGATCTGGAATCCCGGCGAGGGCTGGGTGAGCCTGCCCGACCTCATCGCGGCGCTGGTCGAGGAGGCCGTCACCGACGGCGCGCGCATCATCGAGCACGTCGGCGACGCGCGGGTCGTGGTGCAGGACGGCGCGGCCGACGGTGTCGTGCTCGGCGACGGGACGCGCCTGCCCGCCGACGAGGTGGTGCTCGCGACGGGGCCTGCGGTTCCGGCTCAGCTCGCCGCCCTCGGCGTGACGGTTCCGGATGCCACGCCGCCGGCGTTCGTGCTCTTCACCGACCCGGTCGACGTGGAGGTGCGCACGGTGCTGAACACCCCGCGGGTCGCGGTTCGGCCGACGCCCGACGGCCGCCTCGTGCTCGACGCGGACTGGGCCGAGAAGTCGGTCGTCGTCGGCGACGACGGCTCGCTCACGGTTCCGGAGGAGTCGGTGCAGGGCCTGCTCGACGAGGCGTCGAAGGTGCTGGCCGGCAACCCGCGTCTCACCGCGCAGCGGGTCGGCGCCGGACTGAAGCCGATTCCCGGTGACGGGGAGCCGGTGGTCGGAGCGGTGCCCTCGATCGACGGGCTGTACACCGTGTTCACGCATTCCGGCGCGACGCTCGGGCTCGTGCTCGGCGAGTTGCTCGCCGAGGAGATCCTGACCGGTCGGCCTTCGCCGGTGCTCGCCTCGTTCCGCCTCGACCGATTCGCGGCCGAGGCCGAGCTCGACGCCGTGGGAACCGGCGCCTGGGCGCCCGTGGCGCAGCCCTAGCGGCGTCGAGCGCGAGCGAGCGGATGCCGCGTGGCTGGGGGGCGCGGCATCCGCTCATCGCTGTACATCGTCGTGCTCGGTCTCAGTCGAGTGAGCCGATGAATTCGCGCACGCGGCGGGCGAGCCCGTCGGGCACCTCGGCGGCGGTGAAGTGCCCGCCGTCTTCCAGCCGCTCGAAGACGCGCAGGTCGAGGTAGTGCCGCCGGGCGAGCGACTCGGGATAGTTCGCCTCGTGCCGCTGGATGAAGACCGCCGCCGGCACCGAGGTGGGCGGGATCGGGTCGGGCTGGTCGGCGCCCTCGTAGTAGGGGCGGAACGACGATGCGATCGATTGGGTGACCCAGTAGATCATCGCCTCGGTGAGGATGCGATCGCGCGAGATGCGGCGCTCGACGAGCCGCGGGTCGGTGCGCGGTGTGTCGCTCCACTCGACGAGCTTCTCGGCGATCCAGGCGAGCAGCCCGGCGGGGGAGTCGTTGAGCGCGACCGCGAGCGTGTCGGGGCGCGTCGCCTGCACATGCCCGTAGGCGCCGTCGGTGCCGTGACGTGCGGCCAGCTCGTCGAAGAAGGCGCGCTCTGCCGGATCTGCAAGGGTCGTGCGCTCGTCGTTGTTGGGGAAGTGCGAGTGAGTGGCGACGATGCCGGCGACGTGCTCGGGGTAGCGGGCCGCGATGAGGTCGCTGACATTCGCCGACACGTCTTCGCCGTAGGTGACGTAGCGCTCGTAGCCGAGCACCTCGGTCATGAGCGCGTGCATCGTCGACGCGAGCCGCTGCTCGGACATCTCACCGTCGGCGTACGGCGACGAGAACGCGAACCCGGGCAGGCTCGCGACGACGACGTGCACCTCGGGCAGCCGTGCGGCGAACTCGAGCTGGAGCGCGAAGGTGTGCGGCCAGCCGTGCATGACGAGCAGCGCCGGAGCATCGTCGTCGGCGGCCCTTCGGTGCACGAAGTGCACGGTCGCATCGCCGATCTCGGCGGTGAACTGCGGCTGTGCGTTGAGCCACGCTTCGCGAGCGCGCCAGTCCCAGTGGATCCAGCTGTCGACGAGCTCGCGCAGGTAGGCGGCGTTCATGCCCGACGCCGGCCGACGGGGCGAGTCGCCGAGCAGACGGCTGCGTTCGAGGCGTGCTCGGAGGTCGTGGAGCACCGGGTCGGGAACGTGGAACTCGAAGGGCTGGACGACGGTCATGCGGCGACGCTATCCGCCGCCACCGACACCTGGACGCCCGGGGGGTCGGCGCCGGACCTCAGCGCAGGGCGTCCACCGCACCGACCCGCGCGAGCGGCCAGCCGCCGCGATGGCCGCACGCCGCAGCCGCCCAGCGGGTGCCGAGCTCGAGCGCGGCCGCCTGGCCGAGTCCCGCCACCCGGGCGTCGATGTACCCGGCGATGAAGGCGTCGCCGGCCCCGGTCGTGTCGACGACCTCGACCGGGATCGCGGGCTGCTCGAACCAGTTCGCGCCGTCGGTCGCGAGGGCGCCGGCGGCGCCGCGCGTGACGACCGCGACGGAGGCCCCACCGGCGAGTGCCTCGCGAGCCCAGGCGCGAGCGTCGCCCTGCTCGCCGACCGAGCCGAACGCGACATCCAGCCCGC
>JAPSJT010000080.1 GCA_031178045.1 Agromyces sp.
GCCGCACCGGCCGCCGCGAACGGCGCGGCACGACCCGCGAAACCCGACTCCGGGACATCCGAACACCTCACGCTCGCCGAGCGGCTCGGGCTGCGCGCACCGGGCGGCCCGCGCGAAGGCGACGACGACCAGGAAGTGGGACCGACGAAATGAGGTTCGGACTCGTCCTGTCCGAGGCGGCGAACGGCCTGCGTCGCAACGCGTCGATGGTCGTCTCGGTCGTGCTCGTCACGTTCATCTCGCTCACCTTCGTGGGCACCGCGGCGCTCATGCAGCTGCAGATCGCGCAGATGAAGAACTACTGGTACGACCGCGCCCAGGTCGCCGTGTACCTGTGCACCTCCGTCTCGACGGCGGCGGGATGCACCGATGGCGAGGCCACCGAGGAGCAGAAGGCCGCGGTGGAGTCGCAGCTCGAGTCCGACACGCTCGCGCCCTTCATCGACGAGTACTACTTCGAAGACCACCAGCAGGCGTACGAGAACTTCCAGGAGCAGTTCGAGGGCACGCCGGCGGCCGACTACGTGACGCCCGAGGTGCTCAACGAGACGTTCTGGGTGAACCTCGTCGATCCGTCGCAGGCCGCGGTGCTCGTCGAGAGCCTCGCGGGGCTCGCCGGCGTCGAGCAGGTGGTCGATCAACGCCGCTACCTCGACCAGATCTTCGACGTGCTGAACGCGGCGAGCTACACCGCCATCGCGATCGCGGCGATCATGCTCGTCGCGGCGGCGCTGCTCATCGCGACGACCATCCGCCTGTCGGCGTTCTCGCGCCGGCGGGAGCTCGGCATCATGCGCCTCGTCGGGGCATCCAATCGCTTCATCCAGACGCCGTTCGTGCTCGAGGGCGTGTTCGCGGGTCTCATCGGCTCGCTGCTCGCCGGGGGAGCGGTCGTCGCGATCGTGCAGTTCTTCGTGCAGGGCTACCTCGCCGCGAACCTCTCGTTCACGTTCGTCGACCTCACCGATGCGCTCATCGTGGTGCCGCTGCTCATCGCGGTCGGCGTGCTGCTCGCGGCGGTGTCTGCCGGCATCGCGATCACGCGGTACCTCAAGGTCTGAGTACCGGGTACAGCCCGTCGAAGGGCGATCGCGGCATCCGCTAGAGTGAAAGGCTGCCCCGGATGCACCGGGCGCCCACCATTCGAGCCGAAGGAGCGAGCCGTGCCCAGGGAACGCGGTCAGAAGGTCGTCGCGACCAACCGCAAGGCGCGCCACGACTACACGATCGAGGACACCTACGAGGCGGGCATCGTGCTCACCGGCACCGAGGTGAAGTCGTTGCGCGAGGGTCGTGCGTCGCTCGTCGACGGCTACGCGTTCGTCGACGGCGGCGAGATGTGGCTCGACGCGGTGCACATCCCCGAGTACACCGAGGGCACCTGGAACAACCATGCGCCCCGGCGCAAGCGCAAGCTCCTCCTGCACAAGCAGGAGATCGTGAAGATCAGCCACAAGACGAAAGAGGGCGGCTACACCCTCGTTCCGCTGCAGATCTACTTCACCGACGGTCGCGCCAAGGTCGAGATCGCGGTCGCGAAGGGCAAGCGCGAGTACGACAAGCGGCAGGCGCTGCGCGAGCGCCAGGACAAGCGCGAGGCCGACCGGGCCATCTCGAGCCGGCGCCACCTCGGCGAGTAGGCGCCGAGGTGCCGTTCGGGAGGCGGGGGTAGGCTCATCGCGATGGAGACCTCGACCCGCATCCCGGTTCCGGGCACGTACAACTTCCGCGACGTCGGAGGGATGCCGGCGCAGAACGGACGGGTTCGCAGCGGGGTGCTCTTCCGCTCCGACGGACTGCACCGTCTCGGTGAGGCCGGCCGCGAGGCGCTGCGTCGGCTGGGAGTCGGCATCATCATCGACCTGCGCGACGAGAGCGAGGCCGCGTTCATGCCCGACGACCTCGACGGGCTCGACGTCGAGGTGCTTCGCTTTCCCGTCTTCGAGGGCTCGGGTGCGTCGCAGGGGGCCGGCGGCATCTCGCTCGATGCACTCTACGAACGCATCGTCACGCAGCACGCACCCGTCGTGGTGAGCGCCCTCCGCGAGATCGCGAGCGCCGGTGAGCGCTCGATCGTCGTGCACTGCACCGCCGGGAAGGACCGCACGGGGGTCGTCGTCGCGCTCGCCCTCCTCGCGGTGGGCGTCGATCGCGAGGCGGTGATCGAAGACTATGCACGCACCGAGGCGAACCTCGCTGGAGAGTGGCTCGAGGAGATGGTCTCGCTCGTCGGCCGTTACGGTGTTCCCGATACGCCCGAGTTGCGGGTGCTCATGGGCGGCAGCCCGCGTGAGGCGATCGCGGGCGTCATCGACACGATCGAGCGCGCCCACGGCTCGACGCGGGAGTACCTGCTCGCCGCGGGCCTTCGGCTGGCCGAGCTCGCTGCCCTCGAGACGCTGCTCGTCGAACCCGAGGGCTGACTCCCGCTGACTCCCGCACACCCCGTTCGGGCGCGGGCGATCTCGATCGCGTCAGGCGACGTCGGCGCTGAAACGGGCGTCGACGGATGCCTCGATCACGAGGTCGGCCGGGGCGAACTCGGTGCTCGGTCCCGCGCCACCCAGGTCGGCTGCCGTCCGCATCATGAGCATCTTCGATTCCCGCGCCACCGGTTGCGCGCTCAGCATGCCGTGATCGGCGAGCTCGATCGGCACCGGCGCACCGAGCCCGAGCGCCGACGCGTACACCTGCGCCTTGCCGAGCGCGTCGGCGACCGCCGCCCGCTGGGCGGACTCCTGCACACGTCGGCGCGAGGCATCCGTCAACCGCCACTCGATCCCGCCCAGGGCGACCTCGTCGACGGACGCCGTCTCGCCGACCCACTCGCCGAGGCGGGCGAGGTCGCTGAACACGACCTCGACGTCGGCGCTCGCCTGATGCACGAGCGGCAGTTGCCTTCCCTCGTTGTTCCAGGGGCGGTACGACCAGACGCGAAGCTGCCCGGCCGACCAGGTGTCGAGTGCACCGGATGCCTCGAGGGCGCGCACCTCGGCGAGCACGCGCTCGTGGGCGCCGCCCGTGCGCGCGGTGACGTCGTCGCGCCGCCCGCCCTGCGCACCGATGCTGAGGGTGACGGCGCCGAGCTCGGGGGCGACGCGCTCCTCGGCCCGGCCGGTGACGGCGATCGTGGTCGGCATGAGATGCCCCTCTCGGCTTCGAGCTGTCGGGCGTCTTCTCACGCCCGCCGCCGCGCGGCTCGCGGTCGTGCCTCAGCATACGGCCGGGAATGACAGCCGCATCCGTGCTGTTGTAGTCTGTAAGGCCGCGACCCCCACGGGTTCGTCGCGGATTGGAAACTCCACAGCGTGCGACAACGGCCCGCCGAACCGGTCTCGACCGGCGAGGTGCCACATGGGGATGATCGGTTTCGACATCGCCTGCGAACCCACGAGAAGCGGGCCGAGGATGCAGGGTTATCTCGTAAACGATCTCTGCGAAACAATAACTGCCAATAAGAAGCAGTCTGACTTCGCTCTCGCTGCCTAAGCGAGTGCGCTAGTCCGTCAGCCCGGGTGGGTTCCCGCCCCGGTCGCTGGCGTCATCTAGGGAACTTGCTGCGCGTCGTCGCCTGAGCGACGTGCGGGACTTTCTTCAGGCTGGGCCCGTCGACCTAGGTGCCTGTGGCAAAGGTCGGGGCCGAGCAGAACGCCCTCACAGGCTGCGCCCGGAGAAGGCGTGGAATCACAGCGATGGACGGGGGTTCAATTCCCCCCATCTCCACCATGGAGCCGTTGTCGCACGTACGGAGCCGAAGAGGCCCGGGACCCACGCGGATCACCGCGCGGTTCCGGGCCTCTTCCCGTTCGAGGGCTGCTCAATACGCGGCGCCGGCGAGGGTACCCGTGACCTGACCGGCCGGGTCCCAGATGACGCACGACACGACGCGGTCACCGGCCTGCTCCCAGCTCTCCTGTGTCGGCGTGTACGGGTAGAAGTCGAGGCTCGACGATTCGTAGGCGAGTCCCACGAACGGCTCGAACTGCGCGAGGCATCCGTCGTTCGCCTGGGTCTGCACCGCATCGTCGCCCGGGTAGTCGGTGCCCTCGAGCTCGAAGTCGAAGAACACCTCCTCGTCGTGGGGCTGGTCGCACGGCACGACGGGCACCTCGGAGACGACCTCGCCGGAGGCCTCGTTGAGGCAGTCGCCGACCCGAATCGCGAAGACGTCGGCGTCACCCTCCTCGACGATCTCCTGCGTCGTCTCGTCGCGCTGCGGCTCAGGCGCCGAGCCGCCGAGCAGACCCTGCAGCGCGCTGCAGCCCGTGAGCGGCACCGCGACCGCGAGCACCGCCGACGCGGCGAGGATTCGAATGAGCTGTCGGCGAACGGGCATGCTGTGCCTTTCGAAGGATGCGAGGGGTGCGGGCCGCGCGAGCGGCGGCGAGCGCCAGCCTATCGAGGGACACCGATCGCCCGCGATGGTGCAGGGTCCCCATTGCGGGGGGATCCGCTGCCCAGTGCGGGTCAGCGCAGCTCGGGTCAGCGCACTTCGGGTCAGCGCACGTGTGGCAGGACCTCCGCGGCGATGAGTTCGAGGTGCTCGAGGTCGCGAAGGTCGACGAGCTGGAGGTACACCCGGTCGGCGCCGAGTTCCCGAAGCCGTAGGAGCTTCTCGACCGCTGCATCGGGCGACCCGGCGACATTGACCTCGGCGAAGGTGTCGGCGTCGGCGCCGATCGCCTCCAAGCGGCGGAGATAACTCGCCTCATCGCTCGCGACGACCGTCGGCAGCGCGACCGTCGTGCGCAGCGTCTCGGGATCGCGGCCGATCTCCTCGCACGCTCGGCGCACGCCTTCGAACGTCGCGGCGACGGTGTCCTCCGAGCGGAAGCCGATGTTGAACTCGCTCGCGAACCGCGCAGCGAGCGCCGGCGTGCGGCGCGGGCCCGCACCACCGATGATGATCGGCACCGGCGACTGCACCGGCTTCGGCAGGGCAGGGGAGCGCTCGAGCGAATAGTGCTCGCCCGCGAAGTCGAAGGAGTCGCCGACCGGCGTCGACCACAGGCCGGCCACGATCTCGAGCTGCTCTTCGAGGATGCCGAACCGCTTGGACGGGAACGGGATGCCGTACGCCTCGTGCTCCTCGGCGAACCAGCCGGTGCCGAGGCCGAGCTCGACGCGGCCCTCTGACATCGCGTCGACCTGCGCGACCTGGATCGCGAGGAGCGAGGGGTGACGGAAGGTCGCCGATGAGACGAGCGTGCCGAGCCGGATTCGCCGCGTCTCCCGCGCGAGGCCGGCGAGAGTGATCCACGCATCGGTCGGGCCGGGCAGCGGGTCTCCGTCGCCCATTCGCAGGAAGTGGTCGGAGCGGAACCAGCCGTCGAAGCCCAGTCGCTCGGTCGCCGTCGCCTGCGCGAGCTGCTCCTCGTAGCTCGCGCCCTGCTGCGGCTCGGTGAAGATGCAGATCTCCATCCGGGTCAGCCCTCCTGTTCGGCGCGGAGCGCGGCGAGGACGGTCTCGTGGAGGCGCCCGTTCGTGGCGAGCGCACTGCCGTGCCATGGGCCGGGTCGGCCCTCGATCGAGGTGAAGCGCCCGCCCGCCTCCTCGACGATCGGCACGAGAGCGGCGAGATCGTAGGGCTTCACGTCGAACTCGCCCGTGATGTCGATGAGCCCCTCGGCGAGCAGGGTGTACGACCACAGGTCGCCGTAGGCCCGGTCGCGCCAGACTCGCTCGGCGAGGGCGAGGAGGCGCTCGAGATAGCCGGCGTCACGCCACTGCGCGATGCTCTGGAAGCTCAGGGAGGCATCGGCCAGCGCGTCGACGCCCGAGACGCCGATGCGGCGCGGCTGCGCACCGGGTTCATCGGTGGTCCACGCGCCGGCGTCGCGGGCCGCCCACCAGCGACGCCCCATGGCGGGGGATGAGGCGACTCCGACGACCGGATCGCCCTCGACCGCGAGCGCGATCAGGGTGCCCCACACGGGGACGCCGCGGAGGAAGTTCGAGGTGCCGTCGATCGGGTCGATGATCCACTGCCTCGCGGTGTCGCCCTCGGTGCCGAACTCCTCGCCGAGGATGCCGTCGGTCGGCCGAGCCGTCGCGAGCCGTTCGCGGATGGTGCGCTCGACCGCGAGATCGGCTTCCGTCACGGGCGTCCGGTCGGGCTTCGTCTGCACCTCCAGGTCGACGGCGCGGAACCGCGCGAGCGACACGGCGTCGGCGAGGTCGGCGAGTTCGAGGGCGAGGGAGAGGTCTTCGGAGTGATCGACAGCCACCCGTTCAGGCTATCGGCCCGCGAGCGCTCGCCCGGGCGGGCCCGATTGGCGTTCGGGGCTGTTCACCTGATAACGTGGTCCCTCGGTTCGGGTTGTCTGAAACATCCGGATCATGCACCTCTAGCTCAATCGGCAGAGCAACTGACTCTTAATCAGTGGGTTCAGGGTTCAAGTCCCTGGGGGTGCACGGAAAGCCCCGAACCTCTCGCCAGGTTCGGGGCTTTTTCATGCGTCCGGTTCAACCCGAAGCGCGCCCGATGGTCAGGAGTTCGTCGATCGACGCGAGCGTGACGACCTGCTCGGCCCGACGGGCGAGCTCCTCGTCGAGGGTGATGAAGGCGTCGCCCTGCAGCTGGGTGAGCGCGAGATACTCCGCGTCGAAGGTCGAGGGCAGTCCGAGCTCGTCGGCGAGTCTCCAGGCGCGACGACGGAGCACGGCATCGCCGAGCAGCCGGATCGGGAGGCGCCCGATGCGCTCGAGTCGTTCCGTTGCGACCTCCGCCGCGAGCTCACCGTGATACACGGCCTCGTGCAGCGATGAGAGGGTCTGCGACCGCAGGAGCGTCGGCGCGAGCAGCTCATGGTCGCCGGGCCCCGCGAACTCCTCGCTGACGAGTTCGAGCACTGCACTCGCATCGACGACGAATCTGGCCATCGGCGTACCTCCTCGGATCAGGCCGCGTCGCTCGTGCCGATTGCACGGAGCGCCCGCTCGGCGGAGCCGCCGAGGTTCCACTCGGCGGCGAGGCGTTCGAGCTCGGCCGCCCTGGCGGCGTCGAGCGGACGGATGCGGGCGTCGAATTCGCCGAGGTCGAGGTCGCGGACGACCTCGACGACGGTGGGAGCCACGGCGAGATAGTCGGCGGCGCCGCTCACTTTTGCGCGCATCGTGGCCGAGAGCGGGGCGGCGGGGTCGGCTGCCGCCGCGATGAGCGAGTCGAGGTCGCCGAACTGCTGGAGAAGGCTCGCGGCGGTCTTCTCGCCGATCCCGGCGACCCCCGGAAGCCCGTCGGACGCGTCGCCGCGGAGCACCGCGAAGTCGGCGTACTGAGCCGGCAGCACGCCGTACCGGCCGACGACGCTGACATCGGTCAACACCTCGAGCTTGCTCATGCCGCGTGCGGTGTAGATGACTCGCACGTCGTGGGCGTCGTCGACCAGCTGGAACAGGTCGCGATCGCCGGTGACGACGTCGACGGGCATGCTCGCCCCGGTCGCGAGGGTGCCGATGACGTCGTCGGCCTCGTGCTCGGCCGCTCCCACCACGGTGACGCCGAGCACGGCGAGCACGTCGCGGATCATCGGGATCTGCGCCTCGAGCGGGTCGGGCGTGACCTCGACGTCGACGCCGGCGGGAACCACCTCGGCGACTCGATGTGCCTTGTAGCTCGGGATCAGGTCGACGCGCCACTGCGGGCGCCAGTCGTCGTCCCAGCACGCGACGAGATGCGAGGGCTCGTAGTCGGTGACGAGGCGGGCGATGATGTCGAGCAGGCCCCGCACGGCGTTCACCGGAGTGCCGTCGGCTCGCCGCAGCGAATCGGGCACGCCATAGAACGCTCGGAAGTAGAGCGAGGCGGTGTCGAGCAGCATGAGTCGGTCGGTCACACCGCGATCCTGTCACGTCCCGGCGACCCCACGGGGGATCAGACTCGAATTGGGACGGGCGGCCGGGTGGGCTCGGGCATATGCTGGCGCCGTTCGGGCACACGGCAGACGACCAAGGGAGTTCAAATGCGGTGGATGAGAACCGGTGCCGCCGTCGCGGCCGCCGCGGCGGCGATCGCGATGAGCGGATGCACCGCCGAGGCGAGCGCGCCGCCCACCGAACCGCCGCTGTCCACGGATCGGCCGGGTTACGGCAATCCGCCGGCCGACTCGGTCGCGACCGTCACGAGCGAGCGTGTCGAGGCCGCCGTCGAGGCGATCCCCGAGACGGTCGAGGAGCTGCTCGACGAGACCGGCGTTCCCGGCCTCGCGGTCGCCGTCGTCTACGACGGCGAGCTCGTGTACTCGGAGGGATTCGGCGTCCGGAGCGTCGAGACCGAGGAGGCCGTCGACACCGACACGGTCTTCCAGCTCGCCTCGATGTCGAAGTCGATCGGTGCCACCGTCGTCGCGCACGAGGTGGTTGAGGGCACCGTCGCCTGGGACACGCCCGTCGTCGAGCACCTGCCCGAGTTCGCGCTCGCCGACCCGTGGGTGACCGAGCACCTGACCATCGGCGATCTCTACGCGCACCGCAGCGGCCTCTGGATGCACGCGGGCGACGACCTCGAGGACCTCGGCTACGACCGTGCGACGGTGCTCGAACGGCTCCGTCACGTTCCGCTCGCCCCGTTCCGCTCGACCTACGCCTACGGCAACTTCGACATCACCGCAGCCGCCGAGTCGGTCGCGCGTGCGGCCGGCGAGGACTGGGCCGACCTCTCGCAGCGGGTGCTCTACGAGCCGCTCGGCATGACCACCGCGAGCTCCCGCTTCGACGACTACCTCGCGAGTGAGAACCGGGTCGACGGACACGTGCTCGATGACGGCGAGTGGATCGTCACCCCCGCGCGACGCAACGCCGATCCCGAGTCGCCGGCGGGTGGCGTGAGCGCGAGCGTTCGGGATGTCGCCGCCTGGCTGTCGATGGTGCTGAGCGCTTCGGGTCCCGACGCCGAGCCGAACGATGTGCTCACGCCCGAGGCCCTCGTGCCCGCGATCACGGCGCAGATGACCGCCGCTCCGGCCGCGCTCGCCTACCAGCGCTCGGGGTTCTACGGCTACGGCTTCAACGTCGGGGTGACCGCCGGTGGTCTGGCCTCGGTGACCCACTCGGGCGCCTTCTACCTCGGCACGGGCACGAACTTCCAGATGCTGCCCGAGGAGGGGCTCGGCATCGTCGCGCTCGCGAACGCGTCGGCGAACGGCGTGGCCGAAGCCGTGACGGCGCAGTTCATGGATCGCGCACAGTTCGGGGAGGTGCGCCAGGACTGGTTCTCGCTCTACCACGGACTGCTCGCCCCGGGCGGCGACCCGGTGGGCGAGCTCGTCGGACAGGAACCCCCGGCCGACGCGCAGCCGGCGCGTCCGCTCGCCGAGTACGCCGGTACGTACGCGAACGACTACTTCGGCGCGGCGACGGTCTCGGTCGTCGGTGACGGCCTCGAGTTGACGGTCGGCCCGGGCACGATGGTGTGGCCACTCGAGCACTGGGACGGCGACGTGTTCGTCTTCGAGCCGCTCAGCGAGAACTCGCCGCTCGGCAGCGTCTCGCAGGCCACCTTCGACGGCACGACGCTCGTCATCGAGCACCTCGACGAGCACGGCCTCGGCACCTTCGCGCGAACGACCGGCTGACCTGCGGCCGAAAGCTCGCGGCTCAGTCGTCCACGCCGCGCGCCGCGAGCGCCTCGCCGAGGTGCTCGGCCGTGCGGAGCGCCCGCACGATGACCGGCACCGCGAGTGCGAGCAGCGAACCCTCGGCGCCGCGGGCACGACGCGCCTCGAGCACCTCGCGGACGAGTTCTGCGAGCAACGGAACGCAGCGGATGGTGAGCGCGAGTGCGAGTCCGACGCGGTCGGCGTCGATCCACCGCCGGAACGGATGCAGCAGCGTCGTCACCGCGTCGAGCGTCGCCGACACCGGCGTGGTGAGCGTGTAGACCGCGGCGAGCGCGACTGCCAGCACGAGACGCAGTGCCATGAAGGCGGCCGCCTCCCAGCCGCCGAAGAGCACCTGCACCGGCACCGCGAACGCGAGCAGCCACAGGATCGGCACGACCTGCCGCCACGCGATCGCGATCGGTATGCGCGCGACCGCGAAGAGCGAAGCCACGACGACGGCGGCGGCGCCGAGCCAGGCGAGCGAGGGAACGAGCGCGATCACGGTGACGGATGCGGCGAGCAGGCCGAGCTTCGCGAGCGCCGGCGTTCGGTGCACGATCGAGTTCCCGGGGTGCACGATCCCGATCATGGCGTCCTCACTCGACGAGGCTCCGGTAGGCGGCGAGGGCGGCCCGGGGTTCGTCGTCGGCGACGACACGTCCCGATTCCATGACGATGACCCGGTCGAAGGACTCGAGGAGCTCGAGTTGATGGCTCACGACGACGAGCTGCTGGTCGAGCTCGGCGAAGTGCTCGGCGATGCGACGGGCGTTGCGGGCATCGAGGAGCGTCGTGGGCTCGTCGGCGACGACGATGGCGGGCTCCGCGACGAGCACCGCCGCGAGCGCGAGCAATTGCTTCTGCCCTCCGGAGAGGCGATGCGCCGGCCGGTCGGCCAGTTCGGTGAGCCCGAAGCGCACGAGCGCGCGGTCGACGCGAGCTGCGGCATCCGCTGCGCTCAAGCGGTGCCGGCGAAGGGTGAAGGCGATGTCTTCGCGCACCGTCGGCATGACGATCTGGTTGTCGGCGTTCGTGAACACGAAGCCCACCCGGCGCCGCACCTCACGACCCTGGCGCGCGACGTCGAGCCCGGCGACGGTCACGCGACCCGCCGTCGGCGTGACGAGTCCGTTGATCATGCGGGCGAGGGTGGACTTGCCCGAGCCGTTCGCGCCGACGATGCCGATGCGGTGCTCGGTGAGCACGAGCGACACGTCGTGGACGACGGGTTCGGCGTCGAAGCGGTGGGTCACGCGCTCGAACACGATCTCGCTCATACGGCCCGCTCCACGACCATTGCGATGCCCTGTCCGCCGCCGATCGAGCACGCCGCGAGGCCGGGGCGGTCATCGTCGGCGTGCAGCATGCGGGCCGCGAGGCGCACGAGCAGCACGGCACCCGAGGCCCCCCACGGATGCCCGAGGGCGATCGCGCCCCCGTCGCCCGAGATCCGCTCCTCATCGAGCCCGAGCTCGTCGCTCACGGCGAGCAGCTGGGCGGCGAACGCCTCGGTGATCTCGATCGCGCCGAGCTCGCGGGCGGTGACGCCGGCGCGCAGGAGGGCCGCGCGCGCGGCCGGTGCGGCGCCGAGGCCCGGCAGCCCCGGGTCGCCCGCGGCGACGGCGACGGCGCGGACGCGCAGCGCAGGAAGCCCGAGTTCGCGGGCCACGGCCTCGGTGGTGACCGCCATCGCCGCGGCGCCGTCGGAGAACCCGCACGAGTTGCCGGCCGTGACCGAGCCGTCGGGCGCGAACGCCGGCGTGAACCTCGCGAGACGTCGCGTGTCCATGCCGGCGCGCGGGCGGTCATCGCGTGAGATCCCGTCGACCGCGACGAGTTCGGCGTCGAAGCCGCCGGCCGCCTGCGCCGCGGCCGCTCTGGCGTGCGACCTCGCGGCCCAGTCGTCCTGGCGTCGCCGGGTGATGCCGCGGAGCGCGGCGAGTCGCTCGGCGGCCGCGCCCATGTCGGGATCGGGGAACCCCGCGGGCGCGAAGGGCGCACGCGTGTAGCGCTCGCCGGACCCCGGCCAGTGCCGGTGCGGCGCGGTGGAGGCCGATTCGGCCCCGCCGGCGAGGAGCAGTCGTGCATCGCCCGCCCGGACCCGTGCTGCGGCGTTCGCGACGGCGTCGAGCCCCGACCCGCACTGGCG
>JAPSJT010000268.1 GCA_031178045.1 Agromyces sp.
GCACGCACCGAGTTCACGATCGAGGTCACCGGCTGGTTCTCGGCGAACCAGGCGACCGGGCCGGGCATGGAGTCGGTGGGCACGAACGCCGAGCTGATGAACGGCAGGAAGATCAGCGGGTAGCTGAATGCGCTCGCGCCGTCGACCGTCTTCGCCGAGAGGCCGGCGATCACCGCGAGCCAGGTCAGGGCGAGGGTGAACAGCACCAGGATGCCGGCGACGGCGAGCCACGCCCCCACGGATGCTCCGGTGCGGAACCCCATGATGAGTGCCACGCCGATCACGATCGCGACCGAGATCAGGTTCGACACCACCGACGTGAGCACGTGCGCCCAGAGCACGCTCGACCTTGCGATCGGCATGGACTGGAAGCGCTCGAAGATGCCGCCCTGCATGTCGAGGAACAGCCGGTACGCGGTGTACGCGATGCCCGACGCGATCGTGATGAGCAGGATGCCCGGGAGCATGTAGTCGATGTACGACTCGCCGGATCCGGTGTCGATCGCTCCGCCGAGCACGTACACGAAGAGCAGCATCAGCGCGATCGGGGTGACCGCGGTGGTGATGATCGTGTCGGGGCTGCGGAGGATGTGCGTCAGGGAGCGGCCCGTGAGGACCCTCGTGTCGCCGAGGACGTGGGTGGTCATGATGCCTCCTTCAGTTCATCGGCCGGCTCGCCGACCAGGGTGAGGAAGACCTCCTCGAGGGTGGGCTGCTTCTCGACGTACTCGACCTTCGCCGCCGGCAGCAGCTGCTTGAGTTCGGCCAGCGTGCCGTTCTGGATGATCGTGCCCTTGTGCAGGATCGCGATCCGGTCGGCGAGCTGCTCGGCCTCATCGAGGTACTGGGTCGTGAGCAGCACGGTCGTGCCGCTGTCGGCGAGCTTCTTGACGGTCTCCCAGACGTCGATCCTCGCCTGGGGGTCGAGGCCCGTGGTGGGCTCGTCGAGGAAGATGATCGGCGGGTTGCCGATCAGGCTCATCGCGATGTCGAGTCGACGGCGCATGCCGCCCGAGTAGGTCGACGCCTTGCGGTTGCCCGCCTCCGTGAGCGAGAAGCGGGCGAGCAGCTCGTCGGCGACGGCACCCGGGTTCTTCTGGTGACGGAGCTTCGCGACCAGCGCGAGGTTCTCGCGGCCGGTGAGCACTTCGTCGACCGCTGCGAACTGGCCGGTCAGGCTGATCGACTGGCGCACGTCGGCGGCTGCGCCAGCCACATCGAAGCCGTGCACGGTCGCGGTGCCCGCGTCGGCCTTCAGCAGCGTCGAGAGGATCTTCACGAGGGTGGTCTTGCCGGCGCCGTTCGAGCCGAGCAGGGCGAAGATGCTGCCCCGCTCGACGGTGAAGTCGACGCCCCTCAGCACGTGCAGGTCCTTGAACGACTTCTCGATGCCCTGCACCCTGATCGCGGGTTCGAGGGTCCGGGTGGTGGTCACTTCCGCTCCTTCCGTTCCGCGGCCTCGATCGCCTTGGTGAGGCGGGCCCGCTCCTTGTCGATCCACTGCGCACCGCCGTAGGACTGCGCGAACGTCTCGGCGAACTCGACTGGGTCGTCGCCGACGATCTCGCTCACCGGCGTTCCGTCGACCGCGGCCCGCTCCCAGAGGTCGGCGGAGTCGCTGAGCATCGTGACGAGCGTGTCGCCGTCGGTGTAGCCGCCGTAGTACATGAAGTACCGATCGAGCGCCTTCGCGGCGGCGGCGTACGGCTCGGGGAGGGCCTCGATGCGGGCCTTGTACTGCTTGTACTGCTTCTTCTGCTCGAGCGAGCCGGTGAGGGCCTCGATCCACTTCGCGACCATGGTCACTTCTCTCCTTGGTGGAGCTGTTCGATCCGCTCTGCGAGGAAGCTCCACGTCCTCCAGAACTCTTCGAGGTATTCCCGACCTCGGGCGTTGAGGGTGTACACCTTGCGAGGTGGCCCCTTCTCCGACGGCACCTTCTCGACGTCGACGAGGCCGCGCTGCTCGATCCTCACGAGGAGCGCGTAGATGGTGCCCTCGGCGATGTCGGTGAATCCCTGGTCGCGCAGCCACGCGGTGATCTCGTAGCCGTAGGCCGGCCTGCCCGCCAGGATCGCGAGCACGATGCCCTCGAGCGTGCCCTTCAGCATCTCGGTCGCCTGCTTGCTCATGGTGCCTCCCTTCAACTACTCAGCGATACTGATTACCGGTACATAGTAAGCATGAGTACCGGTAGATAGCAACACTGAATACCGAGGAATTTCGAGCGAACGACTCGCCCGTGTCGAGTAGTGTCCGATGGGTGCGCGACGAAGGGGATGTACGGATGCGATCACTGGCTCTCGCGGTCGATCTCGGTGGCACCAAGGTCGAGGCGGCGCTCGTCGACGAGCAGGGCGAGCTCGTGGCCGGATCGCGCTCGAGGCAGGCGACCGGGCGCGAATCGGATGCCGCTGCGCTCGCCGCTGCCGTCGCCCAGGTCGTGCGTGGCGCGCTCGCGAGCCTCCCCGACGGGGCCGGCATCGCCGGTGCGGGCATCGGCGCTGCCGGGCCCATCGACGAGCGGCACGGACTCGTCTCGCCGATCAACCTCCCCGCGTGGCGCGGGTTCCCGCTCGCCGGGCTCGTCGCCGAGCAGGCCGGACTCGTGGCATCCGCCGTTCGCCTTCGGCTCGATGGGCAGTGCATCACGCTCGCCGAGCACTGGAAGGGCGTGCTGGCGCCGTACCGCTACGCGATGGGCATGGTCGTCTCGACGGGTGTCGGGGGAGGACTGATCCTCGA
>JAPSJT010000269.1 GCA_031178045.1 Agromyces sp.
GTCACCCGAGGCCGAAGATGACGTCTCCGTTCTGCAGCACGGTGGCGGTGGGGCAGATGCCGCCGGTGTCGGCCAGGATGCGCTCCACGATGGGGTCGAAACTGTCGGTGATCTCGTTGGCGATCCATTTCTCGAGGCGTCCGAACTGGCCGAGCGTGAGCACCGTGCCGAAGAGCTCCGTAAGGAAGTCGAAGTCGACATTGGCGCCCAGGTTCTCCGACGTGATCGACAGTGTCGCCGTCCCGGCAGCTTGATCGCAACTGAAGCTGAACCTCAGGTCGAAGTCGATGTCGATCTCGGGGTCGCTGAGCACCGGCACGTCGGCCTCGAGGTCGATGTCGACGTGGAGGCGTTCCGAATCGACGAACGTCGCTTCGACCCATGCGGGGCTCGAGAACTCGCCCCAGTACGCCTCGGTGCCGTGGATGGCGTGTCCGACGAGGGACTCGATCCGGCTGACGAGCTCGGCGTTGGGGATCGTGAACGGTCTCGGTCGAGAGCCGGCGACGTACGCCTGCCATTTCGGATCGGCGCGCAGCTCACCGTGCCAGACGGTGTACTGCGGCTGATGGCCGTCGCCGTCGTCGATCCAGAGGCAGCTCGAGGCGGTCTCGCCGAACACGCGGGTGAACACCTCTTCGTTGTTCACGAGCAGGCCGATCTCGGCGATGCCCACGGCATCGGTCCCGTCCTTCGCGATGGTGAGCATCGTGATGTCGCTCAACTCGCGCACGTACCGTTGGTCGAGGTCGTAGGTGAACTCGCGGTCGCGCGCGAAGTCGTCGCGCCAGCCGGAGAGTCCGGAGCCCTCCCACCGCGGGCCGTAGTCGAGCCACCGGCGGTTGCCGTTCGGGTTGAACGTCGACAGCGGCGACGTCAGTCGTGCCTCGATCGCGTCGCTCGTGCCCGCGTCCGCGACATCCGCCGTTCGCACCCGCAACTGGACCCGCCAGACACGGATCGATTCGGTTGCACGGGTGTAGCCGCCGGCGCGCTTGTCGACGGGCGTGGCGACGATGCCCTGGTCGTTCTCGGACTGCACGCGATAGCAGTAGAGCGTTTCGGGGTCGAGGCCCGTGTCGGTGTGCGTCGTCCAGCCCTGGAGCGGCCCGAACTCCTCGACGGGTTCCCACGGGCCGGCCTCGCGTTGGCGCAGCAGCACGTTGCGGTCGGCGAAGGTCGGCGGGCTGAGCCAGGTCACCGTGAGGGAGTCCGCAGCTCGCTCGGTGACCCTGATGGCAGTGACGCGCTCGGGCTTGCCGGGTCGGACGGGGCCGATGGGGTCGGTGGGCAGCACCGGGTCGATGATCGTCGGGTCGAGCAGGTCGTCGAGGGCGGACCCGATGCGCCGCCCGCCGACGGCGAGGCGTCGTCGCAGCTGCGTGACACCCTGTTCGCCGCGCTTCGTGGTATCCACGGCCTCGCGGATGTCGCCGAGCTCTGCACTGGCAGCGCGCAGCCCGGCTGGCGACGTCGTGAACTCCCCCTCTCGGACCGCGGTCTCGAGCGCCACAACGGGTCCGCGCTCGAGCGCCAGGAGCGTCGCCTCGCGGAAGCTGGATTCCGCGGCATCCGCCTCGGCCTCCGCCGCCTGCAGGTCACCTTCCTCGGCCCGCCCGACCGCGAGCCGGTAGTGCTCCTCCGCGTCGGCGAGCACCTCGGACGCGGTGAATCGCTCGCGTTCACTGCGCAACGCCGCAGCGCGGAGTTGCGTGACGTTCTGCAGCACCTCCGCAGCGCGGTCGGCTCGCGCCTCCGCATCGGCCAGCGCGTGGACCGCCTGCTCGAGCGCATACTCGCGTGCGCGCTCATCTCCGGATGCGGCGTTCGCGACTCGCCACGCCTCGACCGCGTTGCGGAACGCGGCAGGCGCGTAGCTCGGCACTTCCGAGCGTCGAGCTCGTGAGAAGGCGGCAGCGAGCGAGGGAAGATCGCGCGGCCCGCGAGGCCCGCGGTCATTCTGGAGCGCCGCCGAGAAATCGGTGTCGGTCATGGGACCCACCTCCTGTGTCGGCACAGACTCGCCGGCCGTCCCGCTTCAGCGAGTCCAGGTAGCCGTCAGTGTCCTCTCGTCTGCACGGTTTGTCGAGGTCCCTCTTCACGTGGCATTCAACGGGCTTCCGGGGCGGTGTCGATCTCACCGGCTCCCGATCGACGCATGGGTAGAAGCACCTGCTTCGCAGCATCCGCTCTCTCGGTGAAGGAAGAGATCATGTCAACACCTCGGGCTCTCCAGCCGCTGCGCAACCCGGCGTACCGCTGGCTCGCCGCCGCACTCGTCTCGTCGCTCGTCGGCGCCGGCATCTGGATGGTCGCGCTCGTCTGGCAGATCGTCGCGATCGGCGGCGGTGCGGCCGAGCTCTCGCTCGTCGCCGGTGCCTCGGCGGTCGGGATGCTGCTGACGACGCTGCTCGGCGGGGCGCTCGCCGATCGGATGTCGCAGCGGCGCATCCTGTTCGTCGTCGAGGTCGTGCGCGCCGCGAGCGTCGGCGTGGTCGCGTTGATGTCGCTGACCGGAGGCCTCGCCGTCTGGCAGCTCACGGCGGTCGCGCTCGTCGGCGGCATCATGGCCGGCCTCTACTACCCGGCGTACTCGGCCCTGCTTCCGAACGTCGTGCCCGAAGACCAGCTGCTCGCCGCGAACGGCTTCGAGGGCATGGCCCGGCCGGTGCTCATGCAGGCGGGCGGGCCGGCCCTCGCGAGCGCGCTCATCGCGATCTCGTCGCCCGGAGC
>JAPSJT010000081.1 GCA_031178045.1 Agromyces sp.
CGGGAGTCGGCAGTGTTCACGCCCTGTCCGCCAGGACCGGATGACCGCGAGAACCGCCATGACAGCTCGGACTCGGGGATCGTGAGTCCGGAGCCGACACGAAGACCGGGACGGTGGGCGGCGGGCATGCCTCCATCATCCTCCCGCGCTCGGGAGGGCTGACGAGTGCGCGGGGGTGCGCGCTACCGCATGGTGTCGAGGATCGCCACGAGCTGTTCGAACGTCGTCGTCGGGTTCACGATCGCGAATCGGGTGTTGGGGCGGCCGGCATGGGAGCTCGGCGTCACGAAGGCGCGCTGCTCGTCGAGCAGGCGCGTCGACCACGTCGCGTAGTCCTCACGCGACCACCCGTCGCGCTCGAACACGACGACCGAGAGCTGCGGCTCGCGCACGAGGCGCAGTTCGGGTCGCGATTCGATCTCGCGAGCGATGTCGGCGGCGAGTCGGATGGCGGAGCCGATCGCCGAACGGTACGCCCCGCCGCCGTAGGTCGCGAGCGAGAACCACAGCGGCAGTCCCCTCGCGCGCCGAGTGAGGTGGGCCGCGTAGTCGGAGGGGCTCCACTCGCTCGTCTCGGTGAGCGTGTCGAGGTACTCGGCGTGCTGCGTGTGCGCACGCCGGCCGGCCTCGGGGTCGCGGTAGATGAGCGCGCATGCGTCGAAGGGTGCGAAGAGCCACTTGTGCGGATCGACGATGAGCGAGTCGGCGTGCTCGACCCCGGCGAATCGGTCGCGCGCGAGCGGGGAGAGCATGGCGGCGAGCCCGTAGGCGCCGTCGACGTGCAGCCAGAAGTCGTGGTCGCTCTTGAGGGCGGCGATCGAGGCGACGTCGTCGACGATGCCGAAGTTCGTCGAGCCGGCCGTCGCGACGACGGCGAAGACGGATGCCCCGTGCTCCTCGAGTGCGGCGCGCACCGCGTCGCCACGCAGCATCCCGTCGTCGCCCGGAGCGACCGGCACGACATCGACGTCCATCACGCGGGCGGCCGACGCGATGGACGAGTGCGCCTCGGCGCTGCAGACGACCCGCCAGCGGTCGGGAGCGGCGTTGCCGGCCGTGCGCTGCGTGAAGCGCGCGTGCTCGCGCGCCGCGACGAGGGCCGAGAGGTTGCCGAGCGTGCCGCCCTGCACGAAGACGCCGCCCGCGCTCGCCGGGAGCCCGAACTCGCGAGCGAGCCACGTGAGCACCTCGTTCTCGGCGAACACCGCGCCCGCGCCCTCGAGCCAGGAGCCCCCGTAGACCGCGCTCGCCGAGACGACGAGGTCGAACGCCGTCGCGGCCTTCGTCGGCGCAGTGGGGATGAAGGAGAGATATCCGGGGTGGTCGGTCGTGATGCACGCCGGGGCGAGCACGTGCTCGAAGAGCGAGAGCGCGCGCCGGGCGCCGATGCCGTGCTCGTCGATCGAGCGGCCGGCGAGGCGGGCGAGCTCGAACTCCGAGATCGGCTTGTCGAGCGGGGTGTCGGTCGAGAGCATCCGGCGGCGCGAGTAGTCGAGCACGAGGTCGACGATCTTCGACGTCTCGTCGGTGACGGCGTGCATTCGCGTGGGGGCAGCGCCCGGCCTCTCGGGGTGGTCCATGTGGTCGGCTTCCTCTCATCGGCCGGCGAGTCGGCCGCCCGGCCCAGTGAAGGCTGCCACGTCGCGCGACGCAACGCAAGATCGCGCAGCAGTTCGCCGTTTCCGCGCAATAACCCAGTGTGAGCCGGCCGGAGCGTGGCGTTCCGTTGCGTGTCTCAGCTCACGCGCAGGAGGGTCCGCTGCCACCCCGTCGAGCCGTCGGGAGCGATCGGCGCGCGCTCCTCGATCTGCAGCGCACCGTTGCGATCGGTCGCGCGCACGGCCACGTAGTGCGTGCCGGGGGTCGCGTTCCATTCGAGGTACCACTGCACCCAGGTGTCGCGGTTGATGGGCGTCGAGAGGGTGGCCGGCTCCCATGGCCCGTCATCCACCTGCACTTCGACGCGTCCGATCCCGACCGTCTGCGCCCACGCGACTCCGGCGATGGTCGTGGGGCCGGCCTCGAGCGCGCGGTCGATGCGGGGCGTGTCGATGCGCGACGACAGCTTGATGGGAGCCCGGGCGCTGTAGCCGCGCGGAGTCCAGTACGCCTCGTCGTCTTCGAAGGTGGTGACCTTGAGCTCCGTGAGCCACTTCGTCGCCGAGACGTAGCCGTACAGTCCGGGCACCACCATCCGGACGGGGAAGCCGTGCTCGAGCGGCAGCGGTTCGCCGTTCATGCCGACGGCGAGGATCGCGTCGAGTCCGTCGTCGGTGAGCGCCTCGAGCGGCGTGGACGCGGTGAAGCCGTCGACGCTTCGCGAGAGCACCATGTCGGCACCGGCGGTCGGCGCCGCCCGCCGCAGCACGTCGCGAACGGGGATGCCGAGCCATTTCGCCGTGCCGAGCAGCTCGCCGCCGACCTCGTTCGACACGCACGTGAGGGTGATCGCGTACTCGTCGAGCCCCATGCCGACGAGGTCGTCGAAGCTCAGCTCGACGCGCCGCTCCACCATGCCGTCGACGACGAGTCGCCAGCTCGCCGGATCGACCGACGGCACGGTGAGCGCCGTGTCGACGCGGTAGAAGTCGCCATTCGGCGTGAAGAGCGGCGAGATGCCGGGGATGTCCAACTCCGCGCCGTCCGGGATCGTCACGGTGGACGCCGGGGCGGGCAGCGTGAGCGCCCGGCGCACGGCGGCGATCGACGACGTCGTCGCGTTCACGACCCGGGCTCCGATGCCGACGATGATCGCGGATGCCCCGGCGATGCCCGCGAGGCGGAAGAACGCGCGCCGGTCGACCGATGCGCTCGGTCGCTCGGAGGCTGCGCCGCTCGCGCTGATCGCTCCGCCCCGGCCCGGTGCCGCGACATCATCGCGCCACCCACGGAGGCGCCGAACCAGAAGGGCGAGCAGGACGGCACCCGCGATCGTGCCGACGACGGGCGGCAGGAAGGCGAACGGCGTCGCACCGGCTCGCGTCACGATCGCCGCGAGCGAAAGGGCCCCCGCGACGCCGAGTGCGATCACGCCGAGCGGCGGACGCAGGTATTGCAGGAGCCCCGAAGCGGCGGCGGCGACGACCACCGCGACCGCGAGGCCGAGCAGCAGTGCCGGCTTGTCGTTCTCGCCGAAGGTGGTGATCGCGAACTCCTTCAGCGGTCTCGGCACGATGTCGATGACGAACGAGCCGACCGCGAGGATCGGGCTGCCTTCGCGCGCGGCGATGAGGGCGACCAACTCGGCGACGGCGAGGAAGACGCCGGCGCTCACGACGCCGGCAACGGCGCTCCACCATGGGAACCGCTTCGGTCCCGATCTCATCGCCATCGCACCGGCCTCCGACTCCCGGCGCGTGTGCGCCGCTCGGAGGTGGTTCGCAGCGAAGCCCGGTTCGGATTGGTCGACGTGATGCCGACGTGCGAATTCGTGTCCGTCGCGCGGCGTACGCGGCCGGCGATCAGCGTGAGGGATTGGCTGCTGTCGGCGGTTCGTGGTCGAGTGGGGGCATGGGTTTCGACGCGCAATTCCTGGGAGTGTCGGCACCGCTGCCGCGAGTGGTCGACGGGCATGCCGAGGCATCCGTCGAGCTCGATTACGTGCACTTCACCGTGGTGCTCGACACCGCCCGCCGTCTGGCGCGCGTGACCGCCGTGAACATCGACGGCGACGACCTGGTGGAGCTCGAACGCGGCGACGACTGGCAGCTCGACGAGCGCATCCCCGCCGACTGGCAGGCCGGGCCGGCGATCTACGCCGGCAACGACCTCGATCGGGGTCACCTCGTGCGCCGTCGCGACCCGGTCTGGGGTTCTCACGAGGTCGCCGCCCGCGCGAACGCCGACACCTTCCGGTACACGAACGCGGCGCCGCAGGCGTCGGACTTCAACCAGTCCGAGGAGCTCTGGCTCGGGCTCGAAGACCACGTGCTCGAGCATGCTCGTGCCCACCGGCAGCGGCTCAGCGTGTTCACGGCGCCGGTGCTCGCCGACGGCGATCCGCCGTACCGCGGCATCCACGTGCCCCTGCGATTCTGGAAGGTGGCGGCGTGGAACACCGGCGGCGACGAGCTCGCCGCCGTCGGGTTCGTGCTCGACCAGTCACCGCTCGTCGACACGAGCGACGCGGTCGCGCCTCGAGCGGGCACGGCACCGCCGCTCGGGCCGTTCCGCACGTTCCAGGCGCCGATCGGCGAGATCGCCGCGCTCGCCGACGTGACGATGCCCGCCCTCGTCGCCGCCGACCGGATGCCACCGACGGTCGCCGCGCGCGGGTGGCGCCGCCTCGACAGCACCGACGACATCCTGCTCTGACCGCAGGAGCAGCCGACCGGCCGAAACGCCACGGCCTCGAGGGTGCCGTATCGTCGAACGGTGCAGCACGAGATGCAGGCGACGGATGCCGCGGCGCGCCGTCGACGGTACGCCGGCGCCGGCACGCAACTCGGCACCGAGGTGTCGATCAACTTCGGCTCCTCCCTCGCCGGGCTCGTGATTCCGGTGGTGGGCTCGTTCGTGGTCGTCGCCGTGCGTCAGCTCGTGATGGTCGCGGCGGTGCTGCCGTTCTACCGTCCCAAGCGGGCCGAACTGACGTGGCAGCGGCTGTGGCCGGCGCTCGCGCTCGGGCTCGTGCTCGCCGTCATGAACCTCGTGTTCTACGAGTCCGTGCATCTGCTCGGGCTCGGCATCGCGGCGACGATCGAGTTCCTCGGTCCGCTCGCGCTCGCCCTCGTGACCTCCCGACGCGTGCTCGACGTGCTGTGCGCGCTCGCCGCGGGCGCGGGCGTGGTGGTGCTCATCGGGCCCGGGTCCTCCGACGCTGCGGCGATCGATCCGTGGGGCGTCGCGCTCGCCCTGATGGCTGCCGTGAGCTGGGCGATGTACATCGTGCTCACGCGCCGCGTGGCAGTGGGGCTGCCCGGGCTCGAGGGGCTGACGGTGGCGAGCATCGTGAGCCTCCTGCTGCTGCTTCCCTTCGCCGTCGCGACCTTCGACGCCGCCGTGCTCGACTGGCGCGTCGTCGGGCTGCTGATCGGGGTCGGGGTGCTCTGCTCAGCGTTGCCGTACAGCCTCGACACCTACATCCTGCGACGGATCACGCCGCGGCTCTACGCGATCATCACGAGCTTCTCGCCGGTGATCGCGGCGCTGTTCGGATGGCTCGTGCTCTCCGAGACGTTCACGCCGGTCGAGGTGGTCGCGATCGTCGTCGTGTGCGTCGCTGCCGCGACGGCGATCGCCACCCAGCGCGAGCGGCCGAAGTCGAAGCTCGAGCAGACCGCCGACGGGCGCGCCTAGCCGCGGGTCCGCGGGATCCGCTCGCCGTTCACGGACGCCGGTTCCCCCGATGTGCATGAATGCACAGCCGCTGTGCGGGATGCACGATTGCCGCGCGCCGTTGCACAGAACAGAATCGTGACCGCGATCTGCCCGATCGCCCAACTACAAGGAGGTAGTCGCCAATGGCTGTCGACAACTCGGCCCCGGGCTCGTCCCGCACCACGACCGACCCGGCGGACGGGGGCAGCGCCGGTGCCGGCTCGCCCGCGCGAAGCGGCCTCCGCAAGGTCGTCGCCGCGTCGATGGCCGGCACGATCGTGGAGTGGTACGAGTTCTTCCTCTACGCCACCGCGGCGACGCTCGTCTTCAACGTGATCTTCTTCCCGGCGAGCGACAACCCGCTCGACAACATCATCAAGGCGTTCCTCACCTACGCCGTCGGCTTCGTGGCACGCCCGCTCGGCGGCATCGTGTTCGGTCACTTCGGCGACCGGTACGGCCGGAAGAAGCTCCTCCAGCTCGCGATCATCCTCGTCGGCGTGTCCACCTTCCTCATGGGCTGCCTGCCGACCTTCGACGCGATCGGCTACGCCGCGCCCATCCTGCTCATCGTCCTGCGCTTCTTCCAGGGCTTCGCGGTCGGCGGGGAGTGGGGCGGCGCGGTGCTCCTCGTCGCCGAGCACTCGCCGAACCGGGAACGCGGCTTCTGGGCCAGCTGGCCGCAGGCCGCGGTTCCCGCGGGCAACCTGCTCGCGACGATCGTGCTGCTCGTGCTCTCCCGCACGCTGAGCGAAGAGGCGTTCCTCGGCTGGGGCTGGCGCGTCGGCTTCTGGCTCTCGGTCGTGATCGTCGCCGTCGGCTACTACATCCGCACCAAGGTGACGGATGCCCCGATCTTCAAGGAGACGCAGGCCGAGGTCGAGGCGGCGAAGAAGGTGCAGTACGGCGTCTTCGAGGTGCTGCGGCGCTATCCGCGCGGCGTCTTCACCGCGATGGGCCTCCGCTTCGGCGAGAACATCATGTACTACCTCGTCGTGACCTTCTCGATCACCTACATGTCGGCGCACCTCGGCATGGACACCTCGACGATCCTCACGCTCATCCTGTTCGCGCATGTCGTGCACTTCTGCGTGATCCCCGTGGCCGGCCGGCTGAGCGACCGCCTCGGCCGCAAGCCCGTCTACGCGACCGGGGCCGTGCTCGCCGCGGTCTGGGGCTTCGTCGCCTTCCCGCTCTTCGACACGAAGAACGACTGGCTGATCGTCGGCATCCTCATCGTCGGGCTCATGATCCACGCCCTCATGTACGCGGGCCAGCCCGCGATCATGTCCGAGATGTTCCCGACTCGCATGCGGTACTCGGGCGTCTCGCTCGGCTACCAGGTCACGTCGATCGTCGCCGGCTCGCTCGCGCCGATCATCGCAACGATGCTGCTCTCGAACTTCGGCACCTGGGTTCCGGTGGCGATCTACCTCGCGCTCGCCGCGGGCGTGACGCTCATCGCGGTGGCCGCGCTTCGCGAGACGGTCGGCATCTCGCTCCGCGACGTGGATGCCGCGGACCGCGAGAAGTTCGTCGAGCGGGTCCGCGCGTAACGTGCTCGCGGATGCCGCGGGCGGCCGGTCCTCGAGAGCCGGCCGTGCCGCGGCATCCGCATGACACGGCGAACGGGAATCGGCAGTTCGGGAGGCTCCATGACCACGACCAGGCCCACCGGCGCGGCCGATCACGACCCCGCCCCGCGCAGCCGTCGCATCACCGGCGCGGTGCTCGACGAGCTCGGCCGCCCGCGCCCGTACGCCGGCTCGGCGCCCCTCACGATCGGCGAGCTCGAACTCGACCCGCCCGGTCCCGACGAGTTGCTCGTACGCATCGAAGCGGCCGGCGTCTGCCACTCCGACCTCTCGGTCGTCGACGGCAACCGCCCCCGGCCGACGCCGATGCTGCTCGGCCACGAAGCGGCCGGCATCGTCGAGCAGCTCGGCGCCGCGGCATCCGCCGCCGGGTTCGCGGTCGGCGACCGGGTCGTGACCGCCTTCCTGCCGCGCTGCGGCGAGTGCGACGGATGCCGCACCGACGGCGTCATGCCGTGCGTGCCCGGTACCGCGGCGAACACGGCGGGCACCCTCCTCGGCGGCGGCATCCGGCTTCGGCGTGACGGCGCACCCGTGCACCACCATCTCGGCGTCTCGGGCTTCGCCACCCATGCCGTGGTGGACCGGCGGTCGGCGGTCGTGGTCGGTGCGGACGTCCCCGCCGATGTCGCGGCCGTGCTCGGCTGCGCCGTGCTGACCGGCGGCGGCGCGGTCGTGAACGCCGGAGCCGCGCAGCCCGGGCAGGACGTGATCGTGGTCGGGCTCGGCGGCGTCGGGATGGCGGCGCTCATCACCGCGATCTCACTCGGACACGGGCGGGTGATCGGCATCGACGCCATGCCGGAGAAGCTCGAGCGGGCCACGGAGCTCGGCGCCTCGGCCGCGCTCACCCCCGATGAGGCCACCGGCTCGGGCCTGCGCGCGCCCCTCGTCGTCGAGGCCGCCGGACATCCCCGTGCGTTCGAGACGGCGATCGCCCTCACTGCTCCGGGCGGGCGCACGGTCACCGTAGGGCTGCCCCCCGCGGGCGCCCGAGCCGAGGTGTCGCCGCTCACGATCACCGCCGAGGCGCGCACGATCGTCGGCAGCTACCTCGGCTCGGCGGTGCCCTCGCGCGACATCCCGCGTTACGCCGAGCTGTGGCGCGCCGGCCGTCTGCCGGTCGAAGCGCTCATCTCGTCGCGCATCTCGCTCGACGATGTGAACCACGCCATGGACACGCTCGCCGATGGGCGCGCCGTCCGGCAGGTCATCCGGTTCTGAGGGCGCCCCGCTGAGCCCGGCCGGCGCGGTCGCGTCGTTGCCGGGCGGATGCCGCGACCGTATCGTGGGAGGCGCGGGGCCGACTGCGGCATCCGCACCGAGCGCACTCGCGTCGACGATGTCGGGAGGGGCCATGGCGACCATCGCCTGGATCGGACTGGGTCACATGGGCACGCCGATGGCGGGGCATCTCGTCGCGGCAGGGCACGAGGTGCGCGGCGTGGATCCGGTCCCCGAGGCGCGCGCCGCGGCATCCGCTCGGGACATCCGGGTCGTCGACTCCATCGCGGAGGCCGTCGACGGTGCCGACGCCGTCTTCACGTCGCTGCCGCGCAACGAACATGTCCGAGAGGTCTACGGCGGCGACGGGGGAGTGTGGGCGACCGCGCCGAGCTCCGCCCTGCTGCTCGACACCTCGACCGTCGACGTCGTGACGTCGCGGTTCTGCCACGAGCAGTCAGACGCGAGGGGCTTCCGTTTCGTGGACTCGCCGATCTCGGGCGGCATCGCCGGAGCCGAGGCCGGCTCGCTGACGTTCATGCTGGGCGGAGACGCCGCCGCCGTCAGCGAGGCGATGGTACTCGTCGAGCCGATGGCCGGGCACGTGTTCGAGCTCGGCGGCCCGACGATGGGCATCGCGGCGAAGCTCGCGAACAACCTCATGCTCTTCGTCTCGCTGCTCGGCGTCGCTGAGGGAGCGCAGCTCGCCGCGTCGCTCGGCCTCGACCCGCACAAGTTCTACGCCGTCGCGTCGGTCTCGTCGGGGGATTCGTGGCCGCTGCGCACCTGGTACCCGGCGCCCGGTGTGGTGTCGACGAGCCCCGCGAATCGCAACTTCGATGCGACCTTCACGACCGTGCTCGCCGAGAAGGACCTCTCGTTCGCCCTCGCGGCGGGCGAGCAGGGCGGCCTGCACCTGCCCGCCGCGCAGATCGCGCTCGCCCAGTTCGAGCAGCTCATCGACGAGGGCTACGGCGGGAAGGACTGCAGCCTCATCGTGAAGTACGCCTCGGCCGACGGGCGAGTCGCCGGGTTCGACCCCGAGCACGACCGGAGCGCGTGATGACGGGTCAGTCGACGACGTGGCGACGACGACGGCGCGCGTGGTGGTGGGTCGGCGGCGGCGCCGCCGTCGCGCTCGCCGTCGTCGCGGCACTCGTCTTCCAGCCCTGGCTGCTCTTCATCGATGTGCGGGTCGACGATGAGATCCCGAGCGCCGTGCCTGCAGCATCCGATGCTTCGGTGACTGGAGAACCCGAGGCGACGCCGGCGGCACCGTCCGCATCACCGCCCGCGCCGTCTGGACCGGTGGATTTCGCGACGGGGACGTTCGTCAGCCACGAGCACGAGACCACCGGAACGGTGCGGGTCATCGAGCATCCCGACGGATCGCGTCAGCTGGCCCTGGAGAACCTCTCGACGACGAACGGGCCCGATGTGCACGTCTGGCTGAGCGCCGGACCGGTCATCGAGGGATTCGACGGATGGTTCACGGCGGGGAGCCACCCGTACGTCGACCTGGGCCTCATCAAGGGGAACCAGGGCGACCAGCTCTACGACATCCCCGTCGATGTCGATCTCACGGCATACCCGACGGTGGATCTCTGGTGCGTGCAGTTCAGCGTGTCGTTCGGTGCGGCGGCGCTCACGCCGCACTGACCGGCGGCGACTCGGCGGAGACACCGGTCGGCACTCGCTGCACGGCCGCGATGACCTCGCCCAGGCGGTCGCGCAGCAGCGCGAGCTCGTCGAGGCTCATGCCGAGGCGGTCGACGACCTGCGGCGGGATCTTCAACGCCTGCTCGCGCAGCGCGCGTCCGGCGTCGGTGAGCGCGACGTCGAGTGCGCGCTCGTCGCGTGCGCTGCGCGCCCGGGTGAGGTATCCCTGCGCCTCGAGCCGTTTGAGCAGGGGCGAGAGGGTGGCGGGCTCGAGCTGCAGCGCCTCGCCCAGGTCGCGCACGGTGCGTGGACTCCGGCCCCACAGGGCGAGCATGACGAGGTACTGCGGATGCGTGAGTCCGAGCGGTTCGAGGATCGGCCGGTAGACGCCGATCACGCCGCGCGCCGCCACCGCGAGCGCGAAGCACACCTGGTTCTCGAGCGCGAGCAGGTCATCGGATGCCACGGCTGCGGCGTCGGTGGTCGAGGCGCCGGCGACCGGCGTGTTCGCGTCCATGGTTCCAGTATGCATCGCACGAATAGTTAGGGCGCTACTGATCGACCCCGAGGCGACGGCTGACCCACCGTTCGTACTCGGTCCACGGGTCGTCGACGCCGGCGCTGAGTTCGGCGATGTGCGCGCTGAGCTCGTCGTGCAGGGCGAACCACTCGGTTCTCGGGAACCGATGCGCGGCGAACTGCACGTGGCGTCGCTGCTCGAGGGAGCGGCCGCCGCGCTCGAATGCGAGCACCTCGTCGTGCGGAATGCTCGCGAGCCGCAGCCGGGGGTTCGCCGAGGTGCCGATCTTCACCTGATCGCGGTACCGCACGTAGTAGACGACCTCGATGCGGGGGCGAGCGAGCTCGCCATCGGGGACGTCGCCCAGCCGCCACTCGCACTCCGCGCAGATCCAGCCGGAGGGATACCGCACTCCGACACGACTGCCGCAGGCCAGGCACGCGCTCGGCGCGAGGTCGACGACGCCGGCCTCACGGGCGACCCAGTCGTACGCGACGAGCAGGTGCGCGGCGCAGAGCGGCAGCGGCGAATCGGACTCGGCCGGTGACGGGCAGGGCGTGCCGTCGACGGCGACGACGCACCGTCGACGACCGTCGGGCGTGGTGCCGCGGCTCGCCTCGGCTCGACCCATGCCGGAAGGATAGCCGCGGCATCCGACATGCTCGTCAACCCCCTGTGCGACCGTGCGGCGCGCTCGTACGGTCGCAGCATGGATGAGGAGATTCGATCGGGTCCCGTTCGGCGGGGCGTGTACCTCACGGCGGGTGCGGTGCTCGCGCTGCTCGGCATCGTCGGCGTCGCGATCTACGCGTTCACGCCGCGCAACACCCCCGTCGAGGGCGACGCGCAGGCGGATGCCGCGTGGCAGTCGACGGTCATCATCGGATCGGCCGTGGCGCTCGGCGTGGGTGTGCTGCTGCTCATGCTCGGGCTCGTCGCGTCGATGCGCGCACGGCGCACCGGCGGCCGATGACCGACGGCGGCGAGGGGCTCGAGGCCGGCGGGATCCCCCGGCTCGGCGTCCTCGACAGCACCCCGGGTTTCCTCTCCGACGGCTACGAGTTCGGCCGCCGGCGGTTCGCGGAGGTCGGCACCGACGCGTTCCGCACGCGGCTCATGGGACGCCCGGTGACCGTGCTGTTCGGTGCCGCCGCGGCCAGGCGGTTCGGCGACGGCCAGCACTTCTCCCGTGAGCGAGCGCTGCCCTCGACCGTGCAGCACCTGCTGCAGGACGTCGGCAGCGTGCAGACGCTGCAGGACGGCGCGCACCATCATCGCAAGTCGCTCTTC
>JAPSJT010000082.1 GCA_031178045.1 Agromyces sp.
GCGCCAGCGTACGCGCGGCGACCAGCGCGACACGCGGAAGAGCGCGTGCTCGCGGCGGGTCGAGGCGGTGGTCACGGTGCGGACGTCAGGATGCGCCGGTCAGCCACGACCGGAGCGCACGCTCGCAGGAGAGGATCTGGTCGGTGGCCACGCGCTCGTCGTCGGCATGGGCCTTCAGCGGATCCCCGGGTCCGAAGTTCACCGCCGGGATGCCCAGGGCGCTGAAGCGGGCGACATCCGTCCACCCGTACTTCGGCTTCGCCTCGCCGCCGACGGCACGCACGAACTGCTGGGCGAGCGGGTCGTCGAGTCCCGGCCTCGCCCCCTCGGCCTCGTCGACGACCGTGAGCTCGTACTCGGGGAAGAGCTCGCGCACATGGTCGATGGCC
Organism: Agromyces sp.; assembly: GCA_031178045.1. Lineage (GTDB taxonomy): Bacteria > Actinomycetota > Actinomycetes > Actinomycetales > Microbacteriaceae > Agromyces. The sequence continues at coordinate 390 of JAPSJT010000082.1, forward strand.
TCGGCGACCGATCGGTTCGGCGCGAACCGGTAGTTCACGTGCACCATCGCCTCGTCGGGGATGACGTTGCCCGCGATGCCTCCGGTGATTCCGACGGCGTTGAGACCCTCCCGATAGGCCAGGCCGTCGACCTCGACCGTCCGGGGTTCGTAGGCGGCGAGCCGGTCGAGCGCCGGGACGAGCTTGTGGATCGCGTTCTCGCCGACCCAGCTGCGGGCCGAGTGCGCTCGCCGCCCGTACGCCCGCAGTTCGACGCGCAGGTTGCCGTTGCATCCGCCCTCGACCCTGGCGTTCGAGGGCTCGCCGAGGATCGCGAAGTCGCCGGCGAAGAGGTCGGGACGGTGACGGGCGAGGCGCCCGAGCCCGTTGAGCTCGGCCGAGACCTCCTCGTGGTCGTACCACATCCACGTGAGGTCGACGATGGGGTCGGTCAGTTCGAGCGCGAGCTTCAGCTGCACGGCGACGCCCGCCTTCATGTCGACGGTGCCGCGTCCCCACAGGTGGCGCTGTCCGTCGATGACCTCGTAACGGGTCGGCAGGTTCTCGTTGATCGGGACGGTGTCGAGGTGGCCCGCGATGACGACCCGTCGATCGCGGCCGAGGTTCGTGCGCGCGACGACCGTGTCGCCGTCGCGGATGATCTCGAGGTGCGCCGCCGCCGAGAGCGCATCGACGATGAGGTCGGCGAGTCGTGTCTCGTCGCCCGAGACGCTCGGCACGTCGCAGATCGCCTGCGTGATGGCGACCGAGTCGGCAGTCAGATCGAGCGCGGGCCGGTTCGAGACGAGATCAGGCATGCACCGAGTCTACGGATGCCGCTCCGGCGGGCGATCGGCGCAGCGACCGACTCCGTCACGCACCGCGTCGGCTCCCGCCTCGCCGTTACGCTGGACGCATGCCCGCCACCGACACCGCCTCCTCCCCTGCCGCCCGCACCGCCTGGGGTCACGGACTCGCGACGGTCGCCGCCGACGGCACCGTGCTCGACACGTGGTTCCCCGCTCCCGCGCTCGGTGAACCCGATGCGACGGGCATGCCGGTCGAGCTCTCGGCGCTCGCGGGTGGCGATGAGCGCCGAGCCGTCACGATCGAGGCGGTGACGGCGGTCGTCGACCTCGACGCCGCTCCGTCGGGCACGACCGACGCGTACCTCCGGCTGCACGTGCTCTCGCACCTGCTCGCGAAGCCGAACACCGTCAACCTCGACGGGGTGTTCGCACACCTGCCGGCGGTCGTCTGGACGAACGCGGGTCCCGTGCATCCCGACGACTTCGATCGCCTCCGACCGACGCTCCTCCGCGCGGGCATCCACGCCACGAGCCTCGACAAGTTCCCGCGGCTCCTCGACTACCTGACGCCCGAGCGCGTCCGCATCGCGGATGCCTCGCGCGTGCGCCTCGGTGCTCACCTCGCGCCCGGCACGACCGTCATGCACGAGGGGTTCGTCAACTTCAACGCCGGAACGCTCGGCGCGTCGATGGTGGAGGGGCGCATCTCGCAGGGGGTCGTCGTGGGCGACGGCAGCGACATCGGCGGCGGCGCCTCGATCATGGGCACGCTCTCCGGCGGCGGCACGCAACGCGTCGCGATCGGCGAGCGCGCACTGCTCGGCGCCAACTCCGGCATCGGCATCTCCATCGGCGACGACTCGGTCGTCGAGGCGGGCCTCTACGTCACGGCCGGCACGAAGGTCGTGCTGCTCGGCGGCGCGGGCGAGGTGGGTCGTACGGTGAAGGCCGTCGAGCTGTCGGGCGTGCCGAACCTGCTGTTCCGTCGCAACTCGCTGAACGGCCAGGTCGAGGTGCTCTCGCGCACCGGAGAGGGCGTCCTCCTGAACACGGCACTACACGCCTGACGCTCGCCGACCCTCGGCTACAGTGGTGGCTCAGGCCGCCGCGCGGGCGGCCGTCGCCATGCGTCTCGAAGGAGTGACGTGGGTACGGATGCCCCGAGGACCCGTTCGCACCGCGGCCTGACGTTCCTCACGGTCCTGCTCGTCTCGGTGCTCGTGCTCGGCGGCGGCGCCGCAGGACTCGGCTGGTGGACGGTGCAACGCTCCTTCCCCACGACCGATGGTCGCATCGAGGTGCCCGGGCTCGCGTCGAACGCGACCGTGTACCGCGACGACGCCGGCGTCCCCACGATCGTCGCCGAGACCGACCACGACCTCTTCTTCGCACAGGGCTTCGTGCACGCGCAGGATCGATTCTGGGAGATGGACTTCCGCCGACACGTCACCGCCGGCCGACTCGCCGAGCTCTTCGGCGAGTCGCAGGTCGCGACCGACGCGTTCATCCGCACCCTCGACTGGCGCGGCGTCGCCGAACAGGAGTTCGCGGCGCTCGACGAGACCTCGCGAGGTCACTACGAGGCGTACGCCGACGGTGTGAACGCGTACCTCGCGGGTCGTGGCGGCGCTGATCTCTCGCTCGAGTACGCCGTGCTCGGCCTGCAGAACCCGGGGTACTCCCCCGAACCGTGGACGCCCGTCGACTCCATCGCGTGGCTCAAGGCGATGGCCTGGGACCTGCGCTCGAACCTGGGCGACGAGATCGACCGCGCGCTGCTCGCCGGCGAGCTGCCCGCCGAGGAGGTCGCGCGGCTGCACCCCGCGTACCCGTGGGGCGAGATGCCGACGATCATGGCCGGCCCGGTGCCGGCGGCGCCGACGGCCTCGACGGTCGAGCCGATCGATCACGCCGCGGCATCCGAGCCGACCGGCGATGCCGCTGATGCCACGACGTACGCCGAGCCGCTCGCCGACCTTCGCCGAGTCATCGACGGCGTGCCCGAGCTCCTCGGACCCGAGGGCGGCGACCTCGGCTCGAACTCGTGGGTCGTCTCGGGCGCGCTCACCGAGTCCGGCAAGCCGTTGCTCGCGAACGACCCGCACCTCGGCCCGGCGATGCCATCGATCTGGACGCAGATGGGGCTGCACTGCGCCGAGCTGCGCGAGAACTGCCAGTTCGACGTGAGCGGGTACACGTTCTCGGGCCTGCCCGGTGTCATCATCGGGCACAACGAGCGCATCGCCTGGGGCTTCACGAACCTCGGTCCCGACGTCGCCGATCTCTACCTCGAGCGGGTCGATGGCGACGCCTTCGAGCTCGATGGCGCGATGATCCCCATGACCGTGCGCGAGGAGACGATCGAGGTCGCCGGCGGCGACCCCGTGACGATCACGGTGCGGTCGACGCCTCGCGGGCCGATCGTCACCGACATCGGCGCCGACTTCGCCGCCGTCGCGGCCGAGCTCCCGTCGGCGTCAGGCCAGCCCGACGGGGACTACGAGCTCTCGCTGCAGTGGACGGCGCTCTCGCCCGGCACGACGGCTCAGGCCGTGTTCGCCCTGAACCGCGCGCGCGACTGGAACGGGTTCCGCGCTGCCGCCGCGCTCTTCGACGTGCCGGCGCAGAACCTCATCTATGCCGACGTCGACGGGAACATCGGCTATCAGGCGCCCGGCACGATCCCCGTGCGACTGAGCGGCGACGGCACGATCCCCCTGCCCGGGTGGACGAGTGCGAACGGCTGGGCGGGCGCGGTGCCGTTCGAACAACTGCCCTCGATGCTGAATCCCGAGCGCGGGTACATCGTCACGGCGAACAACGCGGTCATGGACAGCGGGCCGATGCTCACCCAGGACTGGGATCTGGGCTACCGCGCGGCCGGGATCGAGCGGCTCCTGCAGGAACGGATCGCCTCGGGCGAGAAGCTCACCGTCGGCGACCTCGCCGAGATCCAGCTCGACACCTCCGACGCGAACGCCGCCGCCTTCCTGCCCGTGATCGGCGAACTCGAGCTCGACGGCGATGCGGCGCGCGGGGCGGAGCTGCTCGAGGGCTGGAACGGATCGGCCGACGTCGACAGCGGCGAGGCCGCCTACTTCGCGATCTTCTGGCGCACCCTGCTCGGCACGATGTTCGCCTCCCTTCCCGACGCGGCGAGACCCGAGGGCGGCGACCGGTGGTTCCGTGTCGTCGGCACCCTCTTGGGCGAGCCGGATGCCGCGTGGTGGACGAACGGGCAGGCGGGCGTCGCCGGGCGCGACGAGATGATCGCCCACGCCCTCGACGCCGCGTGGGATGAGGCATCCGAGCTCATGGGCGACCGCCCCGATCGCTGGCGATGGGGACGATTGCACACCCTCACCCTCACGAACCAGAGCTTCGGCGAGTCGGGCGTCGGACCCATCGAGTGGATCTTCAATCGCGGCCCGTACGAGCTCGGAGGCGGGTCGGCGATCGTGAACGCGATCGGCTGGGACGCGAGTCTCGGCTACGGCGTCGATTGGGTGCCGTCGATGCGCATGATCGTCGACCTCGCCGACCCCGACGCGTCGAGGTGGGTGAACCTGACGGGCGCGTCCGGGCACGCGTTCCATCCGCACTACGACGATCAGGCGACGCTGTGGCGGCGCGGCGAAACGCGGCCCTGGCCGTTCAGCGTCGAGGCGGTGCAGGACGCGGCCGCGGACCGGTTGCAGCTTCGACCGCGCGGCTGATCCGGCGCGCCACCGGACGTCGGCCTGCGTCAGCGGCCGTCGGCCTGGTCAGCGGCCGTCGGCGACCGGGTACGAGCGCGCGGGCTCGCCGATGTAGAGCTGCTGCGGGCGGCCGATCTTCGTCTGCGGATCGAGGTTCATCTCGCGCCAGTGCGCCATCCAGCCGGGCAGTCGCCCGATGGCGAAGAGCACCGTGAACATGCGCGTGGGGAACCCCATCGCCTTGTAGATCACGCCGGTGTAGAAGTCGACGTTCGGGTACAGGCGGCGCTCCTTGAAGTAGTCGTCTTCGAGGGCGATCTGCTCGAGCTCCTTCGCGAGGTCGAGCAGCGGGTCGTTCACGCCGAGACCGGCCAGCACCTCATCGGCCGACTCCTTGACGAGCCGGGCGCGCGGGTCGTAGTTCTTGTACACCCGGTGGCCGAAGCCCATGAGCTTGACGCCGTCCTCCTTGCGCTTCACGCGCTCGACGAACTTCGCCACGCCCTCGCCCGAGTCGCGGATCTGGGCGAGCATCTGCAGCACCGCCTCGTTGGCCCCGCCGTGCAGCGGACCCGAGAGCGCCTGGATGCCGGCGGAGATCGAGGCGTAGAGATTCGCCCCGGTCGAACCCACGAGGCGCACCGTCGACGTGGACGCGTTCTGCTCGTGGTCCTCGTGCAGGATGAGCAGGCGGTCGAGGGCCTTCGAGAGCACGGGGTCGATCACGTAGGGCTCGGCCATGTTGCCGAAGTTCAGGCGCAGGAAGTTGTCGACGAAGCTCAGCGAGTTGTCGGGGTAGAGGAACGCCTGGCCGATGCTCTTCTTGTGCGCGTACGCGGCGATGACGGGGAGCTTCGCGAGCAGTCGCACCATCGTGAGCTCGACATGGTCGAGATCGTGCGGGTCGGAGGTGTCCTCGTAGTACGTCGAGAGCGCCGAGACGGCACTCGACAGCACCGACATGGGGTGGGCCGTGTGCGGGAGCGCCGAGAAGAATCGCTTCAGGTCTTCGTGCAGGAGCGTGTGCCGACGGATCTTCTCGTCGAACTCGGCGAGCTGATCGGCGGTCGGCAGTTCGCCGTAGATGAGGAGCCAGGCGACCTCGAGGTACGTGGAGTGCTCGGCGACCGACTCGATGGGGTACCCGCGGTAGCGGAGGATGCCCTGCTCGCCGTCGATGTAGGTGATCGAGGACTGCGTCGAGGCCGTATTCACGAACCCGTAGTCGAGGGCGGTGAGGCCGGTCTGCCTGGTGAGCGTCGACATGTCGATGCTCGAGTTGCCGTCGACCGCGCGGCGGATCGGGAACTCTGCGCTGCCGCCCGGGAAGGTGAGGGTGGCGGCGGCTTCGGGAGCCGCGGTCGCCTTCGGCTCTGCGGCCTGGTTCACGACATCGCCCACGGCGCCTCCTGTGATCGTCACTTGTGCGGTCACCTGCTCTCTGGTGCCGCGCCCATGTGGCGGCCGCGGTCCGAATACAGCCTAGACGGGCCCGCGGCACACTGTCGCATCCACCAAGAGATCACCGGATCCGTTGGCGGAGAGCGCAGGCTGGCTCGTCAGGCGCGCGCCGCGTCCCGCAACCGCTCCGCGGCGGCGGCGATGCGCTCGTCGCTCGCCGTGAGCGAGAGCCGCACATGCGTCGGGAAGTGCACGCCGTAGAAGTGACCGGGACCCGCGAGGATGCCGAGGTCGGCGAGGCCCCCGATCGAGTCCCACGCGTCGCGACCCTCGCTCGCCCAGAGGTAGAGGCCCGCCTCGCTGCGGTCGATGCGGAACCCGGCCGCCTCGAGTGCGGACTTCAGGATGTCGCGTCGCGAGCGGTACCGCTCCTTCTGCTCGCCGACGTGCGCGTCGTCGTCGAGCGCGGCGACCATCGCCTGCTGCAGCGGCATCGGCAGCATGAGCCCGGCGTGCTTGCGCACGTTCGTGAGCCGGCCGATCACGGTGCGGCATCCGGCGACGAATGCGGCGCGATATCCCGCCATGTTCGACTGCTTCGAAAGCGAGTAGATGACCAGGGTGTCCCGGCGATCGCCGTCGGTGACCGCAGGATCGAGCAGGCTCGGCACCGGCTCGTGCGCCCAACGCCCCTCCCAGCCGAGCTCGGCATAGCATTCGTCGCCCACGATGACCGCGCCGAGCTCACGGGCGCGCCGACGCGCCGCGCGGAGCTCCTCGATCGTGAGCACGCGCCCGTCGGGGTTGCCCGGACTGTTGAGCCAGACGAGCCTCGTGGCCGCCGGCCACTCGGCTGGGTCGTCGGACGCCATGGCCGTCGCCCCGGCCAGCACCGCGCCCATCTCATAGCTCGGGTACGCCGCACGAGGGTGCACGACGACGTCGCCCTCACCGAGCCCGAGGAGGAACGGCAGCAGTGCGACGAGCTCCTTGGAACCGATCGTGGGCAGCACGTTGGCCTCGGTGAGCCCCGTGACGCCGCGACGACGCTCGAACCAACGAACGATCGACGCACGCAGTTCGGGCGTGCCGACGGTCGTCGGATACGCATGCGCGTCGGTCGCCATCGAGAGCGCGTCGCGCACCACCGCGGGCGTCGGGTCGACCGGCGATCCGATGGAGAGGTCGACGAGCCCGCCCGAGTGCGACGCCGCGCGCTCGCGGAACGGCTCCATGAGGTCCCAGGGGTAGTCGGGCAGTTCGCCGCGTGCCATGCTCCTGCGCCCGCGGCTCAGTGGGCCTGCGGCGGGAGGGCGGCGATGACGGGGTGGTCCTTCGGGATCACGCCGACCTTCGCGGCACCGCCCGGCGAGCCGACCTCGTCGAAGAACTCGACGTTCGCCTTGTAGTAGTCGGCCCATTCCTCGGGGAGGTCGTCTTCGTAGTAGATCGCCTCGACGGGGCAGACCGGCTCGCAGGCGCCGCAGTCGACGCACTCGTCGGGGTGGATGTACAGCGATCGTTCACCCTCGTAGATGCAGTCCACGGGGCACTCGTCGATGCAGGCGCGGTCTTTGACATCGACGCACGGCAGGGCGATGACGTAGGTCACGGTGGCTCGCTGTTCCTCGGATCCGGCTGGACCTCCAGTCTATGCGCCGCTGCTCGACCCCGTGCGCCGAGCGGGCAGCTTGGGCCACGCGACCACCAGCACCGCCAGAAGAGCGGGCGCGACCGACCAGACGGTGCCGGTGAGGTCTCCCGCAATCAGCACCGACCCGCCGAAACCAGGCAACGTGAGCAGGGCGACGGTGCCGACGATCCCGATCGCCGCGGCGGAGGCGGCGAGCCGGCCGCCCGCGACGAGGCGCATGCCGAGCAGGAGCGCCAGCACGCCCGCGAGCGCCGCGACGATGCCCCACGGGAGCGCCGTGTCGCCGATATGCAGGGCGCTCCGATGACCGATCGTGGCGACGGCGCCGTAGACGATGCCGATCACGAGCGCGGAGGCGGCGGTGCCGAGACGCCCCGTGATCGTCGAACCCGACGACGCGGCCGCGCTCACTGCTTCGGCGTGACCGTGTACGAGACGGTCTTGCCATCCCCCGCGAGCAGCACGAGGAGTTCGGCGTTCGAATAGACGACGGCGCCCACGCCCCCGCCCGAGACGGTCGTGTCCTCGGCGAAGCCGGCGTCCTCGAGCGCCGCGCGTGCGTCGGCGACGGGGTCGGCGGCATCCGAGGTCACCATGACGATCCAGCCCTCGCCGCCGCCACTGCCGCCGGCGAACGAGATGTCGCCGTCGACGAGCGGGACGGACTCGGGGAAGTCGGAGGGCAGCTCGCCGTCGAGGCTCACCTCGCCACCGGTGGCGCCCTCGACGGCGCCTTCGACCCCCCGGTTCACGAGGTCCTCGACGGGGTTGCCGAAGCATCCGGTGAGCAGCGACGCGGTGAGGCCGGCGATGACGACGGCCATCGCGGCGCGGGACGTGCTCGACAGAGTCGACATGACAGCTCTCCTCGGGGATGCGACGGCTCGATGTGCTCGCGTGAAGTCGCGGCGCCCGCCTCGCGAGGCAGTCTAGCGGCCGCCCCTCCCGGGGGGCCATGGCGTAGCGTGGACGCGTACGGCGGATGACCGCCCGCCCGTCCGACGGAGAGGACCGACGACGATGACGGATGCTGCGACCTCGACCCCGACGTCGGACCCCGTCGTGCGCGTCGAACTCGACGGCGTGGTGGCCGTCGTGACGATCGATCGCCCTCGTGCACTCAACGCCCTCTCGGCCGAGGTGCTCGGCGAGCTCGAGCGCATCTTCGCGAACCTGTCGACCGACGCACCGGGCACCCGCGGCGTGCTGCTCGTCGGCGCCGGTGGTCGCGCCTTCGTCGCGGGAGCGGACATCCGCGCCATGTCGTCCCTCGGACCTGCCGAGGCGGCGGAGCTCGCCCGCCTCGGCCATCGTGCCGCGGCGGCGATCGAGGCGCTGCCGGTTCCGGTCATCGCGTGCGTCGACGGCTTCGCACTCGGCGGCGGGCTCGAGATCGCCCTCGCGTGCGACGTCATCTATGCGACGGACGCCTCGCAGTTCGGGCAGCCGGAGGTGCACCTCGGGCTCGTTCCCGGGTTCGGCGGCACCGTGCGGCTCCCCCGCGCCGTCGGCCTCGCACGTGCGAAGGAGCTCATCTACACCGGACGCCGGATCGGCATCGACGAGGCGGTCGACTCCGGGCTCGTCGTGCGCCGATTCCCCGATCGCGATGCGCTGCTCGACGGCGCTCGTAAGACGGTCGAGCAGATCGCGGCCAACTCGGCGAGCGCCGTCGGCATCGCGAAGCGCGTGCTCGTCGACGCCGCCGGGCGGCCGACCGATGCGGCATCCGCGCTCGAGATCGGCGGGTTCGAGGAGGCGTTCCGCACCGAGGACATGCACGAGGGAGTCGCCGCGTTCCTCGAGAAGCGCGAACCCCGATTCACCTGAGCTGCGCGACCCGTCGCAGAATCAGCCGATGCGCTCGCCGAGCCAGGCGAATCCGTCGAACCGAACGCCGTCGACGCCGAACATCTCGAGGTGGAGGTGCGGTCCGGTGGACTGGCCCGTCGATCCCACAAGGCCGAGCTGCTGACCGGCGCTCACGCGCTGTCCGACCGTGACCTGGAGCGAGCCGTACTGCATGTGCGCGTAGGAGCTCGTGATCAGCTCGCCGCCGATGTTGTGCTGCACCTCGACGTTGACGCCGAGGCCTCCGCCGTTCTCGGTCGCGAGCACGACGACGCCGTCGGCGATCGACATCACGGGGCTTCCGTTGCCCGGATTGAAGTCGACGCCGTCGTGGTTGGTCGAGCAACCGGCGCACGGCGCGGAGCGCGGGCCGAAGCCCGAGCTGCGGTTCTCGGGGTTGAGCACGGGCCAGACGACGAGGTCGGACTCGACGATCGTGACGCTGCCGACGTTCGCGACCTCGGAGAAGATGGGCGGGGGTGCCGCCTCGACGGCGTAGCTGCCGGCGAGGTGCGCCGGGACCTCGGCCTCGCTCGCGACCTCCAGGTGCTGCGGCTCGAGCGAGATGGTGTCTTCGACGGGCGCGTAGACCGAGGCGCGCGGCTCGGAGTCGGTCGCGGTGATCGCGAGGGCAGGGACACTCGTCGCCAGCATGAGTGCGCCGACGAACGCCATGGCGATCACCGAGAACGCCGGGCGCACCGAGCGACGCTTGGACGTCGGGAGGGTGGTCGCGACGGGCGCGGCGGCGAGGACGGTGCGGGTGGCGTCGGGGCGGGGGACGTCGGTGCGGGCACGACGGGCGCGGGTCTCAGAGGTGCGGCGGGGGCGGAAACGGGCGGGGGTGGGGGCGGCCGCTCGGCGGCCGTGCTTCGGAAGAGTCATTCAGTGCGTTACGTATCTGTCGTCGGGTTTCGGGGCAACCCGGCTACCGTACGCACCGAATCTGAGAGATTCCCGTTATCGAACCGTTATGTCAAGGGCTCGACTTCGGGAGAACCGCGTGCGCCGACGCCCTGAGGCGACGAGCGAGCGGATGCCGCGAGCACGAGCTCGCGACATCCGCTCGAGAGAACTCGCCGCCGATCGGCGCTACGCCTGCTTCTTCAGGCGCGAGACGAGGCGGGCGCGTGCGGTCTGGTCGAGCTCGACCTTGCGGATGCGCACCTTCTCGGGCGTCACCTCGACGCACTCGTCCTCGCGAGCGAACTCGAGGCACTCCTCGAGCGTCAGCTGACGCGACGGCGTCATGGACTCGAAGGTGTCGGCCGTCGACGAACGCATGTTCGTGAGCTTCTTCTCCTTCGTGATGTTCACGTCCATGTCGTCGGCGCGCGAGTTCTCGCCGATCACCATGCCCTCGTAGACCTCCTCGGTGGGGTTCACGAAGAAGGTCATACGCTCCTGCAGCGCGATGATCGCGAACGGCGTGACGACGCCGGCGCGGTCGGCCACGATCGAGCCGTTGTTGCGCGTCACGATCGAACCGGCCCACTCGTCGTAGCCGTGCGAGATGGCGTTGGCGATGCCGGTGCCGCGAGTGATCGTGAGGAACTCGGTGCGGAAGCCGATGAGACCACGGCTCGGCACGATGAACTCCATGCGCACCCAGCCGGTGCCGTGGTTCGACATGTTCTCCATCCGGCCCTTGCG
>JAPSJT010000270.1 GCA_031178045.1 Agromyces sp.
GGCGAGGAACTCCCACGCGTACTGCTGCGCGGCGGTCTCGTAGAGCATGCCGTCGGGCTCGCCGTCGGCGTCGCGTCCGATGCTGCCGCCGAGCGGATCGGGGGTGTCGGGTGTGATGCCGAGCTCGGCGAGCGCGGCGGAGTTGACCCAGCACGAGTGGTAGTCGTTGGCGTCGAGGTACACGGGCACGTCGGCGAGCGCGGCGTCGAGCATGGCGGCCGTCGGCCTGCCGCCCGGCACCGAATCGAAGAGCCAGCCTCGCCCGAGCACCCGCGGCGCCGATGGGTCGGACTCGCGCGCGAAGCGCAGTCGTGCCTGGATCTCGTCGAGCGTGCGGGCATCGGTGAGCCCGACGCGTCCGAGCGCCTCGCCCATCATCACGAGGTGGGTGTGCGCGTCGGTGATGCCGGGGAGCACGACGCGTCCGTCGAGGTCGACGGTCGTGGCATCCGGGCCCGCGAAGTCGTTGGCCTCGGCCGCTGCACCGACGAAGGCGATGCGGTCGGCGTCGGTGACGATGGCCTCGGCCCACGCGGGCTCCGTCGCGGTGAAGACCCGGCCGCCGCGGTAGTGCACGCGCGTCATGCGGTCACCTCCGCGGCTGCGCCCGCACCGCTCGCCGCGAGCTCGGCCTCGCGCTGCTGCAACCGGGTGGAGATGCGGGCGAGGATGAAGCTCGGAACCGCGAGCACGAAGCTCGAGACCCCCAGCACGACGGCGAAGCCCTGGAAGCCGAACGCTTCGACGAGCGCCGCACCGATGACGGGCGTGAGGCTCGATCCGACGAGGTAGACCGCGAGCAGCGGGCCCGACCAGCGGCCGTCGGCGTCGAGCGCCGCCGAGGTCGCGACGAAGTACATGAACGCGATCGCGTAGATGGTGTTCCACGCGATGAAGACGACGATGAACGAGGTCGCGTCGGCGACCTGCCCTTCGACGATCTTCAGGATGCCGCCGGCCACGAGGAGCGCCGCGAGCGGCACCGCGCGTCCGAGCCGGTCGCCGACGATCATGAGCAGGATGCAGCCGATGAGGCCGCCGGCGGTCGCGCCGCTCAGCGCGATGCCGAGCCCCTCGGGCGTGAGGCCCGCCTGCTCGGACCCCATGACGCCCGCCATCGCCCAGAGCGAGTCCTCGCTCACGGCCCAGAGCGCGAACACCACGAGCAGTCCGAGGCCGGCGATCGTCTCGAGGCGTCGCGCCGGGCGCTCGGACGCCGCGGACGCGCCCGGGCGGCCGTCGACCGCGGTTCCGGCATCCGTCGCCTCGAGCGCCGCGGCGGCCGGCGCCTTCGGCAGCCACCCGCTCACGGCGAGCATGACGAGCGAGAAGCCCGCGAGCACGCCGAACACGTTCAGCGGGGCGAGCCCGACGAGTGGCACGACGGCGAGGATGACGGTGATGACGCCGCGATTCGCCAGGCCGTTGATGCCCGCGACGCGGTCGGGGTTGATGAACGCGGCGAGGGCGGCGCCGGATGCCGCGACCGCGCCGCCGGCGCCGACCCCACCGACGAGCAGGCCCGTGATGACGGCGGTCGGCAGCGGCGCGAGGGCTGCGATGCCGAAGCCGAGCGCCGAGACCGCCAGGCCCGCGCGAGCGACGAGGAGACGCCGAGGGCCGGCGCAGAGCCGGGCGATCGCGAGCCCCGTGAGCGCCGTTGCGAGGAGCGTCGCGGTCACGATCCAGCTGGCGGTGAGCACGTCGGAGGCGAGCGCCGTCTGCAGCGCCGTGATCATGTACGGCGAGAGGTTCACGCCGAGGTAGCCGGCGATGCCGACGCCGAAGGTCGCGACGGCGCTCGGCAGTCGCAGTGGCACGCGAGGTGAGAGGTCGAGCTGGGTCATGGTTCTCCGGGAATCGGGCACGTCGTCGTGCGGAGAGGAGCAGCGAGGCGCCGGATGGGTGGGAGGCCAGCCTCAACGAATGGTGTTCGTTTATTATGCAGATGCGGTGCCGCGATGGGAAGACCCATTCGCCGGGCCCGTAGGCTGCCGAGCGAAGGAGGGTGAGGATGCCGCGACCGAAAGTCCCGTTGCTGTCGACCGATCGCATCGCCGACGCCGCGCTCGAGCTCGTCGACTCGGGTGAGCCGTTCGGCGTGAACGCCCTCGCGCGGCGCCTCGGGGTGACCCCGTCCTCGCTGTACAACCACGTCGACGGCCGCGACCAGATCGTGGAGCTCATCCGCGGCCGGCTGGGTGCCGAGTACCTGCCCGACCTTCCGGCCGGCACATGGGATCAGGTCGTGTCGGCGACGATGCGCGCGATGCGCCGGATGTACGCCGACCATCCCTTCGCCGTGCCGCTCATCGTCGGCAAGACCATCACCGACGCGTCGGTCATCGCGAGCTACGACAACCTCACGACGGCGCTCCTCGGCGCCGGCTTCCCCGAAGACGAGGTGCTCGTCGTCGTCGCGATCCTCGACTCGTTCGCCCTCGGCTTCGGACTCGACCTCGCCTCGCCCGACGACATCTGGCAGCCCGAGACGCCGACCGCGACGCTCGGCCGGCTCGTCGCCGGCGCCGAACGCGGAGTCGAGCGCTCCGACCGGGCGTTCGAGCTCGGTCTCGAGCTCATCCTCGACGCCCTCCGCCTGCGACTCGCACGGTACGACGCCGACTGACGCCCCGCGACCGAGATCCGAAACCGCGACCGGGACTCAGGC
>JAPSJT010000083.1 GCA_031178045.1 Agromyces sp.
GTCGACGGGTCGGTCGGCGGTGGCGTTGACGGGTCGGTCGGCGGGGGTTCCTCGGTTGCCGGCGGCGGCTCTTCGGTCGCAGGTTCCTCGGTCGCAGGTTCCTCGGCCGGTGCGGGTTCCTCCGCCGGTGCGGGTTCGGGGGCGGGCGCGGGCTCGGGGGTTGCGGCCGGCGCCGTCGACTCCACGGGTGCCGGCGCGGGCACGACTTCCTCCGCGTATGCGGGCGAGACCCCGGCGAGGCCGAAGAGTGCGATCGCGGTCACCGTGCACAGCGCCACGCCTCCCCGACGAACGCCACGTGAGAACCACGGACGTTGTGGGGCGGATTCAGGGCGGTCGGGGTGCATAGGTTCCGTTCGGGTACCGGCCCGGGGGCCGACCTCACTCAGTCTGCACCGAGGCGGCGACGACCACAACACCCCCGCCGGACTCCGACCTGCCCCCTTCGGGGCACATCTGGGCCCGGTCAGTCGAGTTCGCCGGTCACCCCCGCGACGCGTTCGAGCACGGCGCCCGACGTCACGAACCCCGTGATCGCCTCGATCTCGGGGGCGAGGAAGCGGTCGGCGCCGGGCACCGCACCGACGGATGCCGCGAGCTCGACGACCGCGCCGGTCGCCGCGCCCGGCTCGAGCGGGGCGCGCAGGGCGAGTCCCCGCGCGGCCGTCATGACCTCGATCGCGAGCACGCGAGCGAGCCCGTCGATCGCGCGCCGCAGCTTGCGTGCCGCCGCCCAGCCCATCGACACGTGGTCCTCCTGCATCGCCGACGAGGGGATGGAGTCGACCGAGGCAGGCGCGGCGAGGCGCTTCAGCTCCGACACGATGCCCGCCGCCGTGTACTGGGCGATCATGAGGCCCGAGTCGACGCCGACCTCGTGCGCGAGGAACGGCGGCAGCCCCTGGTTGCGGGCTCGGTCGAGGAAGCGGTCGGTGCGCCGCTCGCTCATCGACGCGACATCCGCCACGGCGATCGCGAGGAAGTCGAGCACGTAACCGACCGGCGCGCCGTGGAAGTTGCCGTTCGACTCCACGCGCCCGTCGAGCGTGAGCACGGGGTTGTCGACGGCGCTCGCGAGCTCGGCCTCGGCGACGGATGCCGCGTGGGCCACCGTGTCGCGCGCCGCGCCGTGCACCTGGGGCGCACAGCGCAGCGAGTACGCGTCCTGCACGCGCGTGCACTCGGGCCCCTTGTGGCTCGCGACGATGGGCGACCCGGCGAGCAGCCGCCGCAGGTTCGACGCGGATGCCGCCTGCCCGCGTTGCGGACGCAGGGCGTGCAGGTCCGCGGCGAACACCGCGTCCGTGCCCATGAGGCCCTCGACGCTCATGGCGGCGGCGATGTCGGCGGTGGTCAGGAGCATCCGCAGGTCGTGGATCGCGAGGGCGAGCATGCCGAGCATGCCGTCGGTGCCGTTGATGAGCGCGAGGCCCTCCTTCTCGCCGAGGCGGAGCGGCGTGATGCCGGCGGCGGCGAGGGCGTCGGCGGCATCCGTCAGGCCACCGGCCGCGTCGCGGACCTCGCCCTCGCCCATCGCGACGAGGGCGCAGTGCGCGAGCGGTGCGAGGTCTCCCGAGCAGCCGAGCGATCCGTATTCGCGCACGACCGGGGTGATGCCGGCGTTGAGGATCGCCGCGTACGTCTCGGCGGTCTCGCGGCGCACGCCCGTGCGACCGGTCATGAGCGTCGAGAGCCGCAGCAGCATGAGCGCGCGCACGACCTCCCGCTCGACCTCGGCGCCCGAGCCGGCGGCATGCGAGCGCACGAGGCTCGCCTGCAGCTGGGCGCGGCGGTCCTCGGCGATGAAGGTCGTGGCGAGCGCGCCGAAGCCCGTCGAGATGCCGTAGTGCGGTTCGGGGTCGGCCGCGAGGCCGTCGATGATGGCGCGGCTCGCCGCGACTTCGTCGAGCGCGGCACGGTCGAGTTCGACGGATGCGCCGTGGCGGGCGACGGCGACGACCTCGTCGATCGAGAGCGGTCCGGTGCCGACGGTGACGGATGCCGCGGCGGTCGTGGCGGGGGAGGGCGCGATGGTGCTCATGCCTCCGATTCCACACCGCCGTCGCGCGCGCGTGAACGCCGCCGTCGCGGCATCCGTCTGGGATCCCGGACCGCGGCGTAGGCTGGCGACGTGAGCGAGTCATCCAAGGTGCCGGCGGCCGACCAGACGCTCGCGATCCTCACGCACCTCGCCGCACAGCGCGGACCCGTGCCGGCGGCCACGATCGCGCACGCACTCGGCCTGCCGCGCTCCACGGTGTATCACCTGCTCGCGGTCATGCAGGAGCGCGGATTCGTCGTGCACCTGCCCGAGGAACGCCGGTACGGTCTCGGCATCGCCGCCTTCGAGCTCTCGAGCGGGTTCAGCAGGCAGCAGCCGCTCGCGCGCCTCGGGCGCCCACTCGTCGCCACCCTCGTCGACCGCCTCGGGGAATCGGGCCACCTCGCGGTGCTGCACGGACGGGACGTGCTCTACCTCGTCGAGGAGCGCGCCCCGCGCCGCCCCTCCCTCGTCACCGACGTCGGGGTGCGGCTGCCCGCCCACCTCACGGCGACGGGACGAGCGATGCTCGCGGTGCTGCCGCCGGCGCAGTTGCGCGCGCTGTATCCCGATCGCTCGGCGTTCGCGACGCGGCATCCCTCGGGCGAAGGGTCGGCGGATGCCGCCGAGTGGAGCTACGGGCGATTGAAGCGCGTGCTCGCCGACGCCCGCTCGAGCGGGGCCGCCCACGAGGACGGCGAGGTCACGCCCGGGCTCGCCTCGGTCGGGGCGGCGGTCGTCGACCACCTCGGCTGGCCGGCGGCGGCGATCGCGGTGACGTTCTCGAACGAGACGGCACCCGAGCGAGAGGACGAGATCGCGCCGGCCGTGCGGGACGCGGCCGCCACCCTGTCGCGGCGCATCCGCGGGGTGCGGTAGGCGGCTCACGGCCGCGGCGCGAGCCAGCTCCGCAGCATCCGGGTCACCCAGGGCAGCACCCAGTACGTCATGATCGGCGTCAGCACGATCGTGGTCGCGAGTACCCGCAGCCAGATCGGCAGCTCGCCCCAGCCCGGCACCGGCGCGATGAGGTACCCGAACGCGAGGTTGACGGGGAAGAACCCGAGCCAGATCGTCACGGCCTGCTTCCACCGCGGCGGAGCGGGAGGCAGCTCGGCGTCGGCGCCCGGGGCCCCGGCCGCCGCATCCGTCACCGGCACCGACCCCGTCGCCGGCTCGTCGAACCAGCCCTCGATGCCCGTGCGGCGCCTGCTGCGCTCGGAGCGCACGAACCCCTCGCCCATCGAGAGCCACCACGCCCGCTCGGGGGAGTGCTCCCAGGCTTCGAGGGTCTCCTCGCTCGCGAAGCGGTAGAGCATGTGCCACACCTGCGACTGCTCGCCGGCACGCACCCAGCCCGAGCCGAGGAAGCCCGGGTACTTGTTCGCGAGGTTCACGCCCGTCTGCACCCACGCGGTCGCCTCGGAGATGTGCGCCGGGTCGACCTCGCGCCGGATCGAGACGGTGATGGGTTCAGTGGCCATGCCTCCATCCCAGCGCATGGGCGTTTCAGAGCGGTAACGGATGCCGCGTGCGGACGATCCGCCGCAGCCGCTCGCTGCCGACCAGGGCGATGACGAGCAGGGCGAGCGCGATGGCCGCCGGCACGGGACCGAAGCCCGCGACGAGGAGCACGAGGATTCCACCGGCGCCCGCCACCGCGTCGATGGCGGCTCCCGCCACCGACCGACCGCGAGCCGTCGGCGAGTTCGCGACCGTTCGCCCGGACCCTCGGGTCCGGCCCCGCTCGAACCGACCGAACGCGAGCGCCGCCGGGACGACCGCGATCGCCGCGACGCACAGCCACAGCGGCCGGCTCGCCCACCACTCGGCACTCAACGGTTCGGGCAGCGCGAGTCCCGTCACCGAGCTCACGACGAGCAGCAGACCCACGAGCGCGATGAGCACGGGCAGGTGCCAGAGGTAGACGGTCATGGCGCGCTCGCCGACGGCCGAGATCAGCCGCGAGGCATCCGTTCGCTCGACCCACGCCCGGATGGCCGGGCGGGCCAGCTGGAAGAGCGCGAGCTGAGCGACGCCGAGCACCACGAGGCACACCGTGGGCGGGTTGAGGTTCTCGAGCATGTCGACGTGATACGGCCCCGCGGTGGTCAGCACGGCGAGCAGCGCCAGGGATGCCCCGGCGACGATCCAGAGCGTTCGTCTGGTGAGGCGGTCGACGCCGCCGTCCGCGAGATGGAACCCGAGCTGTTGCACGAGCAGCCACACGAGGAGGAGGTTGACGAAGCCGATCGCCTCGATGCCGGTGCCGATCCGCACGACATCCACGGCCACCACTCCGGCGAGCAGCGCCAGGGGCGTGAGCACCCGCGCCCGCTCGTGCGCACGTACCATGAGCGGCACGAGCGCCGAGATCGCGATGTACACGGCGAGGAACCACAGCGGCTGCCCGATCCGGAAGCCCCCCGTCGCGACGAGCTCCGCCGGGACCCCGGCGACCGAGAGCCCGATGAGGGCGACGGCGACCACGGTGACGAGGGCGACGGCCGGGCGCACGAGCCGGTCGAGCCTCGCCCGCACGTACTCCGCCGGGGACGAGCCGCGACGTCGCATCGAGCGCCAGTGGGTGAGACTCGAGAAGCCGCCGGCGATGAAGAAGAGCGGCATGATCTGCACCACCCACGTGACCGGTCCGAACCACGCCTGCCCCTCGAGCGCATTCTCGACGACCGGGCCGCCCGGGCCGACGCTCACGCCGACCATCATCGCGTGCAGGACGAACACGGCGACGAGCAGCACGACACGGATCGCGTCGATGCTGACGTCGCGACCCGGAGGAGCGGAGGCCGTCGACCCGGATGCCCGGCGGAGGAGGCCGCCGTCGTCGGTCGCGGCGCGGCGCGTGAGCGTGTCGGTCATGGCCTGTCCGATCCGGGCGGCACTTCCGCCCACGCCCGCAGGCTACGAACCGGGTTCCGTTCGAGGCATCACCCCCGGGGACCGTTCACGACCCCTACGCCGGTAGGGGTGAGCGCGGTCACGAACCGGGCTGCACGAGTCCCGTGTCGTACGCGAGCACGACGGCGTGCACGCGATCGCGCAGGCCGAGCTTCTGCAGCACCTTGCTGACGTGCGTCTTCACCGTCTGCTCGGCGATGAAGAGGGCGGCGGCGATCTCGGAGTTCGAGAGCCCGCGGGCCACCAGCGTGAGCACCTCGAGCTCGCGCTCGGTGAGGCCGGCGAGCCGAGTGCTCGACGGGCGGTGCGGCGGCCCCGAGCGCGCGAAGTCCTCGATCAGGCGACGAGTCACGCTCGGCGCGAGGAGCGCCTCGCCGCCGGCGACGACCCGCACCGCGTTCACGAGCTCCTCGGGCGTCGCGTCCTTCAGCAGGAAGCCGCTCGCACCCGCGCGCAGCGCCTCGTAGACGTAGTCGTCGACGTCGAACGTCGTGAGCATGAGCACTCGCGGCACGTAGTCGGAGCTGCGCGGCGGCGTCTGCAGCGCGCGCGTCGCCTCGAGTCCGTTCCGGCGCGGCATCCGCACGTCCATGACCACCACGTCGGGGCGCAGCGCATGCGCGAGCTCGACCGCCTCGATCCCATCGGCGGCCTGCCCGACGACCTCGATACCGGGCTGCGCGGCGAGCACCGCCGCGAAGCCGGCACGCACCATCGCCTGGTCGTCGGCGATCAGCACGGAGATCGTCACGCGGTTCCTCCAGTCGGCCCGGCGCCCGCGGTCGGCTCCAGGGGCAGCGTCGCGAGAACACGGTAGCCGCCGCCCGGTCGCGCACCGTACTCGGCGCGCCCGCCGAGGAGCGCTGCACGCTCGGCGATGCCGATGAGTCCGTGCCCGCCGCCCGACTGGTCGGCTCCGCCGGAGGCATCCGTCCCGACCGTCGACGCGTCGTTCTCGACGCCGACGACGAGCTCGCCCGCGAGCACCTCGATCGAGACGTGCGTCGGCGCACCGGGCGCGTGGCGTACGACGTTGCTCAGCGCCTCCTGCACGATCCGGTACGCGGCGGTCGTGGCGAGTCCGGATTCGGGCAGCCCGTCGCCGAGGTCGAGCGTCACGGGCACCCCCGCGCGTTCGACGGAGGTCGCGAGCGCCGGCAACTCGGCGAGCCCGGGCTGGGGCGCCGTCTCGGCGGCGGCATCCGCACTGCGCAGCACGCCGAGGAGCTGGCGCATCTCGGTCATGGCGGCGCGCGCGGATGCCGCGATCTCGCCGAACTCCGCACGGGCCGCGTCGTTCAGTCCGTCGATGCGGTACGGAGCGCTCGTCGCCTGCACATGGATGATCGAGAGCCCATGGGCGACCACGTCGTGGAGCTCGCGGGCGATGCGATTGCGTTCCTCGACGAGCACGCGACGCTGCTGCTCGGCCGCGGAGTGCTCGCGGGCCCGGAAGAGCTCGCCGCCGATGATGCGCCGCTGCGCGAGCAGGTGCGCCACGGCGAAGGCGAGTGCCGTGACGACTCCGGCCGTCACGACACTGGCCACGGCGCCGGAATCGACGAAGGCGAACGGGGCGGTGACCACGACCCCCGCGATCCAGGTCGTGAGGCCGAGCGGCCACGAGCGCATGAGCCCGAGCACGATGAGCAGGGCGCTCTGGCCGACGATCGTCGTGACCGGCCAGGGCCACGGGGCGCCCTCCGACCCGGCGGAGAGCATCGCGAAGGCGGCCAGACTCAGCGTCGCGCTCGCCGCGCCGAGCCACGGCCACCGCACGGCGAGGGGGAGGGCCCCGGCCATCGCGAGGCTCGTGCCGAACGCCGCGAGCAGGTGCACCCCGTAGATCGTCGCCGCGAGCGGCACCGAGACGCCGACGAGGATGAACGCGAGCAGCGAGGTCGCGACCCACATCCACGCCCGCAGGTACCGTTCCCCGTCGGAGCCGCCGGTGTCGGCCGCCCGCTCCTCGGCGGTCGACCGCACGGCGCCCTGTCGGGCGGCGCGCGCCGGAGGGCGCGGCGCGGCCGGCGGCAGCGGCGCGGGGCGGTTGCGAGTGTCATCCATGATGCTGTCAGCCTGTCACGCACCGTGCGGCGGGGCATCCCTCCGAGGAGCCATCGGCGCCCGCTACGGGAGTATGGTGTTGGGCGAACAAGGGGGTCACGTGTCTGAAGCGAAGGTCGGCGACGTCACCGAGCGTCCGCGAGAGCAATGGACAGGACAGGTCGGGTTCATCCTCGCGGCGATCGGATCCGCCGTGGGTCTCGGCAACATCTGGCGGTTCCCCGGAGTCGCGTACGAGAACGGCGGGGGCGCGTTCCTCATCCCCTACCTCGTGGCGCTCATCACCGCTGGTATCCCCATCCTCTTCCTCGACTACGCGATCGGCCACCGCTTCCGGGGGTCGGCGCCCGCCGCGTTGCGGCGTCTCGGCGGCAAGTGGCTCGAGGGCCTCGGGTGGTTCCAGGTCATGGTCGCCTTCGTCATCGGGCTCTACTACACCGCGGTGATCGCGTGGGCGCTCAGTTACTTCGTCTTCTCCTTCGACCTGCGATGGGGCGACGATCCCGCCACCTTCCTCACGGCGGACTACCTGCGGGTCGGAGAACCCGGGCTGAGCCTCGAGTTCGTACCCAGCGTGCTCATCCCGCTCGTGCTCGTCTGGGTCGTGACACTCGTCGTGCTCGGGGCGGGCGTGGCGAAGGGCGTGCAGCGAGCGAACGTCATCTTCCTCCCGCTGCTCGTCGTGGCGTTCCTGGTGCTCGTCGTTCGGGCGCTCTTCCTCGACGGCGCCGCGGACGGGCTCAACGCCCTCTTCACTCCCGACTGGCAGGCCCTCGGCGACCCGAACGTGTGGATCGCCGCGTACAGCCAGATCTTCTTCTCGTTGTCGATCGCGTTCGGCATCATGATCACCTACGCGTCGTACCGGAAGCGGCGCGCGAACCTCACCACGCCCGGCCTCGTCGTCGCCTTCGCGAATTCGTCGTTCGAGATCCTCGCGGGCATCGGGGTCTTCGCGACGCTGGGGTTCTTCGCCTTCCAGCAGGGGATCGCGATCGACGAGCTCGAGGGGCTCACCGGCGTCGGCCTCTCGTTCATCACGTTCCCGGCGATCGTGTCGCAGATGCCGGGCGGGCCGATCTTCGGGGCGCTGTTCTTCGGCTCGCTGACGATGGCGGGGTTCACTTCGCTCCTCTCGGTGCTGCAGGTCGTGTCGGCGGGCTTCCAGGAGAAGTTCGGTCTGACCGCTCGACAGGCCGCGATCCGCGTGGGCGGGGTGTCCGCGATCCTCTCCGTGCTCCTCTTCTCCACGACGACGGGGCTGCTGGCGCTCGACGTGGCCGATCAGTGGGCGAACAACATCGGCATCGTGGCATCCGCCGTCATCATGACCGTGCTCGTACTCTGGGTGCTTCGGAAGGGATCCGAGCTGCGATACCACCTCAACGCCGTGTCGACCTTCAAGGTCGGCCGGCTGTGGATCGCGCTCGTCGGCGGTCTCGCCCCCGTCGTGCTGGGGTACATGCTGATCTCCCGAATCGTCACGCTCACCGTGGAGGGCTACGCCGACCTGCCTGCGTGGTATCTCGTGCTCATCGGCTGGGGCACCATCCTCGTGGTCGTCGTCGGGGCGGCGCTGCTCACGCTCCTGCGCTGGCGTGCCGACCCGATGCGGTTCTCGGCGTGGCCGCCGTATCCGCCGTCGGCGGCCCCGAGCAGCTCGCCGCCCAGGTCCACGACGGGCGGCTCGACAGGAGGCGCATCATGACCGGCATCGCCATCGTCTTCCTCATGCTCGCGATCGTGCTCGTCTGGGGCGGCTTCGTCGCGAGCACCCTGTTCCTGATTCGCCGGCCCGACCTCGTGTCCTTCCCGCCGGGCGGCGAGGACGACCACCGCGAAGACGAGGCGCCCGTCGAGCGGGACACCTGAGCGCTCGCCGCTCATTCCTCGCCCGGCGCCGCCTCATTCACCGTCGCGAATCCGTCGACGGCCGTGGGCGGACGCATCGCCGTCGACGCGAGCATGTCGGCGTTGCGCTGTTCGCGATTCTTCACGATGAGCCGGTCGTCGCGGAGCGGAAGCTGCACGCGCTCTTCCGCGACGATGCCCGCGCGCAGCTGCCGTGCCCGTTCGACCTCGGTGTCGAGCACGGCGCCGAGGAGCAGTGAGAGGTTCGAGAGCCACATCCAGAGCAGGAACGCGATCACGCCGCCCACGAAGCCGTACGTTCGCCCGTACACGCCGAATCCGAAGACGTAGGCGCCGAAGAGGGCCGTCGTGACCATCCACGCGAGGAGGGCGCCGACCGCGCCGACGCTGAACCAGCGCAGGTGTCGGCGCTTGACGTTCGGCGCCGCCCAGTACAGCAGCGCCATGACGACGAGCGCGATGCCGGCGAGCACCGGCAGCTTCAGCAGGTCCCACCAGAAGACCACGCCCTCGTCGAAGCCCAGCACGCGAGCGGCCGACTCGGCGACCGGACCGGTCAGGACGAGGCCCACGGCGCCGAGGGACCCGAGCACGACGAGCACCGCCGAGACGCCGATCATCATCGGGCGCATCTCCCAGAACGGCCGCCCCTCCTCGACGTCGTAGATGCGGTTCATGCCGCGGCCGAAGGTGCCGAGATATCCCGAGGCGGCCCAGAGCACACCGACGATCCCGGTGCCGAACGCGAGGCCCGCGTGCGACGCGTTCACCAGTTGCTCGAGCGGCTCGCGGAGCACGTCGGCGGCGGTCGCCCCGCCGAGATCCTCGATGACCTGCAGCACGTTCTGCGCGCCCGATTCGGCGCTGCCGAAGATGCCCACCGTCGCGAGCGTCGCGAGGAGCGCGGGGAAGAGCGCGAGCACCGTGTAGTAGGTGAGCGTGCCCGCGAGGTCGTAGGCCTGGTTGATGCGGAACTCGTGCCAGGTGCGCTTCAGGACGACCTGCCAGTCGTCGCGCGACAGTTCGACGGGTGAGTCGTTCTCGGTCATCGCGCCTCCGGCTTCACGGGCTGCTGCGAGCCTACGGCGGCGGGCGACGCCCGCGGCAGGGCTTGCGCCGCGTTCAACCGAGATGCGCGTGCAGGAAGGCCGCCACGCGCGGACGGAGCGCCTCATCGAGGATGCCGATCGAGTGCTCGGTGCCCGGGACGAGCGCGAACTCGGCCCGGACGCCGGCGGCGGCGAGCTCGGCGGCGAACCGGCGGGACTGGGCGACGGGCACGACCTCGCGCTCGGCGTGCCCGATGAAGACGGGCGGGTCGCTCGGGTCGGCGAACGTCGCCGGCGAGGCATCCGCCGACTGGGGGCACGCCTCGAGCGCGGCACCGGGCTCGCAACCGAGGTACTCGCCGACGACGCCGAGGAGCCACGGCGAGGCGCCGTCGGCGGTGAGTTCGTTCGCCGTGAGGCCCACGGGGCCCGAGAGCTCGGCGACGGCGGCGACCCGCGAGCCCTCGTCGAGCGGGCCCTCGCCCGAGAGCCCGAGGAGGGCCGCGAGGTTGCCCCCCGCCGAGCCGCCGAACGCGCCGATGCGAGCGGGGTCGATGCCGAAGCGTTCGGCCTGCTCGGGCGCGCGGAGCCACTCGACGGCGAGCGCGACGTCGTCGATGGCGGCGGGGAAGCGCGCCTCCGGCACGAGCCGGTAGTTGACGGATGCCGCGACGAAGCCCTCGCTCGCGAGCCACAGGCAGACGTTGCGCCAGTCGACGTTCGCCTTGTCGCCCCGCGCCCAGCTGCCGCCGTGGATCGACACGACGGCCGGGCGCGACGCCGCGAACACGTCGGCGGGCGGCATGCACACATCGAGGGTGAGGAGGGTGCCGTCGGCACGGGTGCCGTATTCGAGGTCGGCGTGCACCTCGAGATCGGCCGGAGGCGTGAAGGTGCGGATGCCGACGATCTCGGTGCTCGCGACGTCGATCGCCGCGTCAGGGCCGGGCGGTTGGATCTCGCGGAGGTTCGTGTGGAAGCCGGAGAGCGCGAACACGCCGACGATCGCCGCGATCGCGGCCAGCGCGGCCGGGACGATCCGCCTGGCGCGGATGCCGGAGCCGCCTGTCGTTCGGGTCGAGGTCACGCCGGCTCCGGGGTCAGGGGTGCAGTGATGCTACCTCACGATGGGCGCCGCGGATGCCTCCGGGCATCCCCCCTCTTCGAGGCGCTCGGCCCCGTTCCGAACGCTCGCCCCTATCCGAGGGGCTCGCCGGTCACCGCGTCGAACATGACGCTCGCGTCCTCATAGGGCGAGTCGAGCGAGACGGTGATCTCGATCGGCCGGGTCCCCGACTCGTCCTCGCTGAACGCGCGCGAGACGAACACGTACACCGAGTCGGGGTCGGTGATCCCCGACTGCTCGCGCGCCGTGGCGATGT
>JAPSJT010000084.1 GCA_031178045.1 Agromyces sp.
GCGTGCGCGAGCTCGCACTCGAGTGGGACAGCGACCTCGTGACGATCCCCGGGCGCGACCACGTGTCGACCCTCACCGCTCGGGCCTTCAAGGACGCCGCGATCGCATTCCTGGCCTGACGTCGACGTGCGGCCTTCCCCGGGAGCTACAGTCCGAGGCGACGAGCGGCGCGTTTCACTCCACTCGGCAGGCGGCGCCCGTACATGCGCCGCCAGAGACGGCTGATCAGAAGGAACTTGCTCACCGGGTCGAGCCGGCTTCTCCTGATCTCGGCAATGCCAGACTTCCGCAACGCGAGCAGCTGGTCGTCATCGTGTCGCCACTTCTTCGAGATGCTCCCCGCGGTGTAGTGCTTCGTGCAGAGGACCTCGGGCACCCGCACGAATTCGCCGATGAGCGAGAGCCCGAGCAGCCACGTCCAGTCGGCGGAGTACTCGCCCTCGTCGTTCGGGTGGATACCGCCGACCTCGGCGAACGCCGAGGATCGGAAGAGCCCGCGATTGGGCACCCACCAGTTGCCGGGTCGATCGACCATGACCCGGCCGCGCTGGAGACCGGTGCGCAGGCCCTCCACTTCGTCGAGCACGTGCAGCGTCGTCGTGCCGTCCAGTTCACGAACCTCCATGTCCGAGAACGCCAGCACAGCCCGCTCGTTCCTGCCCAGCGCAGCCACGAGTTCCTCGACGTAGTCGGGCGCCACCACGTCATCGTGGAACGCGAAGAACATCAGCTCGCCCTCGGCACGGTCCATGAGGTCGTTGGAATTGCGCAGCCACCCGAGGTTGACGTCGCGCTCCACGATGCGGGTGTTCGGACTGATGCCGGCGAATCGACGCACGACATCGAGCGTGTCGTCGGTCGACCGGTCGTCACCGATCAGGATCTCGAGGTGCGGCCAGGTCTGCGCGGCGAGGCTTTCGAGGGTTCGCAGGATGAAGCTCGCGCCGTTGTACGTGGGCACCAGGGCGGTCACGAGCGGAGCCCACTCCGCTGCATCCGCCCGACTCTGGTCCGACCCCATCGAATCCTCCTGTTCAGCCGGCGATCTCGGCGGCGAGCAGACGAGCGAGCCATGGGGCGGTGGAGTACTTCCCGGTGT
The DNA here is from genome assembly GCA_031178045.1 of Agromyces sp. Classification (GTDB taxonomy): domain Bacteria; phylum Actinomycetota; class Actinomycetes; order Actinomycetales; family Microbacteriaceae; genus Agromyces. Next base: position 1,100 of record JAPSJT010000084.1, read on the forward strand.
CCACCGAGTAGTACGAATCCCTCCGCTGCACGCCGTAGCGGTCTCTACGGTGCAGCCCGGACTGCGGGTCGTCGAGGGCACCTCGACCGCGAGCGAAGACGAAACCGCCCTGGACGGTCGATTCCTCCGCATCGTCGATCACCCGTCCGACGCCCGGCAGGACCCGCTCGAGCTCGGCGCGGACGCTGTCCACGAACGCCTCTGCTCCATGCCCTGTCGGGACGTCAGGGCTTCCCAGTTCCAGATCGGTCCCTTCGGCGATGAGGCCGACCGGGTACCAGGAGAAGTAGAAGTCCCTGCCGTTGTAGTTCTTGACGTCGCCGAACGGTCCGACGGCCACGACGGCGCTTGCCAGCTCGTGTTCGGCGCGGGTGCGGATGAACACGCACAACCGGTAGCGATGTGTCCACGGAGGCTCGGGTGCGAGGCCGGCGGTGACGTCGATCGGCAGACGACCGTTCCAGAGAGCATTCACCACCACATCGAACTCCTCGTCATACCCGTCGTCGCCGCGGACCCGCCACCGCGCTCTCCCGCCATCGCGCGCGACCTGCACGACTGCGGTACCGAGTCGGAGGTCGACCCCCGGCTCCGCGGCGAGGGCGGCGGCGAGCCGATCCGCCACCCACCTCGTGTCCACGGAACGCTCGGGAACCCGGAATCCCGCGATGATCTCCTCTCCGGCCATGGCTTGGAGCTCAGCGGCGGTGAGCATGGCGGCACGCGCATCGGAGGCGTCCACGAGGTAGCGTCCGGCGTCTGGATGCTGCCTGACGAGCTCACTGATGGCGTCGAACGTCGCACGCACCTCGTCCGGGCTGACGACCGACCTGCGGTGCACGAGGTAGATGTCGTCGTCGGTGGTCGTGTGACCGGTGACATCGCCGCCGATGAGTTCTCGGAGGGTCTCCTCGAACAGCAGTCCGCCGGGTAGGACGTGCCGTGCGGTCGCCAGCGTCGGATCCGCGCCGTAGAGATAGCCGAGATGGATCTTGCCTTCGTTCCAGCGGCTCGTCGCGGACATGGGCTCGCTCTCGCGGTCGATGACCGTGACGTGGAACCCCCGCCGGGCCAGGTTCATCGAGAGGGCGCTGCCCATGATGCCGGCGCCGAGGACCGCGACGCGGCGGCCGCTCACGACGGTACCGCCGCCACGCCGGAATCGCCGCTGATGTAGTCGTCGCGATCGTACGGGCCGTCTGCGAAGACGATGAGCGTCGACGCCTCGCCGACGTACGTCTGCTGCGCCCAGACGCCAGCTTCGATCAGCATCGCAGGCTGATCCTCCCCGAGCGTGACGCGGGCCCGAACGCCCCGGTGACTGACATCGACGTCGATGATCCCGCTTGCTCGGAACAGCACCTGGCGCACGCGACGATGAGCGTGACCGCCCCGCACCGCGTTCGGCCGTGCGGTGACCACGAAGGTCCGCGCAACGTCGAACCCGAGTCGGTCGAACGTCACGGGGGTGAGGGATCCGCGATGGTCGCGGAAGCGCTCGAGGTCCAGCACCTGCACCATTCCGCCGAGAAGGGACGTCGGCTCGCCGGTGATCGTCATCCTCGACGAGGTGCCGGGTTCGGGGCTCGACGCCACTGTTCCTCCACGGATGTCGCCGTGCATGCGCCTCGGGCCGCACGTGCTGCGGGCGCGGGCCCACCGCCCGCCATGGGAGGAGTCAACCACCTGAGGCGCCGGGTGTCGACTGTTCTTTAGAGGGTGTGGCCGAGCTTGAAGCCCCGTGCCTCCTCGTCCTTCCTCGTGTACGAGAAGCCGTCGGCGCCGATCGTGACCTCCATCTCGGAGTCGTCGGTGCGGGCGACCACGGGCTGCGGGTCGCCGTCGAGGTCGAGCACGAGCGAGGCATCCGTGTACCAGCTCGGCACGACGGGGTTGCCCCACCAGTCACGCCGCTGGTTGTCGTGGACGTCCCATGTGACGACGGGGTTGTCGGGGTCGCCCGTGTAGTAATCCTGCGTGTAGATCTCGACGCGGTGGCCGTCGGGATCGCGCAGGTAGAGGTAGAACGCGTTCGAGACGCCGTGGCGGCCGGGGCCGCGCTCGATGACGTCCGACATCCGCAGGGCGCCGAGCTTGTCGCAGATCGCGATGATGTTGTGCTTCTCGTGCGTCGAGAACGCGATGTGGTGCAGGCGCGGACCGTCGCCTCCCGTCATGGCGGTGTCGTGCACGGTGGGCTTTCGACGCATCCACGCGGCGTACGTCGTGCCCGCTTCGTCCTGGATGTCCTCGGTCACCCGGAAACCCAGGTCCTCCATGTACTTCACGGCGCGGGGCACATCGGGGGTGACCTGGTTGAAGTGGTCGAGGCGCACGAGCGCACCGGGCGTATAGAGGTCGTAGCGCCACGCGAGCCGCTCGACGTGCTCGACCTCGTGGAAGAACTCGTACGGGAAGCCGAGCGGGTCCTCGACGCGCACCGAGTCGCCGATGCCCTTGGTGAAGCCGCCCTGGCGACGTTCGACGCGGCATCCGAGCTCGGTGTAGAAGTCGACGGCGCGGTCGAGGTCCTCGGGCGTCCGCACGCGGTAGGCGAAGGCCGCAGCCGCGGCGACCGGGCCTGCGCGGAGTACGAGATTGTGGTGGATGAACTCCTCGAAACTGCGGAGGTAGACGGCGTGCTCGTCCTCTTCGGTCACGACGAGGCCGAGTACGTCGACGTAGAAGGCGCGCGAGGCGGCGAGGTCGGTGACGACGAGCTCGAGGTAGGCGCAGCGCACGATGTCGGGGGCGGGCGCCGTCGGGGTGGGAATGCGGTTCGCGGGCTCGGGAATCGGGTCGGCGTCGGTGGTGACGGGTTCGGGGATCTGCATGTCAGCGTCCTTGCTGGAGGAGTCGGATGGGGTGAGGCGCGAGGGGGAGCCGGTCACGGGTTCGCGGTCGCGACGGGTGCCGTCGCGCGGTCGGTGCCGAAGCGCGGCGAGTGAGCCTCGTTGAGCGTGATGTGCACCGCCTGCTGGTCGGTGTAGAAATCGATCGAGCGGTATCCGCCCTCGTGGCCGAGGCCCGACGCCTTCACGCCGCCGAAGGGCGTGCGGAGGTCGCGCACGTTGTTCGAGTTCAGCCACACCATGCCCGCCTCGACGGCCTGCGAGAAGTTGTGGGCGCGCTTGAGGTTGTTCGTCCAGATGTAGGCGGCGAGCCCGTACTTCACGCCGTTCGCGAGCGCGAGCGCCTCCTCGTCGGTGTCGAACGGCGTGATCGCGACGACGGGGCCGAAGATCTCCTCCTGGAAGATGCGCGCATCGGGCGCGACGTCCGCGAACACCGTGGGCGAGACGTAGTTCCCCCGCTCGAGCCCGTCGGGTCGGCCGCCGCCCGCCACCAGCCGGCCCTCCTGCTTGCCGATCTCGACGTACGACATGACCTTCTCGTAGTGCTCGGGATGCACGAGCGCGCCGACCTCGGTCTTCGGGTCGTGCGGGTCGCCGACGACGATGTGCTTCGCCCGCTCGGCGTAGCGCGCGACGAAGTCGTCATAGACCGGGCGCTCGACGAGGATGCGCGAGCCGGCGGTGCAACGCTCGCCGTTCAGCGAGAACACGCCGAACACCGTCGCGTCGAGCGCCTGCTCGAGATCGGCGTCGGCGAAGACCACGGCCGGGGACTTGCCGCCGAGCTCCATCGACAGGCCCTTCAGGAACGGCGCGGCGTTGCCGAAGATGATCTGGCCGGTGCGGCTCTCGCCCGTGAACGAGATGAGCGGGACGTCCGGGTGCTTCACGAGCGCGTCGCCTGCGTGCTCGCCGAGCCCGTTGACGAGGTTGAAGACGCCGTCGGGCACGCCCGCCTCGCGGAAGATCCCCGCCCAGAGCGACGCCGAGAGCGGAGTGAACTCGGCGGGCTTCAGTACGACGGTGTTGCCGGTCGCGAGCGCCGGGGCGAGCTTCCACGACTCGAGCATGAACGGCGTGTTCCACGGGGTGATCAGCCCGGCGACCCCGATCGGCTTGCGGTTGACGTAGTTCACCTGGCGACCGGGCACTTTGTAGGTGTCGTCGCGCTGGGCGACGATGAGGTCGGCGAAGAAGCGGAAGTTCTCGGCGGCGCGCTGCGCCTGTCCGAGCGCCTGCGTGATCGGCAGGCCGGTGTCGAAGGTCTCGAGCTCGGCGAGTCTCGCATCCTGCTGCTCGACGAGGTCGGCGATGCGGTGCAGCACGCGCGCCCGGGCGCGGGGGAGCATGCGCGGCCACGGGCCGTCGGTGAACGCCCGGCGGGCAGCGGCGACTGCGCGGTCGACGTCGGCCTGCTGACCGGCAGCGGCCTGCACGTAGGTTTCGTTCGAGACCGGGTCGAGCACGTCGAACGTCTCGCCGCCGATCGAGTCGACGAACTCGCCGTCGATGTAGTGGCGGAGGCGGTCTGGCAGTCCTTCTGGCACGTGCTGGGTCATGGCATTCGGCTTTCGGTTGCAGCGAGGGGTTCGGGATGCGGGTGCTTGTGCTTCGCCTGGTAGGCGAGCATGGCGTCGAGCGTCGCCGTTCGGTGGCTGCGCGCGGCGAGCTCGATCTCGAGCGGGTCGGCGCCCCGCTCGAGCAGGTCGAGGATGCGCTCGTGCTCGGCGACGGACTCGCGGGCCCGCCCCGGCACGAAGCTGAACGAGGAGTCGCGCAGCATCCGCATCCGGTTCCATCCCCGGTGCACGAGGTCGAGGATGTGCGGGTTCGGGCACTCCTCGAAGAGCACCGCGTGGAACTCGAGGTTCAGTTCGGTGAACCGGTGCGGGTCGAAGTCGTCGAGCGAGCGGCGCATCCGCTCGTTGATCTCGCGCGCCCGGCGCAGGTGCTCGGGCATCAGGTACGGCGCCGACAGCGCCGTCGCGGCACCTTCGACGATCGAGAGCGTCTGCATGGTGTGCAGGTACTCGGTCTCCTTGATGAGCGCGACCTGCGCGCCGACGTTGCGCTCGAAGGTCACGAGTCCCTCGGCCTCGAGCCGGCGGATCGCCTCGCGCACCGGCACGACGCTCACCTCGAGCTCACCGGCGATCTGGCCGAGCACGAGCCGGTAGCCGGGCACGTACCGCCCGTCGTCGATGCGGTCCCGGATGAAGCGGTAGGCCTGCTGCGACTTGCTCTCGACGTTCATCGGTCGGCCTCCGACCGCGTCCCCGACCCCGTGGCGGCCTCGTACCGGCCGCGCCACTCCGCGTTCATGGGGAAGAGCCCGTCGACGGATGCCCCCGCCGCCACCTGCTCGGCGACCCAGGCGTCTTCGTGCTCCTGCGCCGCCGCCTCGCGGGCGACGTCCCACGCGAGAGCGGGCGGGATGACGATGACGCCGTCACCGTCGCCGACGACGACGTCGCCGGGCTCGACGGCCGCGCCGCCGCACGAGATGGCGACATCCGTCTGCCATGGAACGTGGCGTCGGCCGAGCACCGAGGGGTGGGGGCCCTGGGAGAAGGTCGGGATGTCGAGCGCGGCGACGACGTCGAAGTCGCGCGTGCCGCCGTCGGTGACGATGCCGGCCGCGCCGCGCACCTGCGCGCGCAGGGCGAGCACGTCGCCGACGGTTCCGGTGCCGCGCTCGCCGCGGGCCTCGATCACGATGACCTCGCCGGGCTCGACGGTGTCGAACACGAGCTTCTGCGCGTTGAAGCCGCCGCCCTTGCGCTGGAAGAGGTCGGGCCGGAACGGGATGAGCCGCAGGGTGCGTGCCCGGCCGACGATCCTCGCACCCGGCCGATTGGGGCGAACGCCCTCGAAGAAGACGTCGGTGTAGCCGCGCTTGCGCAGCTGCACGCTGAGGGTCGCCGTGCCCACCGAGCCGAGCAGCTCGCGCAGCTCGTCGGTCAGCTCGAACGCCGGCTCGGGTGCCTGCTCGGGTCCGGGGTCGCGCTCCGCGAGGCCGGCGGCGCGGGCGTCGCCCCAGGCCTCGATGCGCTGCGCGTCGTCGACGGCGGGCTTCGCGCCGAAGTCGCCGAACGGCACGTCGCCAGCGGTGACGGTCGTCACGAGCCGTCCGGAGCTCGGCGCGCCCGGCGCATCCGGTGCATCGACCTCGACCTCGACGACATCGCCCGGCACGACGACCGACGAGCCCGCCGGCGTGCCCGTGAGGATGACGTCGCCGGTCTCGAGGGTCATGAGTTGCGAGAGGTCCGCCACGAGCTGCCCGAAGGGGAAGAGCAGCGTCGCGCTCGTGTCGTCCTGCACGAGACGGCCGTTCACCCAGGTGCGCACGCGCAGGCCGGCGGGGTCGACGGATGCCGCGTCGATGAGCTCGGGCCCGAGCGGCGTGAAGCCGTCGCCGCCCTTCGACCGGACGTTCGATCCCTTGTCGGCGGTGCGCAGGTCGTAGAGCCCGAAGTCGTTCGCCGCGGTGACGGAGGCCACGTGCCGCCAGCCGTCGGCAGGGGAGACCCGGCGGGCGGGCTCGCCGATGACGAGCGCGATCTCGCCCTCGAAGGCGAGGAGTTCGGCGCCGTCGGGCCGCTCGACGGTGCCGCCGCTCGTGCCGATCGACGAGGCGGGCTTCAGGAAGTAGCTCGGATTCGCCGGTGTGCGGCCGCGTTGCGCCGCTCGCGAGGGGTAGTTGAGGTGCACGGCGACGATCTTGCCCGGGGCGATGCCGGCACTGGTCATGGACGTCCTCGTCTGCTCGTTGGAATATCTGAGATCATATACGATGTCACGACGACGCGGAAGGCCGGATGAACCGCTCGGCGAGCGCCTCCGAGGCTCGGGCGAGCAGGGAGACGTCGGCGCCGACGAGCACGAAGCGCGCCCCCGCCCCGAGGTACCGGTCCGCCGCATCGGGGGCGAAGGCGTTCACGCCCGCCGGCTTGCCGGCGGCGGCCGCGGCATCGATCGATCGGAGCACCGCGTCGACCACCTGCGGGTGATCCTGCAGCCCGAGATGCCCCATCGAGGCGGCGAGGTCGGCCGGTCCGATGAGGATTCCGTCGACCCCGTCGACGGCCACGATCTCGTCGACCCGCTCGACGGCGCCGGCCGACTCGATCTGCACGAAGAGCGACACGGTCGAAGCGGCATCCGCAAGATAGCCGGGCACCCGGTTCCATCGCGACGATCGCGCGAGGGCGCTGCCGACGCCTCGCACGCCGGCGGGCGGGTAGCGCACGGCGCGCACGAGCTCGGCGGCCTGCTCGGGGGAGTCGACCATCGGAATCAGGAGGTTCTGCACGCCGAGGTCGAGGTACTGCTTGATGATGACCGTGTCGCCGATCGGGGGCCGCACGAGCGCGGCGACCGGATAGGCCGCGACCGCCTGCAACTGCGCGAGGATCGACTCGGGGCCGTTGGGGCTGTGCTCGGCGTCGACGAGCACGACATCGAGGCCGCTGCCGGCGGCGATCTCGGCGTTCACGGCGCTGCCCGAGCACACCCACATGCCCACGAGGGGGCGGTCGGATGCCGCGAGCCGATCGGCGAGCGTGGGCGGAAGCGTCATTCGAACCGACATGTCACCGTTCCCAACTCGCGGTAGTCGGCGTGCACCGTGTCGCCGCGCTCGACCCACATCGGCCGCGTGAACGAACCCGCGAGGATGAGCTCGCCGGCTTCGAGCGCCTCGCCGTGTCGGCTGAGCTTGTTCGCCAGCCACGCGACGCCCATCGCCGGGTGCCCGAGCACTGCGCCCGCGACGCCGGATTCCTCGATGGTCTGGTTGCGTGAGAGCAGCGCGGCGACCCAGCGCAGATCGACGGCGTCGGGCTTCACCGGTGTGCCGCCGATCACCATCGCGCCCATCGCCGCGTTGTCCGAGATCGTGTCGACGATCGTGCGCCCCTCGAGCTCGATGTGCGAGTTGAGGATCTCGAGCGCCGGCACGACGTAGGCCGTGGCATCCAGTACGTCGAAGATCGTGGCGGTGGGTCCCTCGAGGCGACGTCGGAGCACGAAGGCGAGCTCGACCTCGATGCGCACGTTCGAGAACCGGTCGAACTCGACGGATGCCCCGGATTCGTACACCATGTCGTCGAAGATCACTCCGTAGTCGGGCTCGGCGATGCCCGTCGCGACCTGCATGACCTTGGACGTCAGCCCGATCTTCCGGCCGACGAGGCGATGGCCGGCGCCCCTGCGCCGGTCCGCCCATCGTCGCTGCACGGCGTAGGCGTCCTCGACCGTCATGCCGGGGTTGCGAGCGGTGAGCAGCGGCACGGTCGTGCGCGTTCGGTCGGCGTCGACGAGCTCGTCGGCGATGGCGGAGATGCGTGATGGATCGAGCACTGGTGCTCCACTTCGTTGTCGAGAACGCTGCTTGCGATCGTATACGATTTCGCCGCGCTGCGGTCGTACTCCTGCGAGGTGGGCACTCGCGGGCACGGCGTCGGTGCTGCTGACGCGGTGCCGGGTGCGTGAGCCGGGGCTCGACGGCTCAGATGGCCGCCTGCTTCGGAGCGAGCGGCGTCGGCTCCATCGGCTGGTCGTTCGCGGTGAGGTCGATGCCGAGGTCGCGCGCGTAGACCACGCGTGTCGCGATCGACACGTCGTCGCCGTTCTGGGTGAGCTCGAACACGCGACCGCCGCGCATCCGGTTGCGCTCGGCGCCGGGAAGGCCGTATGCGCCGAAGCCCGTGCCGGGCGCGTAGCCGAGCAGCACGCCGTAGTAGTCGCCGTAGTAGTCGTTCACGTGGTCGTGTCCGACGAACACGCCCTTGACGTCGCCGCGCTCGAGGATCGCGTTGAACATTCCGGAGTTGATCGGCCCCGGGCACTCGTCCTCGTTGCGTTCGCCGACGATCCCGTGCCGGGCGCGGCCGCGTGCGGCATCCGCGTCGGTGCGCGTGTCGACGCCGCCCCACCACATGAAGCGGTGCTCCCACAGCGCGATGTGGATGAACATCAGCCCCGGGAGCTTCCGGCCGAGTCGCTGCTCGAGGCGCACCGACTCCTCCCGGTACCACGAGACCTGGTCCATGCGCAGCCAGTCCCACGTCGGATAGCCGGCGAAATCCTGTCCGTTGATCGACTCGGGCGCGTAACGGCCGGAGTCGAGCAGCCAGAGCGCGAACGCCTCGCGACCGCCGCTCGCCGAGCGGATCGGCACGATCGTGTTGCCGGTGCCGGTCACGCCCGCGATGTTCTCGGCGTTGAGGTTGAAGTCGTAGCTTCGGTAGAAGTCGAGCATCATCGCCTCGTCGACGCCCGACTGGGGCAACGAGTCCTCATCGTGGTTGCCGTAGGTGACGGCCCACGGGATGCCGCGGCTCTCCATGGGCCACACGACGTTGTTGATCGCCTGCTTCACGGCCAGCCGCGTCTCGCAGCCGCCCGTGATCACATCGCCGTTGATGAGCGCGAAGTCGGGCCGCTCGGCGTCGAGCGTCTTCTCGATGAGCTCGACCGTGCGCCGATCGGTGAGCTCGTCGTCCTGCGTGTCGTTGAACTGCACGACCTTGAACGTGCCGTCGTCGTGGAATCGGAGCTTCGGCGCGCTCGCCGACGGGGTCCCGGCGGAGGCGGTGTCCACGCGGCCCTGCGGGCTCGCCTGTGCGACGCCCGCCGGGATCGCGGCGCCGATGGCACCGAGTCCTCCCGCCGCGAGGATCGCGCGGCGGCTCACGCCCGACTGCTCGGTCATTGGGTTCTCCTTCGTTCGCGGGTGCCGTCCGGCACCGACGCATCGACGCTAGGGAGGTCGGATGTCGCGGGCGCGACCGTCGGGTGAACGCTCGTCATCCGGTGCCCGCTCAGCAGTGCAGAATGGGCGGGTGAAGACGATTCAACTGCGCCGCTACACCCTGGTCGACGGAAGCTACGACGCGTTCGTCGAATGGTGGCACGGCGCGATGCCCGCGGTGAGACCGGCGGCGGGATTCTCCATCGAGTTCGCCTACGGCCTTCGCGAGTCGAACGAGTTCGTCTGGGCGGTGAGCGCACCAGGCGACCGCGAAGCCTTCCTCGAGCTCGAGAAGGCCTACATGGCTTCCGATGCCCGCGCCGCCGTGTTCGAGGGCGTGCCCCAGCGGGTCGCGGTCTACGACATCAGGTTCATCGACGACATCGCGGCGTAGCGCGAGGGCGACGCGACGTCGCGTCCGGGCATCCGCTCACGCCGTCGTGTACACCGCCTCGTCGTCGGTCGATGCGTACGATGGGGGCATCCCCGCAACCCCGACGTGGTCGATGCTGCCCACCCGCGCGCTCGGCCGGGAAGGACGATCGTGACCGACGACTTCGACGCCCGACGCACCGACTGGATCGCCCGCGAAGAG
>JAPSJT010000085.1 GCA_031178045.1 Agromyces sp.
GCTCGCTCGATCGGGCGCATCACCAGGCGCCTGCCAGTCGTGATCGGACACCCGCTCGCGCTCCTTCCGCCGATGCCCCCATGCTCGCACACTTCGTGCGCGCGGCGCCGTGCCGGCGCAGGCTTTCGGGCGTCCGGCGGCGTTCAGCGACTACGCTTGATCCACTGCCACCGGTCGCGCCCTGCGCCGGCCCCGACGGAGATCGAACGGATGACGCCACGCGTACTCGTCGTCGACGACGACACGGCCCTCGCCGAGATGATCGGCATCGTGCTGCGCACCGAGGGTTTCGATCCGGCGTTCTGCGCCGACGGCTCGGGTGCGCTCGCCGCATTCCGTGAGACGAAGCCCGATCTCGTGCTGCTCGACCTCATGCTGCCCGGCATGGACGGCATCGAGGTGTGCGGGCGGATCCGCGCAGAGTCCGGCACGCCGATCATCATGCTCACGGCGAAGTCCGACACCGCCGATGTCGTGAAGGGCCTCGAGTCCGGCGCCGACGACTACATGGTGAAGCCCTTCAACCCGAAGGAGCTCGTGGCGCGCATCCGTACCCGCCTGCGGCCGGCACCCGACCCCGTCGCGGATACGCTCGCGATCGGTGACCTCATGATCGACGCTGCGGGACACGAGGTGCGCCGAGGCGACGAGCGCATCAATCTCACGCCGCTGGAATTCGACCTGCTGCTCACACTCGCCTCGAAGCCCCAGCAGGTCTTCACGCGCGAGATGCTCCTCGAACAGGTGTGGGGCTATCACTACAAGGCCGACACCCGCCTCGTGAACGTGCACGTGCAGCGCCTCCGCGCGAAGGTCGAGCACGACCCCGACAACCCGCGCATCGTGATGACCGTGCGGGGCGTCGGCTACCGGGCCGGCGCGACGACGTAGGTCGCGAGTGTCCACGGCAGACGCCCGCTCGATGTTCGCCGCCGGCAGGTGGCGTGAGGTGCCACGGCGCCTGGCGGCGCTGTGGCGGCGGTCGTTGCAGTTCCGGACGGTGCTCATCACCCTCGGGCTGTCGACGCTCGCGATCCTCGTGATCGGCCTCTACATCTCGTTCAGCGTCGCGTCGAACCTGTTCCAGGACAATCGGGTGCGCGTGCTCGAGGCGTCGAACAATGCGACGGTCGCCGCGCAGACGCTCCTCGACGCGTCGGATGCCGCCGATCGCGGCTCGCTCCGAGTGCTCATGAGGTCGGTGCTCGAGGGCACCATCACGAGCGTCGCCGGCACCACGGATGTCGCCGTCTTCCGCGTGCCCGGCCAGGAGCCGTCGCAGAACGCGCCCCTCGACCAGCTGGCGCCGCGTCTCAGCGGCGTGATCTCGCCAGAGCTGCGAGCACAGGTGCAGGGCGACCCCGACGGGCAGTACTGGCAGTCGGTCGCGCTGCCGAACGCCGACGGCGGCACGCACCCGGGCATCGTCGTCGGCACGGACCTCATGGTGGACGCGGCGGGACGCTACGAGCTCTACGTCGGGTACGACCTCGCGGAGGCGGAGCAGACCCTCGCGTTCATCCAGCTGACGGGGGTCTTCGGCGCGATCGCCCTGCTCGCCCTGCTCAGCGCGATCACGCTCGTCGTCGTGCGCGGCGTCATCGAGCCCATCCGGGCGACCGCCGCGACGAGCCGCCGTCTCGCCGCCGGCGATCTCGGCGTGCGCATGCCCGAGCGGGGCGAGGACGAGCTCGCGACGCTCGCCGCCTCGTTCAACGGCATGGCCGACAGCCTGCAGGCCCGCATCCGCGAGCTCGCCGAGCTCTCCGTCATGCAACAGCGCTTCGTCTCGGACGTCTCCCACGAGCTGCGCACCCCGCTCACGACGATCCGACTCGCGGGCGACGTGCTCTACGGCCAGCGCGAGGACTTCCCCGGACCGACCTCGCGCACCGTCGAGCTCCTGCACACCCAGACCGATCGGTTCGAGCGGCTGCTCTCCGACCTGCTCGAGATCAGCCGGTACGACGCCGGATCGGTCGAGCTCGCCACCGAACCCACGAACCTCGTGCACCTCGCCGGTGACGCGATCGAGTCGATGCACGAACTCGCGCGCGAGAACGGCAGCGAGCTCCGTTTGGAGGCGCCGGGCGGACACCTCGATGCCGAGGTCGACCCGCGTCGCATCCGCCGGATCGTCCGGAACCTGCTCGGCAACGCGATCGAGCATGGCGAGGGGCGGCCGATCGTCGTCGCCGTCGACAGCAACGAGACCGCGATCGCGCTCTCCGTGCGGGACTACGGGATGGGCATGAGCGAAGACGAGGCGGCACGCGTGTTCGACCGGTTCTGGCGTGCCGATCCCAGCCGTACGCGCACGATCGGCGGAACCGGCCTGGGGCTCGCCATCTCGCTCGAGGACGCCATCGCGCACCACGGCGACCTCGAGGTGTGGTCCCGCCCGGGCGCCGGCACGGTGTTCCGGCTCACCCTGCCGCGGCGGAAGGATGGCGCGAACGTCGTCTCGCCGCTCCCGCTCGAGCCAGAGGACGCCGGCGCATCGGGTCCGCCGCCCACGAGCGCGCTGCCTGCGGTCGAGCCCGCGGACACCGGCGCCACGAGGGAGGTGCGCGATGCGTGAACGCGTCGCGGCGGCATCCGTCGCCCTGCTCGCCATGGTCCTGGCCGGGTGCGCGGCGATCCCGAGTGCCGGGCCCGTGCAGCCCGGCGAGGCCGTCGTCGCCGAGCGGCCGCCCGACCTCGACTTCCTCGCCGACAGCCCACTCCCGGGTGCGACGCAGCGCGAGATCCTCGACGGCTTCCTCGATGCCGCAGTGAGCCCGGCGGGCGACTACCGCGTCGCACGCGAGTACCTGACTCCCGAGTTCTCCGACGCGTGGGTGCCGCAGGAGGGCGCGACGATCGATTCGCTCGTGGAGCGCGAGGTCGTCGGCGTCGACGAGACGACGTGGCGCATCGACGCGACGCCGACGGCCTCGCTCCGCGGCAACGGCCAGTACGAGGAGCCCGAGTCGCGCGCGGCCATTCCGCTCGAGTACCGGTTCACCCAGGTCGAGGGCGAGTGGCGCATCTCGAGTGCGCCGCCCGGCCTCCTCATCGACCAGGTGAGCTTCACGCAGGTCTTCAACGAGTACACGCTGTACTTCTTCGATCCCACCTACCGCTATTTCGTGCCCGATGTGCGGTGGTACGCCGGGCGGGAGTCCGCCCAGACGAGCATCGTGCGGGCGATGATCGCGGGGCCGGCCGAATGGCTGCAGCCCGGCGTCCGGTCCGCGTTCCCCGAGGGCGTGCAACTCGACCCGGCCGCGGTGCCCGTCTCGGGCCGCACGGCCGACGTGTCACTCGAGGGCGCGGCACTCGACGACATCCTCACGGTGCAGCGCATCCAGGCGCAGCTCGACGCCACCCTCATCGGGGTCCGCAACATCGACAGCGTCACGCTCTCGGTGAACGGGGCCGATTCCGACGCGTCCTCGCTGAGTCCCGAGCCGGTGAAGACGCCGCGCGTCGATCCTCGGCCCGTGGTCTTCGACGGCGAGGTGTTCGGCTACCTCGCGAGTTCGGGCGAGCGCATCGTTCCGATCGACGGCCTCTCGGAGCAGGTCGCCGCGCTCACTCCGATCGGAGCCGCCCTGGGGGTGGGCGCCGAGTCGGTCGCGCTGCTCAACGACGCGGGCGTCTGGGTCGTGCGCGTCGATGAGGAGCAGACACGTCTCGATACGCGCCCGGGACTCATCACACCGGCCATCGACCGAGAGGGCGTCGTCTGGTCGGTTCCCGCCGCCAGTCCCGACCAGCTCGTCTGGTTCGGTCCAGACGGAGCGCCGCACCCGATCCAGGTGCCCTGGAGCGGATCCTCGATCGCGTCGATCGAGGTCTCGCGCGACGGCACCCGAATCGTCGCGCTGCTCGGCGACGGTGCCCGCACCCACTTCGTCGCCGCATCCATCCAGCGCGACGACGACGGCCTCCCGACCGAGGCGCTCGGCAGCGTGCCGTTGCGGCTCGCGGACGTCTCGGGCACGCCGCTCGACGTGGCGTGGCTCGACTCGCGACGTGTCGCGTCGCTCACGGCGCTGCCCGACGGCACGACGCGCCTCGTCACCCAGGAACTCGGCGGCTTCGCGAGCGAGCGCGACGGACCCGCGGGTGCGAGGTCGATCGACGGCGGCAACGCGGAGCTGCGCGTGCTGACCGTCGACGGCGAGCTCGACGCCCAGACGGGCGTGGGCTGGCAGGTGCGCGCCAGCGGCATCCGATTCATCGCAGCCCAGCAGCCCGGCTGATCCGACTCGTCCTCCCCACCGGTGCGGTGGGCGGTGCTCGCCGCATCGAACGATCTCGAGCGTGCCGGTCGACGCCTCGCCCGCGACACTGGGCGGATGCTGCTCCTTCCACCCGCGCCGCTGCCCCCGAGTGCGCACGTCGCGCGGGGCGGAGGAGGCCTCGTTCCGGCGGCGCGGGCCGCGTTGCTCGATGCCGCGGCCGTGCTGCTGCCGGTCGCGTGCGCCGCGTGCGGCGCACCCGATCGCGCGGTGTGCGCATCGTGCCGCCGGGCGCTCCGCCCCACTCCGCATCGTGTCGAGCGCGACGGCCGAGCGGTGTGGGCCGGGCTCGAGTACCAGGGTCTCGTCGCCTCCGCCATCGGCGCATTCAAGGACGGCGATCGCACGGATGCCGCTCCCGTGCTCGCCGTGGCGCTCCGCGCGGCGATCTCGGCGGCGCTCGCCTCCCTTCCGCGCGGTTCGGGCGTGGAGGTCTGCACCATTCCCTCGACCGGGGCCGCGCTGCGTCGACGGGGCTATGCACCGGTCGAGCTGCTCCTCGCCCGCTGCGGCATCCGCTCGGCGCCCGTGCTGCGCCTCACCCGCGACCGGCGGGACCAGAGCGGGCTCGGCGTAGAGGAGCGTCGGGCGAATGCCGCGGGCGCCCTCGGAACCCGTCGAAGGCTCGACGGCAGGTCCTTCCTCGTGGTCGACGACGTGCTCACGACGGGCGCCACACTCGCCGAGGCCGCCCGCGCGGTGACCCGCGCGGGCGGTCGGGCGGCCGCGCTCGCAGTGCTCGCCGAGACCCCTCGACGCCACCCGACGGGTGCAGGGAGTTCACGGGAAACACTCCGTGACATTGGTTCACGAGGGGGCTACGGTGGCATGACAGGCGTGGTCGATCCACCCTTCAGATCCGGGTGACACGCCGGTGAATGGAGGTCGTCATGGAACTGAACATCGTCGGACGAAACCTGGGGGTCACCGATCGGTTCCGCGCGTACGCGGCGGAGAAATCGGAGAAGGTCACCCATCTCGCCGAACGAGCCATCTCCCTCGACGTGAAGCTCAGTCGTCACAACGAGAAGAACGGCAACAGCGGCCCCGACCGCGTCGAGCTCACGCTCGTCGGCAAGGGGCCGGTGGTTCGGGCCGAGGCCGACGGCTCCGACAAGTACGCGGCGTTCGACGTCGCACTCGGCCGACTGCTCGAGCGGATCCGCCGAGCGAAGGATCGTCGCAAGGTCCACCGCGGCCAGCGTCGCCCCAGCTCCCTGCGTGAGGCGACCGATACCGGCTTCGCCGAGCACGGTGTGCTCGCCGCCGGATCCGACGTGCTCGAGCAGGTGCGCACTGGCAGCATTCCGATCGTCGACGACGAGGCACCGGCGGTCGAGGAGGAGGACGTCTACTGTCCCGTGGTCATCCGCCGCAAGGTCTTCGCCTCGCATCCGATGAGCGTCGACGACGCCCTCTACTACATGGAGCTCGTCGGCCACGACTTCTACCTCTTCGTCGACTCGGAGACCGGCCGGCCGAGCGTGGTCTACCGCCGCAAGGGCTGGGACTACGGACTCATCGGCCTCGACGAACGGGTCGACGCGGAGTCGGGTCCTGCCGGCGCCGAACTCGAGCGTGCGACGGCCTGACGCCGAGCTCCATCCACTCGCACGGCTGGGCGCGGGCCTCTGCCCGCGCCCAGCTCGCTGCCCGCTAGCATGGCTATGATGACCGTCTGCACGGCGGCAACGGGCGTGCCCGAGTGTTCCGATCGAGGAGCGCGCCGCCCGATGACTACAGGAGAACATTCGTGGCTTCGATTCTGGAAAAGGTCCTCCGCGTCGGCGAGGGTCGTACCCTCAAGCGGCTCGAGAACTACGCGGCAGCGATCAATGCCCTCGAAGACGACTTCCGGGCCCTCAGCGACGAGGAACTGAAGCACGAGACCGTCGAACTGCGCGAACGCTACGCGAACGGCGAGTCGCTCGACGACCTGCTGCCCGAGGCGTTCGCCGCCGTGCGTGAGGCGAGCCGTCGCACGCTCGGCCTGCGCCACTTCGACGTGCAGCTCATGGGCGGCGCGGCGCTGCACCTCGGCAACATCGCCGAGATGAAGACGGGTGAGGGCAAGACGCTGGTCGCGACGACCGCGGCGTACCTCAACGCCCTCACGAGCCGCGGCGTCCACATCGTCACGGTGAATGACTTCCTCGCGAGCTATCAGTCCGAGCTCATGGGCCGCGTCTTCCGTGCTCTCGGCATGACCACCGGATGCATCGTGGCCGGCCAGACGCCCACGGTCCGCCGCGAGCAGTACGCCGCCGACATCACGTATGGCACCAACAACGAGTTCGGCTTCGATTACCTTCGCGACAACATGGCGTGGCAGGCGAGCGACATGGTGCAGCGCGGACACAACTTCGCGATCGTCGACGAGGTCGACTCGATCCTCATCGACGAGGCCCGCACCCCGCTCATCATCTCGGGCCCCGCGTCAGGCGAGGCCAACCGATGGTTCACCGAGTTCGCGAACCTCGCGAAGCGACTCGTCCCCGGCGAGGACTACGAGGTCGACGAGAAGAAGCGCACGGTCGGCGTGCTCGAGCCCGGCATCGAGAAGGTCGAGGACTACCTCGGCATCGACAACCTCTACGAGTCGGCGAACACCCCGCTCATCTCCTTCCTCAACAACTCCATCAAGGCGAAGGCGCTGTTCAAGCGCGACAAGGACTACGTCGTCATGAACGGCGAGGTGCTCATCGTCGACGAGCACACCGGGCGCATCCTCGTGGGTCGTCGGTACAACGAGGGCATCCACCAGGCGATCGAGGCGAAGGAGGGCGTGCAGGTCAAGGCCGAGAACCAGACCCTCGCCACCGTCACGCTGCAGAACTACTTCCGGCTCTACGACAAGCTCTCGGGCATGACCGGCACCGCCGAGACCGAGGCGGCGGAGTTCATGTCGACCTACAAGCTCGGCGTCGTGCCGATCCCCACGAACAAGCCCATGGTGCGCATCGACCAGCCCGACCTCGTCTACAAGAACGAAGAGGCCAAGTTCGCGCAGGTCGTCGAGGACATCGTCGAGCGCCACAAGAAGGGCCAGCCGGTGCTCGTCGGCACGACGAGCGTCGAGAAGAGCGAATACCTCTCACGTCTGCTCGCCAAGAAGGGCGTACGGCACGAAGTGCTGAACGCGAAGAACCACGCTCGCGAGGCCGCGATCGTCGCCCAGGCGGGCCGGGTCGGCTCTGTGACGGTCGCGACGAACATGGCCGGTCGAGGCACCGACATCATGCTCGGCGGCAACGCCGAGTTCCTCGCGGTGCAGCAGATGCACGAACGCGGTCTCAGCCCCATCGACACGCCCGAGGAGTACGAGGCGGCGTGGGACGAGGTCTTCGAGAACGTGAAGGCCGAAGTGGCGGTCGAGGCCGAGAAGGTGCTCGCCGCCGGCGGGCTCTACGTGCTCGGCACCGAGCGGCACGAGTCGCGCCGCATCGACAATCAGCTTCGAGGTCGTTCCGGCCGTCAGGGCGACCCCGGCGAGAGCCGCTTCTACCTCTCGCTCACCGATGACCTCATGCGACTCTTCAATGCCGGGGCTGCCGAGAGCCTCATGTCCCGGGGTGTTCCCGACGACGTCGCGATCGAGTCGAAGGTCGTCACCCGGGCGATCCGCTCGGCGCAGTCGCAGGTCGAGGCTCGCAACGCCGAGATCCGCAAGAACGTGCTGAAGTACGACGATGTGCTGAACCGCCAGCGCGAGGCCATCTACAGCGACCGTCGCCACATCCTCGAGGGCGACGACCTGCACGAGCGCACCCAGACGTTCCTCGAGAACGTCATCGACGAGGTGCTCGACGCCCACACCGCCGAGGGCAACCCCGACGAGTGGGACTTCGACGCGCTCTGGACCGAACTGAAGACGCTCTACCCGATCGGGATCACGATCGACGAGGTCGTCGCCGAGGCGGGGGAGAAGGGCCGCGTCAACCGGGACTTCATCCGCCGCGAGATCCTCTCCGACGCCAAGCTCGCATACCAGCGTCGCGAGGAGCAGCTCGGCAGCCCGGCGATGCGAGAGCTCGAGCGCCGGGTGGTGCTCTCGGTGATCGACCGTCGCTGGCGCGACCACCTCTACGAGATGGACTACCTGAAGGACGGCATCGGCCTGCGTGCGATGGCCCAGCGCGACCCGCTGGTCGAGTACCAGCGCGAGGGGTACGCCATGTTCCAGCAGATGATGGGCTCCATCCGCGAGGAGACGGTCGGCTTCCTCTTCAACCTCGACGTCGAGGTGGCGCAGCAGCCCGGTGGCGCCACGATCGAGGCGAAGGGGCTCGGCCGGCAGACGGCATCCGACGACAAGCTCAGCTACACCGCACCGAGCGACGCCGGCGGAGTCGAGGTGCGCAACCAGCGCGGGCAGGTGCAGCAGGCGGCGACGCAGCGCGCTCGACGCGCGGTGGCGCAGGCGCAGGCACCCGAACCCGAGGCCGCTCGCGGAGCATTCGGCCAGCGCGCCGACGGCCAGGTCTCGCCGCAGAACCGCGCCGAACGACGGGCGCAGGAGCGCAAGGGACGCTGAGTCGAGGTGTCACCGGTCGCCTGACGGCCGACGGCGTGAAGCGGTCGCGAACGGTGGTGGTGCGTCAGAGCACGCTGATCGCGCTCGCGCGCCACCGCTGATCGAGCCCCTCGAGGCGGATCGCGACCGCACGCGAGCGTGCGCGCTGGTGCACCATGACGACCGCCTCGATGACGCCGTCGGCCGGCTCGCAGATGGTGACGCGGCCGAGTGAGAACGCCGGGCGCTGCGGCGACTGCCCTTTCGCTCGGCGCGCGCGCGCGGCGAGGACGACGCGCTTCGAGAGGTTGCGGTAGACGTCGTCGGTGACCCAGCGCGCCAGTTGCTCCAGATCGCGGGCGCCGGCGAGCACTTCGATGACGCAGAGCGTCAGGTTGAGCAGCAGTGGTTCGGGCTCGGGCAGTTCATGACGGCGGCTGGGCTGCCTGCCGAAGTACTCGTCGTCATCGTCGCGGAAATGCGATGCATTGGATCGCGCGAGGGCAGGGCCTGCTTCGTTGCGTGCGGTCATCTGTGCTCCATGAGGGGTCGCGCCGCCCTGAGGCGACGACGGGATCACCCCCCGGTTGGGGGACGGGCGGTCCCTGAGTGAACGGTATTGACGGCCATCGACGGTGTCAAGGAATTTCGCGACCTGTGGAGAACGCGCTCCCCCCGGCCTTCGCGACGGCTAACGTGCCTGCATGCGCTGGGACCTCCTCTTCGACGACCTGGAAGCAAGGCTCGATCAGGAGCATCGCGACGAGGAGCGGGCCCTCGCCCTCGAGGAGGAGCGGCTGCGGCTCGGCAGGCTCACCCTCCGCGACCGGCTCGACGGGCTCTCGCGGGAGGGCGGCGGCGATCCGACGCAGCACGTGCGGATCGAGCTGCGCGGCGGGCACGTGATCGAGGTGCGTCCGCTCGCATTCGGGCGCGACTGGATGAACGCGGCGCTGCGGGGCCGCGGCGTCGACGGCACGGGCAGCGAAGCGGCGGGCGGTGGGCGCCAATGCATCGTCCCGCTCGCGGCCATCGCCGCGGTGCTGCCGACGCGTGCTCAGCTCGAGCCGAGCGTCGCCCCGGCGGCTGCTGCCCCGACCCGGCTCGCCGAGCGCATCGGCATGCCGTTCGTGCTTCGTGATCTCAGCCGACGACGCACGCCCGTGCACCTCACCACCGACGACGGCCGAGTGCACGGCACGCTCGACCGGGTGGCCCGGGATCACCTCGATCTGGCCCTGCACGAGCCCGGAACCGCTCGGCGTGAAAGCGAGGTGCGCGGGTACCGGATCATCCCCCTCGAGCGGATCATCCTCGTCGCCTTCGCGTGAGGTACGGTGCGGCGGCGTCGCGCGGTCAGTCGACCGGTCGCAGACGCCCGGGGCGAACGCCGGAGAGCTCGGTGATGTTCGCGAACTCCCCCTGGTTCCACAGCGCGTGACGTCGAGTCTGCTCGTACTGCTCTTCGATCCAGACCTCGAGCTGGGTGCGCTCGACGCGCCAGGGCCCCGAGGTGCCGACCCGGATGGCCGGCAGCTCACCCGAACGGATCAGCTCATCGACGGTTGCGACGTCGACCGCGAGCAGCTCGGCCGCATCGGCAACGGTGAGGAACCGGCCGATCTCGCGGTCTGAAGGGGACATGTCTCCAGTATCGACCCGCGGAGCCGAAGCCGTGTCAGATGTGGATAACTTCAGGGGCGCCTCCCGGATTCGGGTGAGCATGGTTCCCGGCGCGATGCGCGCCGCTCAGCGAAGGGACCCAGCGATGGCACGTCGGACGGAACGCGCGGAGCGAGGTGCGCTCCGGCTCGACCCGAGGCTCCTGATCGGCATCGTGCTCGTCGGAGTGTCCACCGCCGGCGTGTGGGCGCTGGTCTCGGGGCTCGACGACTCCGCCGAGATCTACGCGGTCCGCGACACCGTCACGCCCGGAACGAGGTTGCAGGAGTCCGACCTCTCGCTCGAGTCCGCTCGGCTCGGCGCGAACGCGACGCACTACCTCGCGCCCGGAGAGCTGCCCGAGCAGGGACTCGTCGTCACCCGCACGATCGGTGCGGGCGAGTTCGTGCCGGATACGGCCGTCGACGCGGTCGACCGAGCCGACCTCGCGACGGTCGTCGTTCCGAACAGGGGGGCGCTGCCGAGCGAGCTGCAGGTGGGCTCGACGGTCGACGTCTGGGCGGCGACCGAGCTCGAGCAGGGCGCATTCGAGCCACCGGCCGTCCTCGTCGCCGGTGCCCAGATCGCCGGGATCCACGAACCCGAGGGGATGGTCGCCTCGAGCGGCGGCGTCTCGGTCGAACTGCTGATCCCTCGCGAGAAGGTGGCCGCGCTGCTCCAGGCGCTCGCGGCCGGTGACGCGATCGACCTCATCCCCGCACGAGCGAGCACGGACTGATGGCTCGCCTCGCCCTTGC
>JAPSJT010000271.1 GCA_031178045.1 Agromyces sp.
TACGTGCGGCGCCAGCGCGCGTTCGCCGAGCGGTCGAACGCGCTGCGGCAGCGCATCCTCGAGGCGTGGGGCGGCGTCGGCGCACCGTAGGGCGGACGCGCTAGCCTCGGGCCATGTCGGAGCGATCGCGGACGGGCTTCAGCGGGGTCGGGTGGGTGGGCATCATTGCCGCGGCGTCCGTCCTCGGCGTCGTCGCCGGCGCGGCGATCATCTTCGTGTTCCCGTTCGGCCTCGTCCTCGCGCCGGTGATCGCGGTCGCGCTGCCCGGTGTGCTCGTGCTCCTCGCGGCGCCCAGCGCCACGGAGCGCGGCCGATTCGAGCCGAGCGGCAGCGGGCGGCGTCTGGCGGTCTCGATGCCGTTCACCGTGCTGACGCTCGCGGTGGTCGCCGCCGGTGCCGCGCACATCGCGGTGTGGAATCCGCTGTCGAAGGTGCCCGGGCTCGAACTCGGCGAGCTCTACGCCGCACTCGACGCAGCAGGCGAGACGCCGAATTGGGTCTTCCTCATCGCATGGGCCGCGATCTGGTCGATCGCCGCCGTGGCGCTGCCGGTCGTGGCGGTCGCCACCCGCGGTGTGCCCGCAGCGACCGACCGGCGGATCGCGATCGTCGGCCTCCTGCTCGTCGCGGTCACCGCGATGACATCGTGGATCGCCGGCTTCAACCACGGCATGTCGATCGCCGACGCGTTCATGACCTCGGGCGGCGACGCTGCGCCCTCTGGAATGCTCATCCTCGTCTTCGGACTCGCCGCGGCGGTGATGGCGGCCGTGGTGGCGGTGGCCCCGCGGTTCGGTCGCGAGCGGCGGGGCCGAGCGGCGTAGCCGCCGAGCGAGCGGGAGCCGCGCGGGGCAGATGCAGGACGAGCCGTCCAGCAGGTGCCTCCGCGGCATCCGCCGTCGCGCTCATCCTGCATTCGAATCACGAGCGGATGCCCCGGGCAGCGGATGCCCCCGCCTCCGTACCCGCCCCGCACGAGGGAGGCGCCTCAGTCGCGCGGTTCCGCCCCGCGCAGGTGCACGCGCTCGCCCTGCGTGCTCAGCAGGTTGATGACCTCGGCGGACTCGAGCGATGCGCTCGCCGTGCCGTGCGGCACGCGGGTGTCGAACTCGGCCGCCTCGCCGGGCTCGAGCACGATCTCCTCGTCGCCGAGCGCGAGCCGCACTCGCCCGCTCAGCACGTAGATCCAGTCGTACCCCTCGTGGGCCCGCTGCTCGACGGGTTGGTCGGGCGGATGCCCCGGCAGCACCATCTTGTACGCGTGCACGTCGGGATTGCTGCGCGTCAGCGGGATGATCGCCTTGCCGCCGCGGTAGAAGGGCTTCGGGTGCACGCGCGGATCGGCGATCTGCGGTGCGCCCACGAGGTCGTCGAGGCTCGCGCGATAGGCCGCGGCGAGCCGGATGAGCAGGTCGAGTGTCGGTCGGCGCAGCCCCGACTCGAGGCGCGACAGGGTGCTCGTCGAGATTCCCGTCTCGTCGGCGAGTTCGGCGAGGGTGAGGCCCCGCCGTTGGCGCAGCGCGCGCAGCCTCGGTGCGACGGCGTCGAGCATGCCCTCGAGATCGGGCTCCTGCGGCATCCGGCCCCCTTCGATTCGGCGCGACGCGGTGCGCGTTGCTACTTCGGCAACATCGCTTGCCGTACCGGCAGGCTAGCTCGACACTCGAACCATGCGCAACGACTCACACGACCCATGGGATGTCATCATCATCGGCGGCGGCAGCGCCGGCCTCAGCGCCGCGCTCATGCTCGGCCGGGCTCGCCGGCGCGTGCTCGTGCTCGACGGCGGTGCGCCGCGCAATCGTGTCGCGCCGCACATGCACGCCGTGCTCGGGCACGACGGGCGGTCACCGCTCGAGCTGCTCGCGGCCGGTCGCGCCGAACTCGCGCGCTACGGCGTCGAGGTCGAGTCGGCGGATGTCGCGAGCGCGAGCCGCTCCGACGAGACGGGCCGCTTCGACCTCACCCTCGCCTCGGGCGAGCACCGCGTCGCACGGCGACTGCTCGTCGCGACGGGACTGCGCGACGTGCTGCCCGAGGTGCCGGGGCTTGCCGAGCAGTGGGGAACGGGCGCGGTCGTGTGCCCGTACTGCGACGGTTGGGAGGTGCGCGATCGCCGCATCGCGGTGCTCGCGACGGGTGCGATGAGCTCCCACCAGGCGCAACTGCTGCGGCAGTGGTCGCCCGAGATCACGTTCTTCGTCAACGGCGTCGAGCTCCCGGCCGAGGCGCACGCCGCGCTCGTCGCCCGCGGCATCGCGGTGGAGACCCGGGAGGTCGCCCGGGTCGTGGCCGACGAGGCGGGCCGGCTCACCGGCATCCGTCTCGCCGACTGCACCGAGGTGCCGGTCGACGCGATCTTCCTGCACTCGACGCCGGTGCCGAACGACGCCGTGCTGCGCGAGCTCGGCGCCGCGACGATCGAGCAGGCCGGCCTCGACTGGGTGGCGGTCGACGAGAACGGGCGCACGAGCGTCCCGGGGGTCTGGGCCGCCGGCAACGTCGTGTCGGCTCGCGCCTCGGTGCCCGTGGCCTCCGCCGGCGGCAACGTCGCCGGAGCCATGATCAACGCCGACCTCGTCGAGGAGGAGGTGCGGGCGGCCGTCAGCTCGTCGGCTCTCCATCAGC
>JAPSJT010000086.1 GCA_031178045.1 Agromyces sp.
CTCGTCTCGGCGCCGGGCACGGCCAGCCGCATGAGGATCGCGTCGACGCCGTGCCGGTAGTATCGCGGCCGCACGCCGATCTCCTCGAAGCCGAGGGACCGGTAGAGGTTGCGCGCGATCGGGTTGTCGGCGCGCACCTCGAGGAAGAGCGTCGCGATGCCGCGACGGCGGGCCTCCGTGATGAGCGCGTGCATGAGTCCGCGTCCAAGACCCATGCCGCGAGCGGCCGGCGCCACGGCGATCGTCTGGATGTCGCCCTGCTCGCCGCCCTTCGGGGCGAGGAGGCCGGCGTACCCGAGCAGCCCCGGATCGAGCTCCGTCTCGGCGGCGGCGGGCTCGGCCGCGTCGTCGACGGCGATGAGGTAGTAGCCGTGCTCGCCCTCGAGCTCGCGGCGCATCGCCTCGTCGGGCCAGGCGTCGTCGGTGAACGTCGCACGCTCGAGCCGCATGATCCGATCGAGGTCGGCGACCTTCGCCCGTCGCATGAAGACGCTCATCGCAGCACCCGCTTGCCGGCGGAGGGCGTGACGTCGGGGGCCCGGAGGTAGAGCGGGGCATCGCCCGCGAGGGGCAGCCGGCGCGCGGCGAACGCGAGCTCGGCGAGCATGCCGACGGCTCGAGCGGGCACGATCGAGGCATCGAGGCGGATGCCGCGCGCGTGCGGCACGCCGTCGCGCGGCGCGAGCCTCGGCCCCTCGGCGCGCACGGGCAGCTCATCGGCGTCGAGGCCGTCGTAGTCGGACACGGCGAATTCGCGTCGACGTGCGTCGGTCACGACCTGGAGCGGCCCCCTGCCGCCGTCGCGGTACCACGACCACGCGATCGCGTCGTGGCTCGCCACCGGGACGAACGGGCGGGCGATGCCGAGCGCGAACGCATGCGCGGCCGCGATGCCCACGCGGAGTCCGGTGAAGGGACCCGGCCCCATGCCGCCGGCCACTCCCGACAGGGCGGCGGGCGCGACACCGGCATCCGTCAATGCCTCTCGGATGAAGTCGCCGATCACCTCGGCGTGCCGCATGGTGTCGTCGGTGCCGGTTTCGGCGAGGCAGTGCAGTTGACCGCTGGCGCGATCGCGATCCACGACCGCGACGCTCGTGCCCGTCGAGGTGTCGATCGCGAGCAGCATGGGATCCAGCCTACCGGCCGGCGGCGAACCGGCTCCCGGTCCAGCGCGGGCCGATCCCGCGCAGCGTGACGCTCCGCGGCTCGTCGCCGCCGAGCGACTCGGCGTCGGCGGCATCCGTCACGGCCGCCGCATCCGCCCCCTCGGGCCGCTCGATGACGACCTCGAGCCACGAGTCGGCTTCGTCCTCGATGAGCCCGGCACCCCACTCGACGACGACGACCGATCGGGCGAAGTCGAGGTCGAGATCCTCGACGAGCCTCGCGTCGCCGAGCCGATAGGCGTCGACGTGCACGAGCGGCGGTCCCCCGGCGAGGTTCGGGTGCGTTCGGGCGAGCACGAATGTCGGGCTCTGCACCGGGCCTCGCACGCCGAGCCCCGCGCCGATGCCCCGGGTGAGCGTCGTCTTGCCCGCTCCGAGCGGACCGGTCAGCAGCACCAGATCGCCGGCTCGCAGCTCGCGGGCGAGCTCGCGTCCGAACGCCTCCATCGCCGCGGCATCGGGCACGTCGATGCGCATCACTCGCCTCCGAGATAGGTGCGCGTCACCCGTGGACCGATCCGCGTGACGATCTCGTAGCCGATGGTTCCGGCCGCGTCGCCCCAGTCGTCGGCCGACGGTGCACCCGTCTGCGGGTCGCCGAAGAGCACGACCTCGTCGCCGACCGCGACCTCGGCGTCGCCGACGTCGACCACGAACTGATCCATCGCGATTCGACCGACGACCGGACGCCGCGCGCCGGCGAGCCACACCTGCGCGCGATCGGACGCCTGGCGCGGCACCCCGTCGGCGTAGCCCAGCGGCACGAGCGCGAGCGTCGTCGGGCGCTCGGCGCGCCAGGTGTACCCGTACGAGACCCCGGTTCCGGCCTCCACCCGCCGCACCGCTGCGACGCGCCCGCGCAGCGTCATCGCGGGCCGCAGTCCGAGCTCCGCGGCGGTCGTGCCGTCGCCGAACGGCGGGATGCCGTAGCAGCCGATGCCGAGGCGCACCAGGTCGTAGCGCGCGACGGGCAGCCGGATCGCGGCCGCACTCGAGGCGAGATGGCGTACGTCGGGCGAGAGGCCGGCAGCGGATGCTGCCGCGAGGGCCGCCTCGAAGGCGGCGAGTTGTGCCGCATCCTCGTCGGCCGACGCGTTCGAGAGGTGACTGAAGATGCCGCGCACGCGCAGGATGCCGTCGCGCTCGAGCCGGGCGGCCTGCTCGACCGCCGCGGGCCAGGTCGCGGCCGGGATGCCGTTGCGGCTGAGCCCGGTGTCGACCTTCAGGTGCACCGATGCCGGTCGAGCGGCGGATGCTGCCGCCGCCGCGATCGCGGCGAGTTGCGCCTCCGACGACACCCCGAGCTCGACGTCGTGCTCGACGCCCGGGCCGAAGTCCGCGTCGGGATCATGGAGCCAGGCGAGGATCGGCGCGGCGATGCCGGCCTCGCGCAGGGCGAGCGCCTCGCCGAGGTCGGCCACCCCGAGCCACGCCGCGCCGCCCTCGAGTGCGGCCCGGGCGACCGGGATCGCCCCGTGCCCATACGCGTCGGCCTTGACCACCGCCATCGCGGCCGCCGGGGCCACGGCGGCCGCGAGCACACGCACGTTGTGCCGGATCGCGTCGAGGTCGACGACGGCCTCGCGGAAGCGCACCCCGCTCACGCCTCGGCGCCGTTCGCCTCGAGCACGACGAACGCACTCGCGATGCCGGCGTCGTGGCTCATGGAGAGGTGCACGCGGTCGATGCCGAGCTCGCGCACGTGCCGCGACAGCCCACCCGAGAGTTCGAAGTCGGGGTTGCCCTCGGCATCCTGCACGACCCGCATCTCGTGCCAGCGGATGACGGTGTGGCCGCCGAGCGCCTTGATGAGCGATTCCTTCGCCGCGAACCTCGCGGCGAGCGAGCGCGCCGGTCGGCCTCGTTCGCTCTCGGCGAACAGCCGCTCGACGAGCGCCGGGGTGCGCTCGATCGAGCGCTCGAAGCGGGCGATGTCCACCACGTCGATGCCGATGCCGACGATCATGCGGTCACCCGCCGATGAGCCGCCCTCGGTCGGACCGGCTCCCCCCGGCTCGCACCCATGGGCCTACTCCACCGTCACGGACTTCGCGAGGTTGCGCGGCTGGTCGACGTCGAGTCCCTTTGCCTGCGCGAGCGCCATCGCGAACACCTGGAGCGGCACGACCGCGAGGAGCGGCTCGAAGAGCGGGGCCGCGAGCGGGATGCGCAGCACCTCGTCCGCGAACGGCAGCACCGCGGCATCCCCCGCCTCCGCGATCGCGATGACCCGGGCGCCACGTGCGCGGATCTCCTGGATGTTCGAGACGACCTTCGGGTGCAGGTTCGCCGAACCGCGTGGGCTCGGCACGACGACGAAGACCGGCTGGCCCGGTTCGATGAGCGCGATGGGCCCGTGCTTCAGCTCGCCGGCCGCGAATCCCTCGGCGTGGATGTAGGCGAGCTCCTTGAGCTTCAGCGCGCCCTCCATCGCGATCGGGAACCCGACGTGGCGCCCGAGGAAGAGCACCGAGCGGGTGTCGGCCATCCAGTGCGCGAGCTGCTCGACCTTCTCGGCCTCTCCGAGCACCTGCTCGAGCTTGGCGGGGATGGCCTGCAGTTCGGCGAGGTTCGCCTCGAGTCGGGCGTCGTCGAGCGTGCCCCGGACCCGCGCGAGGTGCAGCCCGAAGAGGTAGAGGGCCGCGATCTGGGCCACGAAGGCCTTCGTCGACGCGACGGCGACCTCGGGGCCGGCGTGCGTGTACACGACGGCGTCGGACTCGCGCGGGATCGTCGCGCCCTGCGTGTTGCAGATCGAGATCGTGCGGGCGCCCTGCTCGCGGGCGTACTTCACGGCCATGAGCGTGTCCATCGTCTCGCCCGACTGGCTGATCGAGACGACGAGCGTGTCGTCGTCGAGCACCGGCTCGCGGTAGCGGAACTCGTGGCTGAGCTCGACCTCGACGGGCACTCGCGCCCACTGCTCGATCGCGTACTTCGCGACCATGCCGGCGTAGGAGGCCGTGCCGCACGCGATGACGGTGATGCGGCGGATGCCGCGGAGCTCCTCGTCGCCGAAGGACTGGAGCTCGGGGATCACGACGCGCCCGTCGACGATCCGGCCGCGGAGCGTGTTCGCGACGGCCTCGGGCTGCTCGGAGACCTCCTTGCGCATGAACGAGGACCAGCCGCCCTTCTCGGCGGCCGAGGCATCCCAGGCCACGTCGAACGGCTCCACCTCGACGGGCTCGCCGTCGAAGTCGGTGACGGTGACGCCGTCGGCGGTGATCGTCACGATCTGGTCCTGGCCGATGGCGACGGCGCGCTTCGTGTACTCGACGAACGCGGCGACATCCGAGCCGAGGAAGTTCTCCCCGTCGCCGAGGCCGATGACGAGCGGCGAGTTGCGGCGTGCGCCGACGACGACGCCCGGCTGGTCGCGATGCACCGCGAGGAGCGTGAACGCGCCGTCGAGCCGGGAGACGGTGGCACGGAAGGCCTCGACGAGATCGCCGATGCGGCGGTACTCGCGACCGAGCAGCACGGCGGCCACCTCGGTGTCGGTCTCGCTCTCGAAGGTGAGCCCCTCGCGGAGCAACTCGTCCTTCAGCTCGGCGAAATTCTCGATGATGCCGTTGTGGATGAGGGCGAGGCGGCCCTCGTCTCCGAGGTGCGGGTGCGCGTTGCGGTCGGTCGGGCCGCCGTGCGTCGCCCACCTCGTGTGGCCGATGCCGGTGCCGCCGCGGTGGAGCGGAGTGGCCTCGAGGTCGTCGGCGAGCACCTGCAGCTTGCCGGCGCGCTTCGCCGTCTCGATGACGCCGTCGTCGTCGACGATCGCGACCCCCGCCGAGTCGTAGCCGCGATATTCGAGGCGACGAAGGCCTCCCATGAGCACGTCGAGGCTGTTGCGCTCTCCGACGTATCCGACGATTCCACACATAGGGGCGATTCTACTGTCGCGTGGCTGAGCGACTGCCCGGCGGGCACGCACCACGGCGGCGCAGGGCTCGGCCGCGGCCGTGCGCCGACCGGGATACGGGCCGCCAGTAGACTGTCCCGGTGCTGGATGCCCAGAGCTCGTCGCAGCCCGCCGCGCAGATCTCGCCGTTCATCGAACTCGATCGCGCCGGCTGGGCGGCACTCGCCCCGTCGATGCCGTCGCCGTTGCGTGAGACCGAGATCGTGCAGTTGCGCGGACTCGGCGAGCCCCTCGACCTGCGCGAGGTCGCCGAGGTCTACCTCCCGCTCAGCCGCCTGCTGAACCTCTACGTCGGTGCGACGAAGTCGCTGCACGACGCGACGAGCGAGTTCCTTCGCGAGCGCGTCGAGGGCACTCCCTTCGTGATCGGCGTCGCCGGGTCGGTCGCGGTCGGCAAGTCGACGATCGCCCGTCTCCTCCGCGAGCTCCTCGCCCGCTGGGAGCACACGCCTCGGGTCGAGCTCGTGACCACCGACGGATTCCTCTTCCCGAACGCCGAGCTCGAGCGGCGCGGCCTCATGGCGCGCAAGGGCTTCCCCGAGTCGTACGACCGCCGTGCGCTCCTGCGATTCGTCAGCGAGGTCAAGGCCGGTGCCGCGGAGGTGCGGGCGCCGTTCTACTCGCACCTCGCGTACGACATCGTCCCCGATGCGCAGATCACCGTGCGCCGGCCCGACGTGCTCATCGTCGAGGGGCTCAACGTGCTCCAGCCGCCGGGACCCGGGCATCGCCTCGCGGTGAGCGACCTCTTCGACTTCACGATCTACGTCGACGCGCGCACGAGCGACATCGCCCGCTGGTACGAGGAACGGTTCCTGAAGCTGCAGCGCGGCGCGTTCGCGAACCCGCGCTCGTACTTCCACCGGTATGCGAGCCTCACCGAGGACGAGGCCCGTCAGCGGGCGCGCGAGATCTGGAAGAGCATCAACGAGCCGAACCTGCTGCAGAACATCCGGCCGACGCGATCGCGGGCGTCGCTCGTGCTGCGCAAGAGCGCCGACCACACGGTGTCGAGCGTGCTGTTGCGCAAGCTCTGAGTCTCAGACCGCGAGCCGCTCGCGCACGACGTCGGCGAGCGCCGCCGCGTGGCGCTCGGCGGTGGACTGCTCGGCCGCCTCGACCATGACCCGGACCATGGGCTCGGTGCCCGAGGGCCGCAGGAGCACCCGGCCCGAATCGCCGAGTTCGGCCTCGACGCTCGCCACGGCGGCGGCGATCGCGCCGTCGTCGCCGAGCGCGTGGTGATCGACGCCGCGCACGTTCACGAGCACCTGCGGGTACACCGTCATGACGGAGGCGAGCTCGGCGAGCGACTTGCCCGTGCGCGCCATCTCGGCCGCGAGGTGCAGGCCGGTGAGCACGCCGTCGCCGGTCGTGGCGAACTCGGTCATGATGACGTGGCCCGACTGCTCGCCGCCGAGCGCGAGTCCGCCGGCGGCGAGCGCCTCGAGCACGTAGCGGTCGCCGACCTTCGTCTCGATGACGCGGATGCCGCGGTCGGCCATCGCACGTCGCAGGCCGAGGTTCGACATCACGGTCACGACGAGGGTGTCGTCGGTGAGCACGCCGCGCTCCTGCATCGAGACGGCGAGGATCGCCATGATCATGTCGCCGTCGACGATGTTGCCGTCGGCGTCGACCGCGAGGCAGCGGTCGGCGTCGCCGTCGTGCGCGATGCCGAGGTCGGCGCCGTGCTCGCGCACTGCGGCCTGCAGGTGCTCGAGGTGGGTGGAGCCGACGCCGTCGTTGATGTTCATGCCGTCGGGGTCCGCGCCGATGACGGTCACCGTGGCGCCCGCGTCGCGGAACGTCTCGGGCGAGACGCCGGCCGCGGCGCCGTGCGCGCAGTCGAGCACGACGTGCAGGCCGTCGAGGCGGTTCGGCAGCGTGCCGAGCAGGTGCACGACGTAGCGGTCCTCGGCGTCGGCGAAGCGACGGACGCGCCCGACGCCGTCGCCGATCGGAGCGAGCTTCTGCTTGCCGAGGAAGGACTCGATGCGATCCTCGACCTCGTCGGGCAGCTTCGTGCCGCCGAAGGAGAAGAACTTGATGCCGTTGTCGGGCGCAGGGTTGTGCGACGCCGAGATCATCACGCCGAAGTCGGCGTGGATGCTGTCGATGAGGAACGCGGTGGCGGGCGTCGGGATGACGCCGGCGTCGAGCACGTCGACACCGGAGCTCGCGAGGCCGGCCGCGACGGCGGCGGTGAGGAACTCGCCGGAGACGCGCGGGTCGCGCGCGACGACCGCCGTCGGTCGTCGTCCGGCCGCGCGCAGTTCGTCGGCGTGCCGGCCCTGCGTGAGCACGGCGGCAGCCGCCTGGGCGAGGCCCAGGGCCAGGTCAGCCGTGAGATCACGGTTGGCCAGGCCCCGGACCCCGTCGGTTCCGAAGAGCCGGGGCATAACGGAGAGCCGTCGGACCCGGGTCAGCGCTTCGAGAACTGCGGCGCCTTGCGGGCCTTCTTGAGGCCGGCCTTCTTGCGCTCGATGACGCGAGCGTCGCGCGTGAGGAAGCCGGACTTCTTCAGCGTCGCACGGTTGTTCTCGCGGTCGATCTCGTTGAGCGCTCGGGCGATCGCGAGACGCAGCGCGCCGGCCTGGCCCGAGGGGCCGCCGCCGGTGATGCGGGCGATGACGTCGTACGAGCCCGAGAGCTCGAGCACGGTGAACGGGTCGGTGATGAGCTGCTGGTGGAGCTTGTTCGGGAAGTAGTCCGCGAACTCACGGCCGTTGACCGTGATGGTGCCGGCGCCGGGGACGACGCGCACGCGGGCGATGGCCTGCTTGCGGCGGCCGACAGCCGCGCCCGAGACGTTCAGCACGGGGCGGGGGGTGGTGGGCGCGGCCGAGGGAGTGCTCTCGGTGGTGTAGCTCTCGGGAGCCGCTTCGATCTGGTCTGCGATCTTCGCCATGGTGGTGTGAATCCTTATTTCGAGAACGTCGAGTGGCGCCGAGTTACTGGGCGACCTGGGTGAGGGTGTACGGCTTGGGCTGCTGAGCCGCGTGCGGGTGCTCGGGGCCGGCGTAGACCTTGAGCTTCTTCAGCTGGGCGCGGCCGAGCGAGTTCTTCGGCAGCATGCCGCGGATCGCCTTCTCGACGGCGCGGACGGGGTTCTTCTCGAGGAGCTCGGCGTAGCCGACCGCCTTGAGGCCGCCCGGGTAACCCGAGTGCCGGTAGGCCTTCTTCTGCTCGAGCTTCTGGCCGGTGAGGGCCACCTTGTCGGCGTTCACGATGATGACGAAGTCGCCGGTGTCGACGTGGTTCGCGAAGATCGGCTTGTGCTTGCCGCGCAGCAGGGCTGCGGAGTGGCTGGCGAGACGACCGAGCACGATGTCGGTCGCGTCGATGACGACCCAGTCGCGCTGGATCTCGTTCGCCTTGGGAGTGTAGGTGCGCGTCACGGAAGTGCTGCTTTCTGATCGAGAGAGGGGTTCGTGAATCCCGCTCCGGTGGGAGTTCGCCCGCGATGCGTTCGAACGCCCTGGTGGAGGGCTCATCTTCGGGTACCAGCACAGGTGGCGGCACCAAAGAGATAGCCTAGCCGACCACGCCCTCGGTGTGCAATTCGCGGCGCGCGCGGGTCTGCAGCGCGCGCGCCTCGAGCTCGTCGTCGTCGGGATAGCCCACCTCGGTGAGCACGAGGCCCTTCGCCGGCATGACCTTGAACGCGCTCGTGCGCTCCGCGCCCCGCAGCAGGGTGAGCGGATCGGATGCCGTGAGCCGACCCTCCCCCACGGCGACGCACGCCCCGACGAGGGCGCGCACCATCGAATGGCAGAACGCGTCGGCCTGCAACGACGCGACGAGCACACCCTCGGCGTCGCGCTCCCAGCGGTAGGACTGCAGCGTGCGGATGGTCGTCGCGCCCTCGCGTGGCCGGCAGAACGCCGCGAAGTCGTGCAGGCCGAGGAGCGATCGCGCCGCGGCATCCATGGCGCTCGCGTCGAGGCGCTTCGGCCACGTCACGGTGCGCCGCCGCTGGAGCGGGTCGCGGAGGGCGCCTGCGTCGGCGACACGGTACTCGTAGCGCCGCCAGATCGCCGAGAACCGAGCGTCGAACCCGTCGGGCGCCCGGTCGGCGCTCGTGATGACCACGTCGGCATCGGCACCGAGGATGCCGGTGAGGCGGCGAGCGAGCGTCGCCTCGGGCGAGACATCGGGGTCCTGACCGCGCCTCGGTCGTGTCATGTGCACGAGCGCGGAGTGCTCGAGGTCGACGTGGGCGACCTGCCCGAGCGCGTGCACCCCGGCGTCGGTGCGACCGGCCACCGTGAGCCGCGGCGCGACCCCTTCGCGCCGGAAGAGCGTCGCGAGCACCTCCTCGAGCACCCCCTGAACGGTGCGGAGGCCCGGCTGCCGGCTCCATCCGTTGAAGTCGGTGCCGTCGTAGGCGATGCCGAGCCGCACCCGCACGACGGATGCCGCGGCATCCGTCGTCGCCGCCGGTCCGGCAGGTTCAGCACTCACCCAGTCAGCCTACGGCGCCCGTGAGGCCGTCCGACCTCGTGCTCGGCGCACGGCGGACACGCGAAGGGCCCGGATGCCGTGGCATCCGGGCCCTTCGTGAGCGAGTGCGACTACTTCGCGGGAGCCTCGGCGGGCTCTTCCGCGGACTCCTCGGATGCCTCGGCACCCGCGGCCTCGTCGACGGCGGCCTCGGACTCGGTCACGGACTCGTCGCTCTTCTCGTCGACCGCGGGCTCCTCGGTGGGAGCCTCGGTGGCGGCCGGGGCCGCCTTCGCGGTGCGCTGCTTCTTCACGACGGGCTCGAGCACGAGCTCGATGACCGCCATGGGCGCGTTGTCGCCCTTGCGGTTGCCGATCTTCGTGATGCGGGTGTAGCCGCCCTCACGGTCGGCCACCTGCGGGGCGATGATCGTGAACAGCTCGTGCACGACCGACTTGTCGCCGATGACGCCGAGCACGCGACGGCGCGCGTGCAGGTCGCCGCGCTTGGCGAACGTCACGAGACGCTCGGCGAGCGGACGCAGGCGCTTGGCCTTCGTCTCGGTGGTGGTGATGCGCTTGTGCGTGAAGAGGGCAGCCGCGAGGTTCGCGAGCAGGAGCCGCTCGTGCGCGGGTCCGCCTCCGAGGCGGGGGCCCTTCGTGGGCTTCGGCATGGTTCGTTATCTCCAGTGGTGAGGGTCGGTACGGCAGGCGCTGGCGACTAGTTCTCGTCGTCGAAGCCCGTGTAGAAGTGAGCGCCGTCGAAGCCGGGAACGGAGTCCTTCAGCGACAGGCCCATCTCGGTGAGCTTGTCCTTGACCTCGTCGACCGACTTCTGGCCGAAGTTGCGGATGTTCATGAGCTGCGACTCCGAGAGGGCGACGAGCTCGGACACCGTGTTGATGCCCTCGCGCTTCAGGCAGTTGTAGCTGCGCACCGAGAGGTCGAGGTCTTCGATCGGGATCGAGAGCTCGCTCGAGAGCACGGCGTCGACCGGCGCGGGGCCGATCTCGATGCCCTCGGCCGCGGTGTTCAGCTCGCGGGCGAGGCCGAACAGCTCGGTGAGCGTGCGGCCCGCCGACGCGATGGCGTCGCGGGGCGAGATTGCCGGCTTCGTCTCGACGTCGACCACGAGGCGGTCGAAGTCGGTGCGCTCGCCGGCACGGGTGGCCTCGACGCGGTAGGTGACCTTCAGCACCGGCGAGTAGATCGAGTCGACCGGGATCTGGCCCGCCTCGGAGTACTCGTTGCGGTTCTGGCTGGCGGAGACGTAGCCGCGGCCGCGCTCGATCGTGAGCTCGAGCTCGAACTTCGCCGAGTCGTTGAGCGTCGCGATGACGAGGTCGGGGTTGTGCACCTCGACGCCGGCCGGAGCCGAGATGTCGGCCGCGGTGACCTCACCCGCACCCTGCTTGCGCAGGTAGGCGGTGATGGGCTCGTCGTGCTCGCTGGAGACGACCAGGTTCTTGATGTTGAGGATGATCTCGGTGACATCCTCCCGCACGCCGGGGACCGTCGAGAACTCGTGGAGCACGCCGTCGATGCGGATGCTCGTCACGGCCGCGCCGGGGATCGAGGAGAGGAGGGTGCGACGGAGCGAGTTGCCCAGGGTGTAACCGAAGCCCGGCTCGAGGGGCT
>JAPSJT010000272.1 GCA_031178045.1 Agromyces sp.
CCGTGGATCTCCCCCGTGCTCGGCACCGTCATGTACATCTGGGGCGGCACGCCGTTCCTCACGGGCGCCTGGTCGGAGCTGAAGTCGCGGCAGCCCGGCATGATGCTCCTCATCGGGCTCGCGATCACCGTCGCCTACTTCGCGTCACTCGGCGCGAGCCTCGGCATCCTTCCGCACCATCTCGACTTCTGGTGGGAGCTCGCCCTCCTCATCGTGATCATGCTCCTCGGTCACTGGATCGAGATGCGCTCGATCGCAGCGACGTCCTCGGCGCTCGACGCGCTCGCGGCGCTCCTGCCCGACGAGGCTGAGCGAGTGACGGATGCCGGGATCGAGGTCGTGTCGCCGTCCGACCTCCGCATCGGCGACGTCGTCGTCGTGCGACCCGGCGGGCGGGTCCCGGCCGACGGAGACGTGGTCGAGGGAACCGCCGCGATGGACGAGTCAATGATCACGGGCGAGTCGCGCACGGTGAGCCGAGGCCCCGGCGATCACGTCGTCGCCGGCACGGTCGCGACCGACACCGCCATCCGGGTGCGCGTCGATGCCATCGGCGCCGACACCGCGCTTGCCGGTATCCAGCGACTCGTCGCCGAGGCGCAGGCCTCGAGCTCGCGCGCCCAGCGCCTCGCCGACCGCGCCGCCGGCTGGCTGTTCTGGTTCGCCCTGGTCGCCGCGGCGATCACCGCCGTCGTCTGGGCGCTCGTCGGGCTTCCCGACGACGGCGTCATCCACACGGTCACCGTGCTCGTCATCGCGTGCCCGCACGCCCTCGGCCTCGCGATTCCCCTCGTGGTCTCGATCGCCACCGAGCGGGCGGCGCGGGGAGGCGTGCTCGTCACCGACCGCCTCGCCCTCGAGACCATGCGCACGGTCGACGCGGTGCTCTTCGACAAGACCGGCACCCTCACCAGGGGTGAGCCGGTCGTGACGGCTGCGGCGCTCGCGCCCGGCTCCGGCATCGACGAGCGCGAGCTCTTCGCCCTCGCCGGCGCGGCCGAGACCGACTCCGAGCATCCCCTCGCGAAGGCGATCGTCGCAGAGGCGCATCGCCGCACCGATCACGTGCATCCGGCGACGGACTTCACGGCGTCCGCCGCGGTCGGCGTGCGCGCGAACGTGCACGGCAAGACGGTGCAGGTCGGCGGTCCCGGGCTGCTCGAACACGAAGGACTCGAGCCGCTCGCGGCATCCGCCGCATGGTCCGACGCCGGCGCGACCGTGCTGCACGTGCTGCTCGAGGGGGAGGTGGTGGGTGCGATCGCGCTGGCCGATGAAGTGCGCCCCGAGTCGAAGGAGGCGGTCGATGCGCTGCACGCGCTCGGAGTGCGCGTCGTGATGATCACGGGCGACGCCGAGCCGGTGGCCCGCACCGTCGCCGAGACGCTCGGCATCGATCGCGTCTTCGCCGGCGTGCGTCCCGAGCACAAGGCCGCGAAGGTGCAGGAGCTGCAGGCCGAGGGACTCAGCGTCGCGATGGTCGGCGACGGCGTGAACGACGCGCCGGCGCTCGCGCAGGCCGACGTCGGCATCGCGATCGGCGCCGGCACGGATGTCGCGATCGCCTCGGCCGGCGTCATCCTCGCCTCGTCCGACCCACGATCGGTGCTCTCGGTCATCGAGCTGTCGCGCGCGAGCTACCGCAAGATGCAGCAGAACCTCTGGTGGGCGGCGGGGTACAACCTCATCTCGGTGCCGCTCGCGGCCGGCGTGCTCGCCCCGATCGGCTTCGTGCTGCCGATGTCGGTCGGCGCCATCCTGATGTCGCTCTCGACGATCATCGTCGCGGCCAACGCGCAGCTGCTGCGGCGCCTCGACCTCCGACCCGGGGCATCGACCAGGGCGGTGCTCGAGCGCACGCGCTGAGTCGGTCGGTGTCTGTCGCCGCGCGAGGTTCGGTAACTCGAATTGGGGGTTACCGAACCGTCCGACGAGGAGTATCTTGCAGCCACAGCCGA
Source organism: Agromyces sp. (assembly GCA_031178045.1). GTDB lineage: Bacteria > Actinomycetota > Actinomycetes > Actinomycetales > Microbacteriaceae > Agromyces. The sequence goes on from JAPSJT010000272.1 coordinate 1,959, forward strand.
CCCGATGATCGACTGCCAGCGCGCCCGCAACGAGGCGGGCCATGAGCATCGGGGTATCGCATGAAGCACATCTCATTCGCGACCGGCGTGGCCGCGATCTCCGCCATCTGCATCGCCGCGGCGACACCCGCCGCCGCAGCTCCACCGATCATCGAGCACTTCGATGAACACCAGGAGGTCCTCTTCGTAGCCGGCGCCGACCCGGAGTTCTGCCCGGACCTCTCGTTCGACGTCCTCTGGGTGGAGGACGCCGAGGGTACGTTCCGCTTCGTGCGCCACGGCGACGGCGATTACCACGGCGGGGCCTCGGTGAAGGTGGCCGGGTCCTACACCAACCCTGAGACCGGCCTCACCTTCAGCTACACGGGCTCCTTCTCGGACCGGGACATCGGCGTGAGCGACAACGGTGATGGAACCGTGACGCTCGAGGTTGTGAACGCCGGCATCTTCAAGTACTACGACGACGCCGGGGAGCGGCTGTTCATCGACGCGGGGAGGAACCGTTTCACGATCGTCCTCGACACCGGCGGCACGCCGTCCGATCCGAGTGACGACGAGTTCGTGGCGTTCCTCGGCAACGAGCTGAACGGCCGCTTCGACACCGCCGAACGCGACTTCTGCGCCGACCTCGAGGAGTTCATCGGCTGAGCT
>JAPSJT010000273.1 GCA_031178045.1 Agromyces sp.
ACCTGGCTCACGCTCGGCGCGCGCCCGAGCACGACCTCGTGGCCGATCGACTCGAGCGCGCCGTCGGGCATGCGGAGGTTCGTGACCGCGGCCGGGGCCGGAGCCGCTGCACGGTCGGCGGGGTCGGAGTCGGTCGCGCGTTCGGCGCGTTGTTCGCGCAGGCGTCGCAGGTCGATGCTCGCGACGGTGAGGCCGTCGTGGTCGCCGTCGCGAGCGTCGCCGAACGCGTCGACGCCTCCGGCCGGGGTGGCGAACGCAGGGGCAGGCGTGGGCAACCGACGCGCGGAGGCGGGCACGGCGATGGTGTCTTCGACGGGGACCATCGTCTGTTCGGCGGCGACGGCGGGCGCGTCCGCGTCGGGGAGCTGCGTCGTCGCCGCGAGCGCCGGCGCGGCCACCGGTGGCGTCGGGGGGCCGGCAGGTGGCGTCGCTGCGCGGGTGGCCGGGCGCTCGCTCGCCGCCACCGGCTCGACTCCGGCGGAGGTCACGGAGACCGCGGGGACGACCGCTTCGACGACCGGGAGCAGCTCACGAGCGGCATCCGCCGGCTGCGCCGCGACTCGGACGACGAGGTCCGCTTCGGACGGGGCGAGCACCCGCTCGGCCCACGTCGACACGCCCTCGCCCGTCACCGTCGTCTCTCCGGCGCGAACCTCGAGGGGGCCTCGCACGAGGGCGAGGGCACCGCCCTCGGTGCCGCGCACGACGAGCGCGAACGGCGGCGTCGACGTCACGCCGCCCGCTGTCAGACGGTCGAGCACCCGCGCGGTGGGGTCGGAGTCGGCGAGGTGGGGCCACAGCTCGGCGAGCGTCTCGGCCGCCGATGACGGCACCAGCAGCACGAGCCTGCCGCGCACGGCCGCGAGCCACTCCGAAGCCGGGTCAGGACGGTAGTTCGCCATGTCAGTCCTTCTCGGGGCGGGGGGTCGTGTCTTCGGTGACCCGCGACCGCGAGCCGGGTCGGTCGCGAGTGGCCTCGTCGTCGTCGCCACCGTCACCGCCGAGCTCGGACTCGACGACGATGGCCGTCACGTTGTCGCGACCGCCGTGCTCGAGTGCGGCTTCGACGAGTTCGCCGGCCAGACCCGCCGCGTGACCGGTGTCGCCCGCGAGGATCTCGGCGAGCTGTTCGTCGTCGACCTCCTTGGAGAGTCCGTCCGAGCAGATGAGGAACACCTGCCGGCCCGTGGCGGGGATCAGCCAGATGTCGGGTTCGACCACCTCGTCGGCGCCGAGTGCGCGCGTGATGACGTTGCGGTCGGGATGGCGCTCCGCCTCGTCGGCCCGGATGAGTCCGGCATCGACGAGTTCTTGTACCGCCGAGTGGTCGACGCTCAGCTGCTCCAGGTCGCGGCCATCCCACGAGTACACCCGCGAATCGCCCACGTTGAAGACCATCCAGTGGAATCCGGCGCCGTCGCCCGCGTCGACGAGCGCGACGCCGGTGAGCGTCGTGCCGGCGACCGCCGTTCCCTCCTCGCCCTCCTGGCTCAGGGCGCGTACGGCGTCGTTCGAGCTGTGGATCGCATCGAGCACCTGCTCGGGCGACGACGGCCGCCCGGCCTCGAGATGACGGCGGAACGTCTCGACGACCGCTCTGCTCGCCGCATCGCCCCGGGCGTGGCCGCCCATGCCGTCGGCGACGAGGTACACGGGCGCTTCTGCGAGGAACGAGTCCTCGTTGACGCTGCGCACCCTCCCCACGTCGCTCTGCGCGCTGTGCGCGATCACGGCGGCGCCGCGCGGGAGCGCGACGATCCCCTCGCCATCAACCGACACGGTTCTCCTCGTCGCCATTCGCCTCCGGGCCGGTCGGCCCCGGCGCCGCACGGGCGCCGCCTCCCCACGCTAGCAATTCCCGGGGGGAGCCGCGGAACGCTGTGATGGGGAGGGGTGCCCGTTCGGCGGCTAGTGCTCGCGCTGCGGCTCGTCCTCGGTGAAGTGGGGCACCTCTTCGAGGAGCGTGTGACCGCGGCGCTTCGCGTCGACGCGAGCCTTCACGAGACTCGCGATCGTCGCGACCGCCATCGCGGCGACGATGACGCCGAGCGAGGTCCACGTCGTGATCTCGGGCGCCCACTCCACGTGCTCGCCGCCGTTGATGAACGGCAGTTCGTTCACGTGCAGGGCGTGCAGCACGAGCTTCACGCCGATGAAGGCGAGGATGAAGGCGATGCCGTACTTGAGGTACTCGAGGCGTTCGAGCAGGCCGCCGAGGAGGAAGTAGAGCTGGCGGAGGCCCATGAGCGCGAACACGTTCGCGGTGAAGACGATGAACGGGCTCTGCGTGATGCCGAAGATCGCGGGGATCGAGTCGAGCGCGAAGAGCAGGTCGGTCGTGCCGATCGCGATGAACACGATGAGGATCGGCGTGAACATGCGCGTGCCGTCGACCGTCGTACGAAGCTTGATGCCGTCGAAGTCGTCGGAGATGCGCACGCGCCGGCGCAGCGCGCGGATGAGTTTGCTCTCGTTCTCCTCCGCGTTCTCCTCACGGTGCAGGAACGCCTGCTGAATCGCCGTCCACACGAGCCACGCGCCGAAGATGTAGAAGATCCAGCTGAAGTTCGCGATCAGCTGGGCGCCGAGCAGGATGAACACGCCGCGGA
>JAPSJT010000087.1 GCA_031178045.1 Agromyces sp.
GCCGTGCAGTACGCGGAGAAGATCGGAGCGACGAACGTCGCCGTCATCGACGACGCGACGAGCTACTCGGCCGACCTCGCCGAGGCCTTCACGACGCAGGCCGAGGAGGCGGGCCTCAGCGTGGTCTTCGAGGCGACGGTCACGCCGGGCGAGAACGACTACTCCGCGGTCGCCACGCAGCTCGTCGGCGCGCAGCCGGCGCTCGTCTACTGGACCGGTTACTACCAGGAGGGCGGCCTCATCGTCCGCCAGGCGACGGATGCCGGATACACCGGCGCCTTCCTGGTCGCCGACGGATCGGTGGACGCGAAGTTCAGCGAGATCGCCGGCGCCGGATACACCGAGAACGTCGTCGGCACCTTCACGCAGACGCCCGACATGATCGAGGGCGCCGACGAGTGGATCGCCGACTACGAGGAGCTGGCCGGCGACCCGCCCGGGCCGTACTCGACGCAGGCCTACGACGCCGTGCGTGTGCTCGCGCAGGCGATCGAAGACGCCGGCAGCACCGACTTCGACGAGGTCGTCGCCGCACTCGAGGGGCTCGAGGACTTCGACACGTTCGCCGGGCCGCTGACCTTCACCGAGAACCACACGCTCTCGGGCGGCGGATTCGTCATCGTGGCGGTCGATCCGGCCACCAGCAACTTCGTCCTCGAGGACGACCTGCAGGGTTGATTCCGGTGGGGGCGGGAGCCTCGGGTCCCGCCCCACCCTTCGTTCTGAGAGGACACCTCTGCGGTGATGCAGCTCATCTGGAACGGCCTGATCGTCGGCTCGTTCTACGCCCTCGTCGCGCTCGGCTACAGCATGGTCTACGGGATCATCAAGCTGCTGAACTTCGCTCACGGCGACATCTACATGCTCGGCGCATTCGTCGGGTTCTTCACCCTCTCGGCCTTCGGCATCTCCAATGAGACCTCCATCCCCCTGCTGCTCGTCATCCTCCTCCTCTCGATGGTGACGACCGGGTTGATCGGCGTGGGGATCGAGCGGGTGGCGTACCGACCGCTGCGTCGGAGTCCGCGCCTCGCGGTGCTCATCACCGCCATCGGCGTCTCATTCACGCTCGAGTACGGCGTGCGCCAGATCTTCGGACCCAACCCCGAGGCCTTCCCGGTGCGCCTGGAGTCGACGGGCGTCGACCTGCTCGGCATGCGCGTCACCGCCTCGCAGATCGTGCTCGTCGTCATCGCCGCCGGACTGATGCTCGTGCTCGCGCACATCGTGGAGCGCACCAGGGAAGGACGCGCGATGCGGGCGATCGCGCTCGATCCGCAGGCCGCGCAGCTGATGGGCGTCAACGTCAACCGCGTGATCAGCACCGTGTTCTTCATCGGCTCCTCCCTCGCGGGCGCCGCCGGCGTCATGGCCGGGGCGTACTACGGCTCGATCGACTTCCTCATGGGCTTCGTCATCGGTCTCAAGGCGTTCACGGCGGCCGTGATCGGGGGCATCGGCAATCTCTACGGGGCCATGCTCGGCGGGCTGCTGCTCGGGATGCTCGAGTCGTTCGGTTCCGCCTGGTTCGGCGGCGAGTGGCGAGACGTCTTCGCGTTCGCGTTCCTGATCCTGTTCCTGACCTTCAAGCCGACCGGCCTGCTCGGCGCTCGCGTCGTGGAGAGGATGTGACATGGCTCGCCGACTCGACCTCGCGCTGAAGCACGCACCGCTGCGCGCACCCGCGCCCCTCTTCGACCGTCCGCGCGCCGCCCGCGGCGTGTTCGACTCGCAGACCGGATTCATGCGCGCCCTCGGCGGCGTCGCGGTGCTGTTCCTCGTGGCGCTGCCGTTCATCGACGCGTCGCGCTACACGATGTCCATCGCGATCAGCGCGCTCATCTACGTCATGCTCTGCATGGGCCTCAACGTCGTCGTCGGCTACGCGGGGCTGCTCGACCTGGGATACATCGCGTTCTTCGCCGTCGGCGCCTACGTCTCCGGCATCTTCACGACGGTGCTGGGCTGGCCGATGTGGGCGGCGCTCCCGGCGACCGTGCTCGCGTGCATCATCGCGGGCATCATCATCGGAGCGCCGACCCTCCGGCTCCGCAGCGACTACCTCGCGATCGTCACGCTCGGGTTCGGCGAGATCATCCGCATCACCGCGAACAACCTGACCATCACCGGTGGACCTTCGGGGATCCACGGCATCCCGTCGTGGGACTTCTTCGGCTGGAGCTTCGAAGACGGGCTCACCGTGTTCGGCCTCGAATTCCCCGAGCGCGTGGTGTTCTACTACTTCGTCGCGGCGGTGGTGATCATCGTGGGCGTCATCGGAGCCGGCCGGCTCGCGAAGGGCAAGCTCGGTCGTGCCTGGAAGGCGGTTCGCGACGACGAGGACGCGGCCGAGGCGATGGGCATCAACACGTACGTCGCGAAGATCTCGGCGTACATCATCGGCGCCGTCTGGGCCGGCCTCGCCGGCCAGCTGATGGCGACCCACTTGTCGGCGATCAGCCCGAACAGCTTCCAGTTCCTCTACTCGGCACTCATCCTCATGGCCGTCGTACTCGGCGGCATGGGATCGACGCCGGGCGTCATCATCGGTGCGCTCTTCGTGTCGCTGGCACCCGAGTTGCTGCGCGACTTCGCCGAATGGCGGTTCCTCATCTTCGGCGTGCTCCTCGTCGTCGTGATGCTCTTCCGTCCGGCGGGACTCTGGCCGGCGACCGCGATCCTGCCGTGGCTGAAGCGCGACCGGCCCCAACCGCCGCCGTTCACGTCGGCGACGGCGGCGGTGCCCCCGAGCGTGCTCGAGTCGCCCAGCGGCGCACCCGATGCCGATGTCCGAGAAGGAGGCCGCGGATGAGCGCGCTGCTCGAAGTCACCGACCTGCGACTGCAGTTCGGCGGCGTGAAGGCCGTCGACGGCCTGAGCTTCGAGGTGCGCGAGGGAGAGATCCTCGCGGTGATCGGGCCGAACGGCGCCGGGAAGACGAGTGCGTTCAACTGCATCTCGGCGTTCTACCTGCCGACGTCGGGATCGGTCGTCTTCGACGGCAAGCACATCGTTCGCGAGGCCCCCCGCATCTGGCATCGACTGCGCCTCGTGCAGCTGCTGCAGAGCTTCGGCTTCTACCGGGTGCTGCCCTCGCGCGTGACGAAGTGGGGCATGGCGCGCACGTTCCAGAACCTGCGGCTGTTCCGGGAGCTGTCGGTGCTCGACAACGTCAAGACCGCCATGCATGCGAACCTCCGCGAGGGGTTCTGGTCGACCCTCCTGCACACGCCCGGCTACCGACGGGCGGAGGAGGCGTGCGCTCGCGAAGCGCGCGGATGGCTCGACTTCGTCGGATACGAGGGCGATGAGCACCTCTACGTCACCCACCTTCCCTACGGTGAGCAGCGGCGGGTCGAGATCGCCAGGGCGCTCGCGACGAGCCCCAAGCTCCTGCTCCTCGACGAGCCCGCCGCGGGTCTCAACTACAACGAGAAGCAGTCGCTCATCGAACTCATCCGCAAGATCCGCGCGCTCGGGGTCGCCGTCGTGCTCATCGAGCACGACATGGGGCTCGTGATGAAGCTCGCCGAGCGCATCGTGGTGCTCAACTACGGCAAGGAGATCGCCGACGGCACCCCGGAGCAGATCACGAGCGACCCGGTGGTGATCGAGGCCTACCTCGGCGTCGATGACGAGGACCATGCCGTCGATGAGGCCCGGCTGCGCACGGACTCCGATGCCCAGCTGAACGATGAGAGCGGGAGCCGGTCATGAGCGCACTCGAGGTCAGGGATGCGGATGTCTACTACGGCCGCGTGCATGCCCTGCGCCGCCTCAGCTTCGACGTCGGCGAGGGCGAGATCGTGTGCCTGCTCGGCAACAACGGCGCCGGCAAGTCCACCACGATGAACATGCTCTCGGGCCTGGTGCGCCCTCGGTCAGGCTCGGCGACCTGGAACGGGGTGGACCTCACCGCGGCCAAGCCGTGGAACATCGTCGCGGACGGGCTCATCCACGTCCCCGAGGGGCGACGCATCTTCTCCACCATGACCGTGCATGAGAACCTCCTCCTCGGCGGGTACACCGTGCGCGACCGGCGCGTCATCGCCGAGCGGCTCGACCGGGTCTACGAGATCATGCCCCGGCTCGCGGAGCGACGCCGCCAGCAGGGCGGCACGCTGTCGGGCGGCGAGCAGCAGATGGTCGCCATCGGACGAGCGATCGTCGGCGGCCCGCGCCTGCTGCTGCTCGACGAGCCCTCCATGGGGCTCGCCCCGCTCGTGGTCAAGCAGGTGATGGAGATCATCGCCGCGGTGAACGCGCAGGGCACCACCGTGCTGCTCGTCGAGCAGAACGCCCGCGCCGCCCTGAAGATCGCCCATCGTGCCTACGTCGTCGAAACCGGAGCAGTGACCCTGTCGGGGACGGCCGCGGAGCTCGCGCGCGACCCCCGGGTCGTCGAGGCGTACCTCGGCGCATAGCCCACCGACCACCGCGTGCACGGCACGCGACCCCGAGCTCTCGAAGGGAGAACGCATGCGAATCGCCGTCATCGGCGCCGGCGCCGTCGGCGCAGCCTGTGCGCTCGCCCTGACCGAGGCGGGAGCCGAGGTCATCGTGCTCGACAGGGTGGGCGTGGCGGCAGAGACCTCGAGCCGCTGCGAGGGCAACATCCTCGTCTCCGACAAGGGGCCGGGTGCCGAGGCGGAACTCGCGATTCTCGCGAACCGCACCTGGCGAGAGCTCGCGAGGCGCCTCGACGGCGATCGGATGCCGGGTCAGCCGGCGACCGAGTACGAGGCGAAGGGCGGTGTGGTGGTCGCCTTCGGCGCGAGCGCCGGAGTCCTCGCCGATTTCGCGGCGACCCAGCGGGCCATCGGCATCCGTGCCGTGCCGGTGTCGGCCGCCGAGCTCCGCGAGCTGGAGCCGCACCTCAGTGATGCGGTCGAGGCCGGCGTGCACTACCCCGACGACGCGCAGGTGCAGCCGAGCCTCGCGACGCAGGCGATGCTCGCGCGCGCATGCCGACTCGGCGCCGAGTTCCGGATCGCGGAGATCATCGGCGCCCGGCACGCGCACGGCCGGATCATCGGCGTCGAGACCCCCGACGGCGTCATCGGAGCCGACGCCGTGGTCAATTGCGCGGGGCCATGGGCCGGCGCGGTGGCGGCGCTGCTCGGCGGACGACTCGACATCCGGCCGCGCCGCGGCGTGATCCTCGTGACCACGCCCATGCCGCAGCGCGTGTTCCACAAGGTGTACGACGCCGACTACGTCGGCGCGGTCGGGTCGGGCGACGCGGCCCTGCAGACCTCGACGGTGGTCGAGTCCACCCCCGCCGGAACCGTGCTCATCGGCTCGAGCCGGGAGCTCGTCGGATTCTCGGCCGAGCAGCTGCTCCCGCCCCTCACCGAGATCGCGGCGAAGGCCACGAAGCTCTTTCCGTTCCTCGCCGACACGATGCTCCTTCGGAGCTACTTCGGGTTCCGGCCGTTCGCGCCGGATCACCTGCCGGCCATCGGTGCCGACGGCGACGTCGACGGTCTCTTCCATGCCGCCGGTCACGAGGGGGCGGGCATCGGGCTCGCTCCGGCCACGGGCGAGCTCATCGCGCACGCCGTGCTCGGATCTCCCGCACCACTCGACCCGGCGCCCTTCCTGCCGACCCGCGCCGGCCTGAGGAGCGCCGCATGAGCGTGCGCATCCGCTTCGACGGCGACGAGATCGCCGGACGTGACGGCCAGACGATCGCCGGCGTGCTGCTCGGCGCGGGACGGCGCAGCTGGCGATCCGCGGCGGGCGCTGAACGAGGAGTCTTCTGCGGCATCGGCGTCTGCCAGGACTGCGTGGTGACCGTCAACGGCATCGAGAACGTGCGTGCGTGCCAGCGTACGGCGCACGAGGGCGACATCGTCGAACGGGAGGCGCGATGACGCGCCGCGTGGCGATCCTCGGCGCCGGGCCTGCCGGGCTCGCCGCCGCCGATGCGGCGCTCACCGCCGGTGCCGAGGTGATCCTGCTCGACGAGGGCGAGCGCATCGGCGGCCAGTTCTGGCGCCACCACGAGCAGCTCACCGACCGGCGGATGCAGCACCAGCACGCCCGGTTCGCGCAACTCCGGCGGGCCGTGGGGGCGGCGACCGTGCACTGCGAGGCGAGCGTCTGGCGGGTCGACGCCGATCGAGGCATCCGGGTGCACGCCCTGCTCGGACCGGCCGATGCGAGCGGACGCGAGGCCATCACGATCGACGCCGACGCGCTCGTCATCGCGACCGGCGCCCACGACCGGGCGCTGCCCGTTCCCGGCTGGACCCTGCCCGGCGTCATCACGGCCGGCGCCGCGCAGGCGCTCGCCAAGCGCGACGGCGCGACGATCGGCGCGCGCACCGTCGTCGCGGGATCGGGACCGTTCCTCCTGCCGGTCGCCGAGGGCATCGCGCTTGCGGGCGGCTCCGTCGTCGAGGTCGTCGAGGCGGCGGGCGTCGGAGCGATCGCCCGGGGATGGGGGCGCGCGCCCTGGCGGCTCGCAGCCGTCGCAGGCAAGTCGGGCGAACTCGCGGGGTACGTCGGCGGACTCCTGCGCCGCCGCACGCCGTACCGGTTCGGCCAGGCCGTCACCCGCATCCACGGCGTCGGCGGCGTCGAGGCGGTCACCGTGCAGCGCGTCGATGCGCGATGGCGACCGATCCCCGGCACCGACCGCACCGTCGAGTGCGACTCCGTCGCCCTCGGCCACGGATTCACCCCGAGGCTCGAAGCGGCGATCCAAGCCGGCTGCGACCTCAGCACCGAGCGATTCGTCGTGGTCGACGACCGTCAGGCGACGAGCGTCGCATCCGTCTTCGCGGCCGGCGAGATCACCGGCATCGGCGGCGCCGACGCCGCCCTCGCCGAAGGCGCCGTGGCCGGCTTCGCTGCGGCCGGCGGCGCGCTCGACGACCGCCGCATCCGTGGCGCACTGCGGGCCCGTACCCGCATGCACGCATTCGCGGCACGACTCGACACGCACGCGATCCGTCCCGGGTGGACGAGCTGGCTCGACGATGACACCATCATCTGCCGCTGCGAGTCCGTGACGCGCGCCCGGCTCGACGAGTACGCCGCGGCGTCCTCTCGCGCGATGCGACTCGCGACGCGAGCCGGTCTCGGCGCCTGCCAGGGGCGCACGTGCGGCAGGACCGTCGAGACCCTCACCGCCGCCGGCGTCGACTTCGATCGTCGCCCCGTACTCTCCTCGATCCGCATCGGGGAGCTGGCCCGACTTCACCACGCCGAACACAAGGAGCAGGAATGACCGAGCAGACCATGGACCTGGGCGGCGTCGTCGTCGCCACGGCACTCGCCTTCAAGGAGGACCCGTCGGCCCCCGCCGGGCTCGCCGTCGACTACGACAGGTTCGCTGAGCACGTCGACTTCCTCATGAGCAACGGATGCCGCGGCGTCGGCCCCAACGGCTCGCTCGGGGAGTACTCCTCGCTCTCCGATGAGGAGCGGCGCCGGGTCATCCAGGTCGCCGTCGAGGCGGTCGACGGTCGCGGCATCGTCGTGGCCGGAGCGCATGGCGTCGGCAGCCACCAGGCGCGGCACTGGGCTGAGCTCGCGCGCGAGGACGGCGCGGACGGCGTGCTGCTGCTGCCGCCGACGATCTACCGCGCGAACGAGCGTGAGATCATCGAGCACTACGAGGAGGTGGCGAAGGTCGGGCTGCCGATCATGGCCTACAACAATCCCTTCGACACGAAGGTCGACCTCGTGCCCTCGCTCGTGGCGAAGCTCGCCGAGATCCCGGAGGTGGTCGCGATCAAGGAGTTCTCAGGCGACGTGCGCCGCGTCTACGAGATCAAGGAGCTGTGCGACATCGACATCATCGCCGGCGCCGACGACGTGCTCTTCGAGCTCATGGTCAACGGCGCGGTCGGCTGGTTCGCCGGCTACCCCAACGCCTTCCCGCGGGAGGCCGTCGAGCTCTACAACCTGCTCGCCGAGGGCAAGTGGCTCGAAGCGCGCACCCTCTACGAGCAGCTCGTCGCCGTCTTCCGGTGGGATTCCCGGACCGAGTTCGTGCAGGCGATCAAGCTCTCGATGGACATCTGCGGCAACTCCTACGGCGGACCCTCGCGCCCGCCCCGCGGACCCCTGAGCGACGAGCACGCCGCACAGGTCCGGGCCGACACCGAACGCGCCCTCGCCGCGCTGGCGGCTCGCTGATGCGTGCGCGCCGGGTCATCTCCGCCGTCGACTCCCACACCGAGGGGATGCCGACTCGGGTCGTCACGGGCGGCGTCGGACAGATCCCCGGCGCGACCATGAACGACAAGCGGCTGTACGCCATGGAGCACCTCGACGGCCTGCGCGGGCTGCTCATGAACGAGCCCCGCGGGCATGCCTCGATGTCCGGCGCGCTCCTGCAGGCGCCCACCCGCGCCGACGCCGACTGGGGCGTCGTGTTCATCGAGGCCAGCGGGTTCCTGCCCATGTGCGGGCACGGCACGATCGGGGTGGCGACCGTGCTCGTGGAGACCGGCATGGTCGACGTCGTCGAACCGGTCACCGAGATCCGGCTCGACGTGCCGGCCGGCCTCGTCGTGGCCCGGGTGGAGGTGGAGGACGGCCGCGCGAAGCGCGTGACGATCGAGAACGTCCCGAGCTTCGTCGAGCGACTCGACCAGGAGATCGAGGTGCCGGGCTACGGAACGGTTCTGTATTCGATCGCGTTCGGCGGCAACTTCTACGCGCTCGTCGAGCTCGACGCGGTCGGGCTGCCGTTCGACCGCGCTCGTCAGGACGAGATCGTGCGCGCGGGGCTGGCGATCATGGAGGCGATCAACACGCAGGTTCCCCCTGCGCATCCCGAGATCGACGGCGCGAACCATGTGCACCACGTGGAGTTCATCGCCCCCGGTTCGGATGCCGCGCGCTCCCGACATGCGATGGCGATCCATCCCGGCTGGTTCGACCGTTCGCCGTGCGGCACCGGTACGAGCGCCCGGATGGCGGAGCTGCACGCACGCGGGGAGCTGCCGCTCGAGACGGATTTCGTCAACGAATCCTTCATCGGCACCGAGTTCACGGGCAGGCTGCTGCGGGAGACCACGGTCGGCGGCGTGCCGGCCGTCGTGCCGACGATCACCGGTCGCGCCTGGGTCACCGGCATGGGCCAGTACTTCCTCGACGAGGACGACCCCTTCCCCGAGGGGTTCGTCTTCTGATGATGATCGAACGGTCAGGAGCAATCGTGGACATCGACCGGGTCGCCGACTCGAGCTCGCGAGCGGTTCGGCCCTTCGCCGGCACCGAGCCGCGTGCCCGCGCGGCGGCGCTCGTCGCGGTGGCCGACGCGCTCGACGCCCATGCGCTCGAGCTCATCGGCCTCGGGATGCGGGAGACGGGCCTCGCGGAGCCGAGGCTCACGGGCGAGCTGCGCCGCACCTCGAACCAGCTGCGGCTGTTCGCCGAGGTGATCGTCGACGGTGCCTACCTCGATGCGCGCCTCGACGAGGCCGACCCCGAGTACGTCATCGGACCGCGGCCCGACGTGCGCCGAGTCCTCGAGCCACTCGGATCGGTGCTCGTCTTCGCGGCATCCAACTTCCCGTTCGCCTTCTCGGTCGCCGGCGGCGACACCGCCGCGGCGCTCGCCGCCGGCTGCCCGGTCGTCGTGAAGGCGCATCCGGGTCATCCTGAGCTGTCCCGGCGCACCGCCGCGATCGTGACCGAGGCCCTGGCGGCGTCCGATATGCCCGACGGCGTGTTCCAGCTCGTCGAGGGCGAGACCGAAGGCGTCGCGCTGCTTCGCGACGAGCGCATCCGCGCGGCAGCATTCACCGGATCGACACGGGTCGGGCGTCTCCTCGCCGACATCGCGGCCTCGCGCCCCCGGCCGATCCCGTTCTACGGCGAGCTCGGCAGCGTGAACCCGGTCTACGCGACGGCCGGGGCGGTCGCAGCCGAGCCGGAACTGCTCTCGGGCTTCCTCGCCTCGGTCTCCGGTTCCGCCGGGCAACTCTGCACGAAGCCGGGATTCCTGTTCGTACCGGAGGGCGCCCTGCTCGGTGACCCGGGCGAGCTGTCGCCGGCTGCAGAGCACCGCCTCCTCTACCCCGGCATCGGTCGCGCCTTCGAAGAGCGTCGCGACGCCGTGCTCGGCGCCGACGGGGTGACCGTGCTCGTCGAGGGCTCGGTGCGGGTCGACGATTCGGATCAGCGCTTCGCGACGCCGACCGTCGTGGAGATCGGCGTGGAGGAGCTGCTCGCCCAGCGAGAGGCACTCCTCGAGGAGTCGTTCGGGCCGTTGTCGATCATCGTGCGCTACCCCGAACTCGACGAGCTGCCCGGACTGCACCGGGAGCTCTTCCCCGGCAACCTCACCTCGACGCTGCACGCGACCGACGCCGATGCAGCGGCCGTGGCACCGCTGGTCGAAGCGCTCGCGGAGACGAGCGGCCGCGTGCTCTTCGGCGGGTGGCCGACGGGTGTCTCGGTGACGAACGCGATGCAGCACGGCGGACCGTTCCCGGCGACGACGACGGATTCGACGAGCGTCGGCACGGCGGCCATCACGCGGTTCCTGCGGGGGGTCGCGTACCAGAACGCCCCGCAGGCGCTGCTGCCGGCGCCGCTGCGCGACGACAACCCGTGGGGTGTGCCCCAGCGGCGCAGCGCTGCGGGCCGCTCGCGCGGCTGGGGAACGCTCGCGGGCGAGTACTGAGGGCCCGGGCGAGGGCCGCGCCGATCAGCGCAGCGTGAATCCCGCGGCGAGCGGGTCGTCGGCGTCGAGCTCGAACTCCGATCGCCCGACCCGGTATGCCTGCCCGCTCACCTCGGGGATCACCCCGTCATCGGTGTGCGCGGCGACGCGGGCGAGGAAGCGCGTGCCGATGATGGAATCGTGCGTAAGGACTTCGCCGTCGCCGAGCGCACCGCTCGCGGCGAGCCGCGCGACACGGGCGGCCGTTCCCGAGCCGCACGGGCTGCGGTCGACCTCCCCGTCGGCGAAGACCGTGACATTGCGCTGCCACGGGCCGTCCGCGGTCCGTCCCAGATCATCGAACAGGATGGTTCCGTAGACGCCCGAGAGCCGGTCGTCGGCGAGCTGCGCCGCGGGATGCCCGTTGAGCGCCCACTTGATCTCCCGGCCGAGCCGGATGAGCTCGGTCGTGTGGGCGGGCGTCACCTCGAGCCCGAG
>JAPSJT010000274.1 GCA_031178045.1 Agromyces sp.
GTGCCGAAGTCCCAGCCGGGTCACGCGAGCACCGATGGGAGACTGGAACGGTGATCTCCGTGCTCATCGCCGACGACGAGCAGCCCGCGATCGACGAGCTCGCCTTCCTGCTCCGCCAGGACCCCCGCATCGGCGTCATCCACCAGGCGGCATCCGGGGCCGAGGCGATCCGGCTGCTCACTCGCGAGCCGGTGGATGCCGCCTTCCTCGACATCCACATGCCGGGGCTCACGGGATTCGACCTGGCCCGGGCGATGCAGCGCTTCGAGCACCGGCCCGCGTTCGTGTTCGTGACGGCCGACGAGGAGGGCGCGCTCGAGGCATTCGACCTCGAGGCCGTCGACTACCTCCTGAAGCCCGTACGCACCGAGCGGCTGCAGCGCTCGGTGACCCGGGTCGTCGAGACGCTGAAGGCCGGCTCGGCCGCGCACGCGGGCACCGGCACGGCGGCATCCGCGGCACAGCCCGAGATGATCGCCGTGACGCTCGGCGGCACGACTCGGATGATCCGCCGCGACGACGTGCGCTACGTGCAGGCGCAGGGCGACTACGCCCGGCTGCACACCGAGGAGGCGAGCTACCTCGTGCGCGTGCCGATGTCGGATCTCGAGCGGCAGTGGGCCGACGTGTTCGTGCGGGTGCACCGTTCGTATCTCGTGGCGATCCCGCACCTCACGCGCATCCGTCTCGCCGGTGACCATCCGAGCGTCACGGTCGGCGTCGCCGAGCTGCCCGTGAGCCGGCGCCTGCTGCCGGCCCTTCGCGAGCGGCTCGAGGCCGCGACGATCCGGCCGCGCGCATGAGCGACGAACAGCGCTCGGCGCGGGTGCGGGTCACGGCGCCGCGTGCCGGGTCGGCCGCGGCATCCGCCCGACCGCCGACCCAACCGGGCACGGATGCCCCGACGAGCGACATCGCGGGCGTCTACGTGCGCTCGCTCATCCGCTCGCAACTGCGGCTCGCGGTCGTGTGCGCGCTCGGCTTCGTCGTGGCGACGATGTGCTTCGTGCTCGCCGTGGCCCTCGCTCCCGCGCTCGACGAGACGTACCTCGCCGGCGTGCCGGTCTCGTGGCTCCTGCTCGGGGTCGGGGTCTACCCGCTCGCGATCACCGTCGGCGGGCTCTTCGTGCGCGCGGCGAACCGCAACGAGTCGCGCTATCGATCCCTCGCGGAGGAGGAGTGAATCCCGCGATCGGCTACGCGGCGATCGCCGCCGTGGCCCTCGCGTCGGCGCTCATCGGCTTCTACGGCCTGCGGGTGTCGCGCACGACGAGCGACTTCTATGTCGCCTCGCGACGCGTGCGACCGTGGTGGAACGCCTCCGCGATCGGCGGGGAGTACCTCTCGGCCGCGTCGTTCCTCGGTATCGCGGGCCTCATCCTGCTCACGGGTTCGGCGGCCCTCTGGTTCCCGATCGGATACACCGCCGGCTACCTCATGCTCCTGCTGTTCGTCGCGGCGCCGCTGCGCCGCTCGGGCGCCTACACGATCCCCGACTTCACCGAGGCGCGGCTCGAATCGCGCTGGGCGCGGCGCGTCACGAGCATCCTCGTGATCGTCATCGGCTGGTTCTACATCGTGCCGCAGCTGCAGGGCGCTGCCCTCACCGTGCGCATCACGACGGGACTGCCCTCGTGGGTGGGCTCGCTCGCCGTGGCCGTGATCGTCGCGGTCGTGGTCGCGGCCGGGGGCATGCGCTCCATCACCTTCGTGCAGGCGTTCCACTTCTGGCTGAAGCTCACGGCGCTCGCCGTGCCCGTGGTGGTGCTCCTCCTCGCGCTCGGCGGCGGCGAGCCGCCCGCGCGGCTCACGCCCGAGGAGGCGTTCCCGGCCGCCGCCGGACCGGGCGACCTCGACGTCTATCGCACCGTGTCGCTCATGGTCGCGCTCCTCCTCGGCACCCTCGGCCTGCCGCACGTCCTCGTGCGCTTCTACACGAACCCCGACGGGGTGGCCGCCCGCCGCACGACGGTGATCGTGCTCGCGCTGCTCTCGGTGTTCTACCTCTTCCCGACGGCGTTCGGATTCCTCGGCCGGGCGTTCGCGCCCGACCTCGCCGAGCCGGGGCAGTCCGACGCGCTCATCCTCGTGCTGCCCGATCGCCTGATCCCCGGTCCCGTCGGGCAGCTGCTCACGGCGCTCGTCATCGCCGGCGCGTTCGCGGCCTTCCTCTCCACGTCGTCGGGGCTCGTCGTCTCGCTCGCGGGCGTCATCAGCCAGGACCTGCTCGGCGGGAGTGTGCGGGGCTTCCGGATCGCGGCGATCGCGTCGACGTTCGTGCCGCTCGTCGTCGCGCTCGCGACCGAGTCGACGGGTCTCGCCGGAAGCGTCGGACTCGTCTTCGCATTCACCGCATCGGCGCTCTGCCCGATGCTCATCCTCGGCATCTGGTGGCGCGGCCTCACGCCGCGCGGCGCCATCGCGGGCATGACCACAGGCGCGCTGCTCTCGGGAGCGGCGATCCTCGGCGGCGCGTCGGTCTCGGCGCTCGTGCCCGGCATCCGCCCGTTCCTCGAGCAGCCCGCGGCCTGGACCGTCCCCCTCGCCGTGCTCGTGACCGTGCTCGTCTCCCGCGCCGACCGACGCGGGGTGCCGCGCGGCACCGA
>JAPSJT010000088.1 GCA_031178045.1 Agromyces sp.
CGGTGGGCGCCACTTCGTCGGAGATCTTGTCGATCGCCTCGGCGTACCAGCGGAACACCCGCGCGGCGTTCGGCACGTCCACGTTCCGGGAATCGCCGATCGGATGCCCCGAATCGAGCGACTCGAGAAGCGCGAGTTCGTCGAGATGCTCCAGCATGAGATCGGCGAGACGGAGGAGCACACGCTGGCGCTCACGCCGGTCCGCCCGCGACCAGACTCCCGCCTCGAACGCGCGAGCTGCCGCACGCACCGCCAGATCGACATCGACCTCGCCTGCCGAACTGACTCCGGCGATCCGGCGATTGTCCCGCGGCGCGAACGTGTCGAAGGTCGAGCCGTCCGCCGCGGCACGGAACCCGCCGTCGATGAAGAGACGGGTCTCAGGGGCGAGGGCCGCCGCTGCGGCGATCCAGTCGGTCATGCCGAGTCCTCTCAGGGGAACGCGCCGATCAGGCGACGGTCAGGTTGGCGACGGTGTGGCGAGCGACGGCGTCGTGGTCGATGCGCGCTCCGAGCCCCGGGGCATCCGGAACCACCAGATCACCGTTCGCATCGATCATGAGCGGCTCCATGAAGAAGTCGCGACGCTCGGGCGTCCAGCCGGGCGGGTCGTACGGGAACTCGAGGTACGGCCCCGCGTCGACGCCCGCTGCGACGTGCAGGTTCGCGAGCAGCCCGAGCCCGTTCGACCACGTGTGCGGCGTGAAGAGGCGGTGGCGGAGGTTCGCCGACTCGGCGACCTGCCGGGCGCGGTACATGCCGACCGCGAGCGCGACGTCGGGCTGGTAGATGTCGAACGCGTCGGCCTCGATGAGCGCCATGATCTCGGGGAGGCTTCGCACCATCTCGCCGCCGGCGATCTGGATTCCGGTCTCGGCACGCACGCGCTTCGCACCCACCACATCGACCTGCGGGAGCGGCTCCTCGAGCCAGAGCACGCCGAGCTCCGTCAACTCGGCGGCCACGCGCTGCACCTTCGCGAGCGGGAGGGCGGCGTCGATGTCTCCTGACATCCGCCACATCTGGTTCAGGTCGACCATCAGGTCGAACCCGTCGCCGACCGCCTCACGAGCCGCGCGGACGGAGGCGACGCCTTCGGCCAGACGGTCCCGCGAGATCCGGATCTTCATCGCCCGGAACCCCGCCTCCCGTGCGGCGAGTGCGGACTCCGCGCGCGCCTCCGGCGACTTCAGCTCGCCGCTCGAGGCGTAGGCGGGCAGACGGTCCCGCGACCCGCCGAACAGCACGCTCACCGGGAGCCCCGCGACCTGTCCGATGATGTCCCAGATCGCGGCCTCGAGCGGCCAGTATCGGCCCCCGTGGAAGTTGATCGTCTCGATGCGTCGGACCTGGTTCAGGATCTGCAGCGGGTCGGTGCCGATGAACAGGTGCTCGTACGCCTCGAACCCGTCCATCGTGTCGCCGGAACCGTACCCGACGATGCCCTCGTCCGTCTGCACCGCCACGAGGGTCGCGGTGAACTCCGTGCGGGGGTTCGGATCCCACGCCGCATTGAACGGCGGATCGAGCGGCGTGACGAGCCGCGTGAGGGTGATCGAAGTGATCTTCATTGCTCAGACTTTCGGCGTGTAGAAGGGGTTGGCCGGTGCATGGCGCGCCGCGATGACGTCGTCGGTGGCGGGAAGGCCTCGGCTGCCGTTCTCGAGCGCGGCGCGCACCGCGATGCGGTTGTTGGCGAAGATCTCGTCGGCGGCGGATGCGGCGGGGTTCACCCATACGGCGGCGATGATCACGTGCGTGTCCGCCTCCTCGCGCGAGATGATGCCGTCCGCGAGCGCCTCGGCGACTCCCGCGGCGATGCCGGCCTGTGCCGGACCCCAGATCAGCAGCCCGTGCTCGTCGCCGGCCGGCGCCGACTTCGTCACGAAGAGGGTGAGCGGTTTGACGGGCAGCGATGGGCGGAGCACCGTGACGAACGGCACGTGTCCGGAGCTCGGCGTGGCGAGGGCCGTCGACCAGGCCACGCCCGCCGGACCGGAGCGCGGCCCGAACACGGTGTTCACGTGCGCCGCGTGCGCTCCGTCGCCGACGAAGCTCTCGCCGATCTGGAGTCCGTCGACCATCAGATGAGCCCCTGCTCGGTGAGCCAGTCGGTTGCGACGTCTTCTGGGTCCTCACCGTCGACATCGACGAGCGCGTTGAGCTTCTGCATCTCCTCCGTGGTCAGGAGCGGCGAGATGAGGCCGATCACGTCGGCGATCGCCGGGTACTCGTCGAGGGTCGCCTGCTTCAGGGTGAAGGCACCCTGGTATGCGGGGAAGAACTGGAGGTCGTCCTCCATCACGACGAGATCCAGCGCGGGGATGCGGCCATCGGTCTGGAAGACCTCGCCGAAGTTGCAGTCGTCGCCCTTCTCGGTGGCGGTGTAGATGACGCCGGTGTCGAGGAGCGCGACGTTCGAGTCGGGGACGTCGATGCCGTAGGCGGCCTTGAGGCCCGGCCATCCGTCGTCGCGCGTCGAGAACTCGCTCTCGATGCAGAACGTCTGGTCTTCGACCGGCAGCGCCGCCACGTCGGACAGGGTCTCGACGCCGAGTTCCTCAGCGCGGTCGGCGCGGATCGCGAACGCGTAGGTGTTGTTGAGCGGGGCGGGATCGAGCCAGGCGATTCCGTTCGCCGCGTCGGCTTCCTTGGTCGCCTCGAACTGCTCCGCCTCGCCCTTCACGGGTTCGGTGTTGCCGTTGTACGTGATCCACGACGTACCGGTGTACTCCCAATAGCCGAGGAACTGGTCGGTCTCGAGCGCCTGACGAACATTGGCGGATCCGACGAGCTTGGTGTTGGCCTGCGTGTCGGCGCCGTGGGCGTTGAGGAGCTGGCTCGCGATGTGGGCGAGGATGAACTGCTCCGCGAAGTCCTTCGCGCCGATGTCGCCGGTGAGGCCCTCGAGTTCGGTGCCTTGGCTGCCCGCGGCCGCGCCGCCACCCGAGCAGGCGCCGAGGGCGAGGGCGCTCGCTGCGGCGAGCGCGAGGGCGGGCAGGATGGTGCGCTTCTTCATGAGTGTCTCCTTGGTGGTGGGGGATGCCGGTTCAGATGCCCTTGGGCTTCAGCAGGTCCTCGGCGACACCGGCGACCCAGTCGATGAGGAGTGCGATGCAGGCGACCAGCACCGCTCCGACGACGAGGACCGGGTACCGCTGCAGCTTCAAACCGTTGACGATCATGTCGCCGAGCCCGCCGGCGTTGATGAAGGTCGCGATCGTCGCGACGCCGACGCAGAACACGAGGGCGGTGCGAAGGCCGGCGAGGATGACCGGCACGGCGAGCGGCACCTCGATCCGGGTCAGGACCTGGTTCGGCGTCATGCCCATGCCGCGGGCCGACTCGCGAACGTTGGCATCGACCTGCTGGATGCCGATCATCGTGTTGCGCAGCACGGGCAGGAACGAGTAGACGACGAGGGCGACGAGGGCGGTGGTGTAGCCGGTCTGCCAGACGATTGCGAGCAGGATGACGACGCCGACCGCGGGGGTGGCCTGACCGACGTTCGCGATCGCGAGCACGATCGATCGGAGCGTGTGCGACCTGGTCTTCGCGAGAAGGATGCCGGTCGGGATCGCAAGCACGGCGACGAGCGCCGAGGCGACCACGGTGAGGCTGAGGTGTTCGCCGACGCGGAGGGTGATGTAGCTCCAGTTGATCGTGCGCTGCTCGATCGAATCGAGCTGCAACGTCGACACCCAGAACAGGAGGAGTGCGAGCACCACCGCCACGACGACGGGGGTCGTGAAGCGGCGCCACGAGAAGAAGCGTCGGCGCGCCGGCGCTGTGCCGGCTGCTCGGGCCGCCCCGATGCTCTGCGTCTCGGTCGTGACGGTCATCGCGCGCTCGCTTGCGCGGAGACCGGAAGCTCGGCGCCGAGGACGTTCGAGATCCGATCGACGGAGACGGAGCCGAGGACCCGACCTCCCCGCTCGACGACGTCGACGGCCGGGAGGCCGGCGAGCACGAGCGTGTCGAGTGCGTCGCGGAGGTTGTCGGATGCATCGACCGTCGGAGCACCCGAGAGCCCCGTGGCTGCCCCGAGCGTCGCTGCCGTCACTGGGATGAGGGCGAGACGCTTCAGTGCTGCACCATGACCGATGAAGGACGCGACGTAGTCGTTGGCGGGCTCGGCGAGGATGTTGGCCGGCGTATCGAACTGCTCGATCTGGCTGCGGTCGGAGAGCACCGCGATGCGGTCTCCGAGCCGGATGGCCTCGTCGAAGTCGTGGGTGACGAAGATGATGGTCTTCCCGATCGCATCCTGCAGCCGCAGGAACTCCGCCTGGAGCTTTTCGCGCGTGATCGGGTCGGTCGCGCCGAAGGGCTCGTCCATGAGCATCACGGGCGGGTCAGCGGCGAGTGCCCGTGCCACGCCGACCCGCTGCTGCTGACCGCCGGAGAGCTGCTTGGGGTATCGGTGGGCGAACAGTGCGGGGTCGAGCTGCACGGTCTCGAGCAGTTCGTCGACGCGATCGGCGATGCGCGGCTTCGACCAGCCGAGGAGCTTCGGGACGACCGAGATGTTCTCGGCGATGGTCATGTGCGGGAAGAGACCGATCTGCTGGATGACGTAGCCGATGTGGCGTCGGAGCTCATTCGGATCGAGTGAGAGGACGTCTCGGCCGTCGATCGAGATGGAGCCCGACGTCGGCTCGATGATGCGGTTGATCATCTTCATCGTCGTGGTCTTGCCGCAGCCGGACGGACCCACGAACATGACGAGTTCGCCCGGGTTGACGGTCATCGAGAAGTCGTCGACGGCGGCGACATCCTGACCGGGATAGATCTTCACGACGCGGTCGAGCACGATCTCGACTCCGCTGGTGTTCTCGGCGATGGCGGTGATGCCGGTGGCGGTTGATTCAGGCACGGAGACCCCTCGAGGTAGTGGATCGGGTGACGAGTACGAAGGCCGCGTCGATGACGAGCGCGAGGACGACGACGCCCACGGTGCCGGTGAGTGCGAAGTTCAGGGCGTTCTTCGAGCCGAGCGAGGAGAGCCCCTGGAAGATGAGCTGCCCGAGGCCGGGTCCGGCGACGTAGGCCGCGATCGCCGCGATGCCGATCGTCAGCTGCGCGGCGACCCGGACTCCGGTGAGGATGATCGGCCAGGCGATCGGGAGTTGCACGGTCACGAGGATCTTCAGCGGCGACATGCCCATGCCCTTCGCTGATTCCATGATCGCCGGGGAGACCTCACGGAGCCCGACGACCGTGTTCCGCACGATCGGCAGCAGCGAGTAGAACACGAGTGAGAACACGGTGGGGGTCCAGCCGAGGCCGAACACGGGAGTCACGAGCGCGAGGAGCGCGAGGGAGGGAATCGTCAGTGCCACGCCCGCCGCAGCGATGGTGAGCGATCGTGGGACTGGTCGGTTCCACACCGCGACGCCGATGAGGACTCCGACGATCGTCGCGATCGCGAGTGAGAGCACCACCACCGCCAAGTGCTCGCCGACGAGTTCGAGGATGTCGTCCCACCTGCGACCCCAGAACGTGAGGAGACCGTCGAGGTCGAATCCGTTCACGCGCTGTCCCTTCTCTTCGTCGAGATCCCGCCGAGTTCTCGGTGGTGTCGAGGCGACGATACGTGCGGGTCGCGATATGCGCAACTCATGTTGTGCAAATGTCAACCGACCACCTACACTTCCCCTATGACCGCTCAGGACGTCAACGTGGGCATGCAGCGCCGGAACTCCGCCGGCCTCCGGCGCGACCTCGAACTTCTCGAGGCACTGGCCACCGACGAGGCGCAGGCAGCCGGCGGCATCGGCGTCGTTCGCCTCGCGGAGATCGTCGGCCGCGACAAGGGTCAGATCTCCCGAACCCTGGCGACGTTGGCAGAGGCCGGGCTGGTGGTACGTGATCCGGTCACCCTCGGCTACAGCCTCGGCTCGCGCCTCTACGCGCTCGCGGCTCGCACGGCCGAGTCGCACCTCGTGCGCGAGTCGGCCCCGTACCTTCGAAGAGTCGTCGCCGCAACACACGAGACGACGCACCTGTGCGTGCTGAGGGGCGGAAGCGTTCTCACCCTGGCGAGCGAGCTCAGCGAGCATGCCTTCCGCGGGCTGAGCTGGGAAGGTGTGAGCACAGCCGCGTGGCGTACTTCGGCCGGCCGGGTGCTGGTGAGCGAGTGGACCGACGACGAGCTCGCCACGTGGTACGACGAGCACGGCAAGGATGAGCCGATCGTGCAGGTCCCTTCCCGCTCACCGCTCGCCGGGAGCATCGCCCAGCCGCCCCCGCCTCCGCCTGAGAAGCTCATCGTGACGGATCTCGACAGCCTGCTCGCGGAGATCCGACGCATCCGTTCGCGCGGGTATGCGACGGTCGACGAGGAATTCGAGGCCGGCGTCGTCGGCGTCTCGGCCCCCGTCTTCGACTTCCGCCGCCATATCGTCGCCGCGATCAATATCAGCGCGCCGAAGGCGCGACTGGGCGCTCACCTCGACGAGGCCGGTCGCCTCGCCGCGCGCGCCGCTGCGGAGCTCTCCTCGCGCCTCGGCGCGATTGCGAAGGCAGGCGGTGAGCTCGCCCCCAGCCCATGAGCCCATGTCGGGGGTGCGTGGCACACTGGCGCCATGGCGATCGAAGTGCGCCCCGCGAACGTCTTCGACGATGTCGCGGCCGTCATCGGGCCGAAGAAGCCCGAGTCGAACGTGTGCTTCTGCCTGAGCTATCGGCTGAGGTCGTCGAAAGAGAACCTCGCGCTGCGCGGGCCCGCCCGCGGCGAGCGCGTCGCCGAGCTCTGCCGAGAAGATCCGCCGCCGGGAGTGCTCGCCTACGACGGCGACGAACCGGTGGGCTGGGCGGCGGTGCATCCGCGCGCCGACACGAGCTTCGCCACGAACCGCAGGATCCCGCGCGTCGATGAGCTCGACGTGTGGTCGGTGTGGTGCATCCGCGTGCGCCCGGGCCATCGCAAGCAGGGCATCTCCCATCACCTGCTCGACGGCGCGGTGCGGCTGGCGCGCGACCACGGCGCACCGGCGATCGAGGGATACCCCGTCGACAATCGGGGCGAGAAGGTCGATCTCACGATGGCGTACGTCGGCACTCGCGCCCTGTTCGAGCGCGCGGGCTTCACGAAGGCGGCCGACACCGACTCGGTGCTCTCGGGCTTCCCGCGGGTGCTCATGCGACTCGATCTGCGCTGACTCGGCGCGCAGGCCGATCGACCCGAAGAGGGCGACGCGCCGGCGGCATCCTGAGACCATGGCCCCATGGCGGAACAGGGCGCGGTGCACGTCGTCACCGGAGCATCAGGAGGCATCGGGCGCAGCATCGCCGAGCGGCTGCTGCACGACGGCGCGGCGGTCGTCGTGATCGATGTCGCTCCCGCCGACTGGCTCGTGGAGCTGCCGCGAGCCGACGTCGTCGTCGGCGATGCGGGCGATGGCGGCGTACTCGCCGCCGCCGTCGAACGGGCGCGTGCGTTCGGCGAGCTTCGGGGCTGGGTGAACAACGCCGCCGTGTTCCGCGACGCGTGGCTGCACGAGGCGGGCAGCGGCGCCGTGCTCGAGATCGTCGACGCCATCGTCCGCCCCGCGGTCGCGGGCGCCGCCGCAGCGTTGCACGAGTTCCTGCGCACGGGCGTGCACGGCGCGATCGTGAACGTCTCCTCGCACCAGGCGCAGCGAGCGGTGCGCGGCGCCCTTCCGTACGCCGTCGCGAAATCGGCGGTCGAGGGACTCACCCGCGCACTGGCCGTCGACTACGGCTCGCGCGGCATCCGCACGAACGCCGTCGCGCTCGGCTCGATCGTGACCGAGCGGTACACCCGGCACGTGGCGGGCCTTTCCGTCTCGGCACGGGCCGAGCTCGAGCGCCAGATCGCGCACCTGCATCCGCTCGGCCGCCCCGGCGAGGCCGACGAGGTCGCCGAGGCCGTCTCGTTCCTGCTCTCCGACGCCGCCTCGTTCATCAACGGCGCGGTGCTGCCCGTCGACGGCGGACGGGCCGCGCAGGGAATCGACCCCGAGGAACGCTGAACCGGGCCGCCTCACGCGAGGGGCGCATCGGCGCCCGCCCGCACTGCATGACGGGGGCACCGGCGCAACCCCCTACCTCCGGTCGTCGCCTTCCGGCGATACTTCGAGCAATGAGCGCGACCGTCCCCCGAGGTTCCACCATGCCCGTCACGTTGAGCCGCCGTCCGCGGATCCTCCGCGGCGTCCGGATGCCGCAACCGGTCGATGCTCCGGTGCTGCACACGGCGCGCACGACGCTGCGCCCGCACCGCATCGCGGACACCGAGGCGTGGTACCGCCTGCATGCCGACCCCGACACCCGGCGGTTCCTGGAGTGGCCCGAACGCGACCTCGCCGCCGCGCGCTGGCACCTGCTCGGACGCGCCAGGCGAACGCGGCTCTGGCAGACCGACGACTTCCTCGCACTCGCGATCGAGGTCGAGGGCCGGCTCGCCGGCGACGTGTCGCTCCACCTGCGATCCGTGCGGGCGGCCGGCCGAACCGTCGAGATCGGCTGGGTGCTCGCCCGCGAGTACACCGGCAGGGGTCTCGCAACCGAGGCGGTCCGCGCGATGCTCGACTTCGCCTTCGACGAGGTCGGCGCGAACTTCGTGACGGCCGAGATCCACCACGAGAACCGTGCATCGATCGCCCTCGCCGAACGGCTCGGCTTCGCACTCGCCGCGCGCGAGGAGCGGATCGCGTCGTTCGTGCTCACCCGCGAGATGCACCGGCACCGCACGAGCGGCGACCACGTGAGGGCCGCCGAGCTCCGTACCGATGGCCGGAGTCGACCGCCGGCGTGAATAGTCGCGGCGCCGAGCGCGTTGCGCCTGTCATGGCTCCATGGACGACGGACGAACTGGAACGCATCGGAGAAGCGGAAGAGCTGCAGGTCTCGTCGAGGCGACCCGACGGCTCATTGCGACCCTTCGTGACGATCTGGGTGGTGCGCGTCGGCGACGAACTCCTCATCCGCTCGGCCTACGGCCCCGGCAACCCGTGGTTCCGTCGCGCGCAGCGCAGTGGTGCCGGACGCATCCGGGCCGGCGGCGTCGAGCGCGACGTGCGCTTCGCCACGCCCGACCCGAACGCGCATTCCGCGATCGACGACGCGTACCACGCCAAGTACGACCGCCACGGCCCGCGCGTCGTCGGCACCGTCGTGGGAGATCGCGTCGTCGAGACCACGTTCCGGCTCGAGCCGCTCGACGAGGGCGAGGCATCCGGCAGTGCCGGCGACCGGCCATGAGCGCTCCTCTCGGCCATCACGCACGTGATCTGCGTCAGACTGGAGGGTGGCGGATCGTGGATCCCTCGCTTCCACGGCCGCCCCGGGAGGACCCATGACCATCGATCGAACCGCAGCCGTCGACGGCCTGCTGCGCGCGACGCTCCGCGAGGACTTCCCCTACCTCGCACAGGAACTCAACGGGCATCCGCTCGCCTACCTCGACTCGGCCGCAACGGCCCAGCGGCCCACCGCCGTGCTCGACGCCGAGCGGACGTTCCTCGAACACTCGAACGCCGCGGTGCACCGCGGCGCGAGCACGCTCGTCGGCACCTCCACGAGCGCGTTCGAGGCCGCCCGTGAGACGGTGGCCGCCTTCGTCGGCGCCGACCCGCGCGAGATCGTCTGGACCGAGAACGCGACCGACGCGATCAACATCGTCGCGCTCGGCATGGCGGATGCCGCGGCCGGCCTCGGCGGGCCCGAAGCGGAGCCCTTCCGGCTCGGCGTCGACGACGAGATCGTCGTCACCGAGGCCGAGCACCACGCGGACCTCATCCCGTGGCAGCGGCTCGCCGCGAAGACTGGGGCACGCCTCCGCTGGGTGCCGGTGCGTGACGACGGCACGTGGAGCATCGACGACGCGGCCTCCGTCATCGGCCCGCGCACCCGGCTCGTGGCGTTCGCGCACGTCTCGAACGTGACGGGCTTCATCGCGCCCGTCGCCGAGGTGGTCGAGCTCGCGCACCGGCAGGGCGCACTCGTGCTGCTCGACGCGTGCCAGTCGGTACCGCATCGTTCGGTCGACTTCGCCGAGCTCGGCGTCGACTTCGCCGCGTTCTCGGCGCACAAGATGCTCGGGCCGAACGGGATCGGCGTCCTCTACGGTCGCGCCGAGCTGCTCGATGCGCTGCCGCCCGCCCGCACGGGCGGCTCCACGATCACGACCGTGACGATGGAGTCGGCGTCGTTCCTGCCCTCGCCCCAGCGCTTCGAGGCCGGCACCCAACCCGTGTCGCAGGCCGTCGCCCTCGCCGAGGCCGTGCGCTACCTCGACGGCCTCGGCATGACGGCGGTGCACGAGCACGAGGAGGGCCTCGCGCAGCTCCTCGTCGACGAGGTGTCGCGCATCGACGGCGTCCGACTCGTGGGGCCGGCACCGGGCGAGCCGAGGGCCGCCCTCGCAAGCGTCGACGTGCCGGGGGTGCACGCCCACGACGTCGGCCAGTTCCTCGACTCCCAGGGCATCGCCGTTCGCGTCGGCCACCATTGCGCACAGCCGCTGCACCGTCGACTCGGCCTGCGCGCCACGACCCGCGCGAGCGCCTACGTCTACACGACGCCCGACGAGATCCGTCGCTTCGCCGCGGCGCTCGCCGAGGTGCCGGCGTTCTTCGGCGTGCGCGCATGAGCGACCTGTCGGGGCTCTACCAGGAGCTCATCCTCGACCACTCGCGTCGCCGCGTCGGCGACGGCGAACTCGTCGACGCCCACGCGAGCCACCACGAGCTCAATCCCACGTGCGGCGATGAGATCACGATGGGCGTCCGGCTCGACGCATCCGGATCCGCCATCGAAGCCATCGGCTGGACCGGCGACGGATGCAGCATCTCGATGGCCTCGGCGTCGATGCTGAGCGAGCTCGCGACGGGCGCCGACGTGGCCCGGGCGCGGGAGCTCATCGAGGTGTTCCGCGTGATGATGCGCTCGCAGGGCGCCGGCGAGCCCGACGAGGAGCAGCTCGGCGACGCGATCGCCTTCCACGGCGTCTCGAAGTACGTCATGCGCGTGAAGTGCGCGATGCTCGCGTGGGTCGCGCTCGAGGCGTGCCTCACGAAGGCGGCGCCC
>JAPSJT010000089.1 GCA_031178045.1 Agromyces sp.
CCTCGCGCGCCAAGCCGTCCGCCGGCAAGCGCCAGGATTTCCTCGACGATCTGGCGGGCCGACTGGGCGACCGACTCAACACCAAGGTGCGCATCGCGCTCGGGGCGCGGAAAGGCCAGATCAGCATTGATTTCGCCACCGTGCAGGATCTGCGCCGGATTCTGACCGACCTCGGTGAAGAACTCGAGGGCGTCTGACGCAGAAGCGCCGGAGAATCGTTCCTGACGAACTGAAACCCGGCCCTTTCCGCGGCTGACGCGGCTCAGTCGACCTGGGTGCCGCGATCAGCCGCGGCGCGAACCAGCGCACCGTAGACGGCGGACGCCTCGGTGCCCGAGGCTTCGATCGCGAGCGGAACCAGCGACGTCTCGGTCAGACCCGGGATCACATTCGCCTCGAGGAACCACGGAGTTCCCGCCTCGTCGACGATGAAGTCGATGCGAGAGAGATCGCGGAGCCCGAGCGTGCGATGCGCCAGCACCGCGGCGTCCGCTGCGGCGCTCGTGATGTCGTCGTTCAATCGCGACGGTGCGTAGAACGTCGTCTCCCCCGCGTTGTACCGAGCCTGGAAGCTGTACACGCCGTGTGCCGGTTCGATCTCGACCGGAGTCAGAGCCCGAGGTCCGTCACCCGTGTCGACGACGGCGACCGCGAGTTCGGTGCCCATGATTCGACGCTCGACGATTGCGATGTCGTCGTAGGTGAACGCCTCGACCATCGCTCGCGGAAGGTCGTTCGGGTCATCCACGATCGTCACACCCTGTGCGGATCCACCCGATCCGGGTTTCACGACGAGGTCGCCTTCGAGCGCGTTGCGCACGACCCGGAGCACACTCGCCGCTCCGAGTTCGCGGAACGCCTCGTGGGAGAGCACGATCGAGCCCGGCACCGAAACTCCTGCGCCGGCGACGAGGGACGTCGCGACGGGCTTCGACCATGCCCGGCGCGCGGCGGCGCCGGTCGAGCCGACCGTCGGCACGCCGAGCGCATGAAGCAGATCCAGGAGTGAGCCGTCTTCACCGCTCGAGCCGTGCAGCGCCGGGAAGACGACGTCGGGCTGCTCATCGGCGAGGAAGGGAAGCAGCGCGGCGTCGGGGTCGCGAAGCACGACCCGGTGCCCGGCGTCGACGAGCGCGTCGGCGACACGACGTCCGGAACGAAGCGAGACATCCCGCTCGTGTGAGATGCCGCCCGCCAACACGACGACGTACAGGCCGCTGGAATCGCTCATGATCTGGGGTTTCTCCACTACTTCAGGTCGGACGGCGGGGCGGAGTCGAAGCCGTCGCTCGGCGGAAGCTGCAGCGAACCGGTGCCGGCGAAGGTGTCGAGCAGGTCGAGTTCGCCGTTCACGACGGTGGCGAGCCGGCGGATGCCCACGCGAATCGCGTCGGGCGTCGGGTAACAGAACGAGAGACGCATGGCGTGTCGTCCGCGACCATCGGCGAAGAACGCGGTGCCCGGGGTGTACGCCACGAGCTCCTTCACCGCGCGCGGCAGCATCTGCTTCGAATCGAGCACGTCGGGCATGGTGACCCAGACGTAGAATCCGCCGTTCGGGTTCGTCCAGCTGAGTTGGGGAAGGTACTCCCCCAGCGCCTCGATCATGGCGTCCTTCCGTTCGCGGTACACGCCGCGGAAGGTATCGATCTGGGCCCGCCAGTCCGTCGTCGACAGGTACTCGGAGACGACGAGCTGACTGAATGAACTCGGCGAGAGGATGGCCGACTCGGCGGCGAGGATGAGCTTCTCCCGGATCGCGTGCGGCGCGAGCGCCCAACCCACCCGGAACCCCGGCGCGAGCGTCTTCGAGAACGACCCGAGGTAGATCACGCCGTCTTCGTCGAGCGCACGCAGCGCCTTCGGTGCCGGCTCGTCGAAGTGGAGCAGGCCGTAGGGATTGTCCTCGAGGATCAGGATCTCGTTGGAACGGCAGATCTCGAGGATCTCAGGCCGCCGATCGGCTGAGAGGGTCACGCCGGCGGGATTGTGGAAGTTCGGGATCGTGTAGAGGAACTTGATGCGCCGCCCCTGCCCTCGCAGGTGGGCGATGGTCTGTCGAAGCGCCTCGGGGATGAGCCCGTTCTCGTCCATCGCCACATGCACGACGCTCGCCTGATAGGAACGGAAGACCCCGAGCGCTCCGACATAGCTCGGCGACTCGGCGAGGATGACATCACCCGGGTCGATGAAGAGCTTCGCGACGAGATCGAGGGCCTGCTGCGACCCGGTCGCCGTCACGACGTTGTCGACCGATCCGCGGATCCCCTCGAGCGACATCACGTCGAGGATGTGCTCGCGGAGAGCAGGAATCCCCTGGCCAGAACCGTACTGCAACGCGGTCGGCCCCTGCGTGCGCATGACGCGTTCCATCGACGACACGATGAGCTCCTGCGGGAGCGCGGAGACGAACGGCATTCCACCGGCCAATGAGACCACCTCGGGCCGGGAGGCGACGGCGAACAGGGCTCGGACCTCGGATGCGGCGAGGCCGGCGGCTCGCTCGGCGTAGTTCGCGTACCACGGGTCGAGATTGTTGCCGGTCCGCTGGGGGACGCCGTCAGAGGTCACTTCGGTTCCGTTCTGCTCAGGATATTCATGCTAGTTGCTGGGTTCGGACGACCTGTTCGACGTGACACGTCGCGGTCGCGGCATCCGGAACCGAGGTTGGAGGCTCCGAATACGCGAAAGACCCGCCCGGCGTGTGCCGGGCGGGTCTCTGCGTGTGCGAGGCGGCCGACTACGAGATGTAGGCGGCGAGGTCGGCCTCGAGGGCGGGCTTCGGCTTGGCGCCGATGACGGTCTTGACGACCTCGCCCTTCTCGAAGACCTTGAACGCGGGGATCGCGGTGATCTGGTACTGCATGGCCAGCTGCGGGTTCTCGTCGACGTTCAGCTTGACGATGTCGAGCTTGTCGGAGTGCTCGGTCGCGATCTGGTCGAGGATGGGGCTCACGGCACGACAGGGTCCGCACCATTCGGCCCAGAAGTCCACGAGGACGGCCTTGTCGTTCTTGAGGACCTCCTGCTCGAAGGTGGCCTCGGTCACTGCACGTGCAGTCATTGCGTTTCTCCTTTGGTGAAGTGGATGTCGCCGCAGCGGGGCTGTTCAGCGTGCCTGGGCGAAGTTCTCGACGGCGGCGGCTTCCTCGATCGCCTCGGCCTGGATCTCCGCGATCTCGGGCGAGACCGCGTCTTCGAGCGCGGCCAGGTAGTGCTCGGCGTCGAGGGCGGCGACCGTTCCGGATCCGGCCGCCGTCACGGCCTGGCGATAGAACGGGTCGATGACATCGCCTGCGGCGAAGACGCCGGCGACCGAGGTGCGCGAGGAGCGGCCCTCGACGTGGATGGTGCCTTCGCGGGTGAGCTCGAGCTTGCCGTGCACGAGGTGCGTACGCGGGTCGTTGCCGATCGCCACGAAGAGACCGTCGAGGTCGAGCCCACGCACCTCACCGGTGACGGTGTCGCGCAGGCTCACGCCGTTGACCTGGCCGTCGCCGTGGATCGCCGTGACCTCGGCGTTCCAGATGAACTCGATCTTCGGGTTGTCGAAGGCGCGCTTCTGCATGATCTTGGACGCCTTGAGCGAATCGCGGCGGTGGATGACGTACACCTTGTCGGCGAAGCGCGTGAGGAACGTGGCCTCCTCCATCGCGGAGTCGCCGCCGCCCACGACCGCGATCGTCTTCTCCTTGAAGAAGAACCCGTCGCACGTGGCGCACCACGACAGGCCGTGGCCGGAGAGGATCTCCTCCTCGGGCAGTCCCAGCTTGCGGTACGCCGAGCCGGTCGCGTAGATGAGGGCGGATGCCTCGTGCACGTCGCCGCCGCCGAGCTTCACGCGCTTGACGGGGCCGTCGAGCTCGAGCTCGACCACGTCGTCGTAGACGACCTCGGTGCCGAATCGCTCGGCCTGCGCCTGCAGCTTCGCCATCAGATCGGGGCCCATGATGCCGTCGGGGAAGCCCGGGAAGTTCTCGACCTCGGTCGTGTTCATCAGCTCGCCGCCGATCTCGACGGAACTCGCGATGAGCAGGGGCTTCAACTCGGCGCGTGCGGCGTAGATTGCGGCCGTGAATCCGGCCGGGCCCGAGCCGATGATGATGATGTCGCGCAAAGCCGCTCCTGTCGTTGCTGCTGAGTCGTGGCATCCGGCTGGACCGAACGCCACGAGATGCTCAACACAGTCTAGGCGCCGCGTATTCCAGCCCCGGGAGCGGCTGCCGAGTGTGACGGATGCCGCAGCTACCGGCTGCGCCCGAGGCCGCGGGCACGCTGCAGCAGGGGTTCGGCGAAACCGCGCAGCTCGGGTGAGCGGAGCACCCACAGCGTGGCGAAGTACAGCGCGGCCATGACGACGCCGATGACGGCCATGGAGGTCACGGCTCCGGCGACGCCCGAGACGGCGAACCCGCCGGCCGTCGTACCGCCGAGGACCACGAGCAGGATGACGCCGACGACCACCGGAAGCAGCAGGGCGAGCGCACTCCGGCCGAGGGCTGCCGCGATGCGCCGACCGTCGAGGCTGCCGAGACGGCGGCGGAGCAACCCGACGGCGAGCGCCAGCTGGGCGGTGCCGGCGAGCGTCGTCGTGAGGGCGATGCCGAATGCGATCCACTCCTTGGGCAGTGTGGCCGCGACGAGCGCCCCGCAGATGAAGAGCACCACTTGGAAGAGGGTGAAGAAGAACGGCGTGCGGGTGTCGCCGAGTGCGTAGAACGTGCGTTGCACGACGAACAGGGCGCTGAAGCCCACGAGCCCCGAGGCGAACGCCACGATGATGTTGCCGACCGCCTGCGTCTGCTCGAACCCGGCGCTGAACACCGCCGCGAAGGGGTACGCGACGACGATGAGCACCGCGGCGGCGAGCACGATGATGACGCCGACACCGCGGAGCGCGCTCGAGAGGTCGGCGCGCACCTCGTCGAACCGCGCCGCCGCCGCGTGCTCGCTCATGCGGGTGAAGTACGCGGTCGCGATCGAGACCGTGATGACCGAGTGCGGAAGCATGAACACGAGCCAGGCGGTGTCGAGCGCGAAGACCGACGCATCGTTGCCGGAAGCGGATGCCGCCACGAGTGTCTGCACGATGCCGGCGCCCGTCGTGAGCAGGAGCATGCCGAAGGTCCACCCGGCCATGCGGCCCGCTGAGCGGAGGCCCACGCCTCGCCACGCGAAATCGGGACGGAAACGCAGCCCGATGCGTCGCCAGAACCAGAAGAGGATGACGGCCTGCACGACGATGCCGAGCGTCGCCGAGCCGGCGAGCAGCGCGATCATCCCGGGCGACCATCGCCCCGCGTCTCGCTCGCCGCCGGGGTCGGCACCGAAGAACACGGCGAAGAGGATGAGGCCCGCGAGCGCGACGACGTTGTTGAGCACGGGCACCCACGTGAACGGACCGAAGCTGCGTCGGGCGTTCAGCACCTCGCCGAGCAGCGTGTAGAGGCCGTAGAAGAAGATCTGCGGCATGCACCACCAGGCGAAGGCGACCGCGAGGCCGAGGGTCTCGGGCGGCAGGGTCGCGCCGTAGAGCGCAGCGAGCAGTGGCGCCGCGAGCGTCGCCGCGACCGTCGCTCCGCCGATCACCACGAGTGCGAGGGTGAGCAGCTTGTTGATGTACGCGCTGCCGCCGTCGGTGTGCTGGCTCGCGCGCACGATCTGCGGCACGAGCACGGCGCTGAGGATGCCGCCGGCGACGATCACGTAGACCGTGTTCGGCAGGCCGTTCGCGACGGCGAACGCGTCGGCACCCGCTCCGACGACGCCGATGATGGATGCGAACACGATGGTCTTCACGAAGCCGAGCACGCGAGAGACGATCGTGCCGGAGGCGAGGAAGACGCTCGCACGTCCGATCCGGTCGTCAGCCACGGTGTCCGTCTTCCGCCGGGGCGGGCTCGGGTGCGGCACCGGTCTGGGGCCCGGCATCGGCGGCATCCGTCTGAGGCCCTGCGGCATCCGTCGCCTGGTCGGGCCCGCCATCGGTGGCAGCTGCGGCATCTGTCGCGGCGTCGGCGTCGGCAGCAGCGGGCGCGTTCTCGGATGTGTCGCGCTCACGGCGGCGGCGGCGGATGTTGCGCCAGATGCCGATGCCGAACACCAGGACGACGATCGTCGCGATGATGCCCGCGCCGAGCCCCTCCCAGTCGGCCTGCACGTTCGCCGGGATGGTGACCGTGCCGCCGATGGGCACACCCGAGAGCGAGGAGAGCGAGACGGCGAGTGTGACGTCGCCGTTGCCGACCCCCGCGACCACGGGCACGCGAACACTGCTGCGCGAGCCGGCCTCGACCATGATCTCCATGCGGTCTTCGACGACGAGCCGGCCGTTCGACGGATCGACGGACACGACGACGGTGACGGGGTAGGGCAGGCTGTTCTCGACCGACATCGGCACGCCGGTCTCGCTCGAGACGACGAGGATCGGACTGCTCGGAACGACGGAGACCCCGCCGAGCACCTGTCGCTGCGTCGCCATCCAGTCGGAGACCACCGAGCTCCACGCCTGGGCGTCGGCGAGCCAGGCGCCGTCGAGCAGTGAGAGCACCTCGCGGCGAGTGGGCCCGGTGAGCAGGCGCTCGTCGCTGAGCACGCTCGCGAACTCGGTGAGCTCGGCCTCCATGTCGACCATGCGGCCGACGGCGCCGAGTCGATCCTCGGTCTCGGAGCGGTCGACGAGGGTGCGCGCCTGCGGCGGGGCGCCGATGGCGTCGGCGAGGCCGGCGAGCGACGACCAGCCGGACGCCGCGATCTCGTCGAGCACCGCAGCGACTCGCGCCGACTGCGAACCGGCGCCGCGATCGAGCGTCGCGAGCACCGTGGTGCGGGCCGCGCCGGCGTCGAGTGCCAGTTCGGCGAGGAGCTGACCGGTCGCGGCTCGCCACCCGGTGTCGGTCGTCGCGGCCGCCGCCGCGCGCAGCGGCCGGGTGAGGTCGGCATCGGCGGCGAGTGCGGTCGATCCGTCGATGGTGGCCGACGCCGAGGCGGGCGTATCGAGGGGTTCGACATTGCCCGGGGCGAGGATCGCGGTGGTGAGACCGGCCGCGTCGAACACCGAGAGGTCGCCGGTTCGCACGGTGTCATCGGCCGGCCAGGCGATATCGGTGCGCGTGTACGGCCAGGCGAGGAGTTCCTCGGTGCTGGGCAGGCCGCCCGGCGTCGGGGCGGGCGTGGCGGTCGGCTCGCCGGGTGCGGGCGTCGGGGTCGCACCGTCGGCCGTCGCGGCGAAGTTCGCCGGGTCGAGCGCGTCGCTGAACGAGATCGGGGCGAGCAGACCGGGCAGGCCGAGCTGGGCCTGCGCTGCGAGGTCGGCGTCGGCGTAGGCGAGCGGGAAGACCTCGTTCGGTACGTTGGCGAGCCGTTCGAGCCAGTCGGTGGCGGAGGGGGGAGCGCTCGTGCCGAGCACGCGGATCGAGGCGATGATACGGGGGTCGACGCCGATCGCGACGCGTCGGCCGGCGAGCGCGTCGAGCTGGCGGGTGAGGAGGCCGGTCGGCCCGGTCCAGCTCTCGAGCCGCTCGGCGTCGATGAGGCCGACCGCTTCGCCGGTCGTCGGAACCGTGAGCGGCGCCGCCACCGCGAGCGCGACCGAGCCGGCCGGCGCGACGCCGGAGTTCGCGAACGTGCCGGTGCCCGACGCGACGACGGTGTCTCCCACGACGAGTTCGGCACCGAGCCCGATCACGGGCGAGTCGGCGATCTCGGCGAAGGCCTCGGCAGGCACCGTGAACGACACGACGGATGCCGCACCGGCCGAGAGCGCACGGGACTCGCCCTCAGCGAGCGGCACGGATCCGGCGTTGATGCCGGGCGCACCGTCGGCGTCGGCGGCGAGCCACGCGTCGATCTCCGCTTCCGCATCGATCGCCTCGCTCGCGCGGACGAGCCGCACCGCACCGGGGGCGAGGGCCTCACCCGTCGCGTTCTCGATCTCGACCGACAGGGTGACGGGAGCGTTGAAGACGAGCGTCGTCGAGATCGTCGGCGAGACGCGCACGTGCAGGCCGCTCGTCTCGGCGACGGCAGCGGTCGCCTGCATCGGAGCCGGGCTCGCGACGGCCGGATCGGCGACGCCGGAACCGACCCCGGCGCCCGCGACGGTCGCGAGCGCGAGCGCGACGAGGACCGGCAGGCCCCGGCGGCGTGCGGCCGCCGTGATGCCTCGGCGGGGTGTGCGAGCTGAGCTGTCGGGCCCGGCGGTGGAGTCGGCACGGCGACGCGCAGGGTTCGACTCGGCCACCATGCTGGCGATTCTACGGCGTGGGCTCGGAGCATCCGCTCGGAGTCCACAGGCGGAGGGCCGGTTCGGCGGCCCCGTACGCGCCCCGCTTAACATAGGGACCATGCAGAGTGTCGCGGCGGCCCTCGACCGGCTGGGCGAGCTGGCTGCTTCGCCGACCGTCGCGAAGCTCGCCGCGGCATTCGAGTCCGCAGGGCACGAGCTCGCGCTCGTCGGGGGGCCCGTGCGCGACGCCTTCCTCGGTCGCAGCACGAACGACCTCGATTTCACGACGGATGCCACGCCCGACGAGATCCTCGCGATCGTGAAGCCCATCGCCGACGCGCACTGGGACATCGGCCGCGCATTCGGCACCATCGGCGCGAAGGTCGCCGGTGAGACCGTCGAGATCACGACGTACCGAGCCGACTCGTACGACGGTGATTCCCGCAAGCCCGAGGTCGTCTTCGGTTCGAGCCTCGAAGACGACCTCACGCGCCGTGACTTCACCGTGAACGCGCTCGCGCTCCGCCTGCCGAGGCTCGAGCTCGTCGATCCGTCGGGCGGGGTCGAAGACCTGCTCGCCAAGACCCTGCGCACGCCGGCCGCCCCCGAGATCTCGTTCGGCGACGACCCCCTGCGGATGCTTCGGGCGGCGCGCTTCTCGGCGCAGCTCGGGTTCGAGGTCGAAGACGGCACGCGCGAGGCGATGACCGCGCTCGCGTCGGAGATCGACCGGATCTCGGCGGAGCGCGTGCGCGACGAGCTGTCGAAGCTGCTGCTGACCTCGGCGCCGCGCGGCGGCATCCGACTGCTCGTGGAATCGGGGCTGGCCGACCGTGTGATCCCCGAGATCCCGGCCCTGCGGCTCGAGATCGACGAGCACCATCACCACAAGGACGTGTACGAGCACTCGCTGACCGTGCTCGACCAGGCGATCGACTACGAGGCGAGTCGCAAGACGCTCGACTCCCCCGATCTCATCGTGCGGCTCGCGGCGCTGCTGCACGACATCGGCAAGCCCGCGACCCGTCGGCTCGAGCGCGGCGGCGCGGTGTCGTTCCACCATCACGACCTCGTCGGCGCGAAGCTCGCCCGCAAGCGCCTGCGCGCCCTTCGTTTCGACAACGACACGATCGCGGCCGTCTCGCGGCTCATCGAACTGCACCTGCGCTTCTTCGGGTACGCGGATGCCGCGTGGACCGACTCGGCCGTGCGCCGCTACGTCCGCGACGCGGGCGACCAGCTCGAGCGACTGCACATCCTCACCCGAGCGGATGTCACGACGCGGAACCGCCGCAAGGCCGACCGCCTCGGATTCGCGTACGACGACCTCGAGGAGCGCATCGCCGTGCTCGCCGAGGAGGAGGAGCTCGCCGCCGTGCGCCCCGAGCTCGACGGGCAGCAGATCATGGAGCTGCTCGGCGTCCGGCCGGGGCCGGTCGTCGGCGAGGCGTATCGCTTCCTGCTCGAGCTGCGGCTCGACGAAGGGCCCATCGGAGCGGATGCCGCCGCCGAGCGCTTGCGCACCTGGTGGGCGTCGCGCGAGGCGAGCTGAGCGCGAGGCATCCTCAGCACCGAATGGCGTCCGCGGGCGGCATCCGCTAGTCTTGACAGGTTGCCCGTGTGCCGCATTGCGCGGCCTCCGCGGAGCGACGTATGCACAACCCTCCTGTTGCAGAGAGTCTGTAACCGTTTAGTCCGAAGGAGGTGGGTTAGTCATGCACCAGTACGAGCTGATGGTCATCCTCGATCCCGAGATCGACGAGCGCACCGTTGCTCCCAGCCTTGACAAGTTCCTCAACGTCATCCGAAACGATGGCGGCACCGTCGACAAGGTCGACATCTGGGGACGCCGTCGCCTGGCTTACGAGATCAACAAGAAGGCCGAGGGCATCTACGCCGTCGTCGACTTCACCGCCGAGTCCAAGACCACCGACGAGCTCGACCGCCAGCTGAACCTCAGCGAGGCCGTCATGCGCACGAAGGTGCTCCGCGCCGAAGAGGCGATCGCCCAGGTCGCCGCTCACGCGAAGGCTCAGGAGGAGAAGGCCGCGAAGAAGGCCGCCGCCTCGGCGAAGGCCGGTGCGAAGGCCGCCTCCGCGGCATCCGCCCCTGCCTCGGCCAAGAAGGACGCCTAGTCCCCATGGCCGGCGAGACCATCATCACCGTGGTGGGCAACCTCACTTCAGACCCCGAGCTGCGGTACACGCAGAACGGCCTGGCGGTTGCCAACTTCACCATCGCGTCCACTCCCCGCACGTTCGACCGTCAGGCGAACGAGTGGAAGGACGGTGAAGCGCTGTTCCTGCGCGCGAGCGTCTGGCGTGAGTTCGCCGAGCACGTCGCGGGTTCACTCACCAAGGGTTCCCGGGTCATCGCTACCGGGCGTCTCAAGCAGCGTTCCTACGAGACGAAGGAAGGCGAGAAGCGCACCACCATCGAGCTCGAGATCGACGAGATCGGTCCGAGCCTGCGCTACGCCACCGCGTCGGTGACGCGCGCCCAGTCCAACCGCGGCGCGGTCGGCGGCGGCTCCTTCGGGGGCGGCCAGTCGGACGACGCGTGGGCGCCCAGTGCTCCCGCGGCCCAGTCGGGCGGCGGCGACGTCTGGAACACGCCGGGCACGAGCTACGGCGACGAGACCCCCTTCTAATACTCAGCGGGTCTCACGACCCGCATCTTCAAGACAGGATCAGTAATGGCTGGAAAGAGCAGCGGCGACCGCCGCAAGCCGAGCCGCGGGAAGGGCGCGAAGAACGCCGCCCCGGCGAAGTCCATCAAGGTCGGCGTCATCGACTACAAGGATGTCGCCACCCTTCGCAAG
>JAPSJT010000275.1 GCA_031178045.1 Agromyces sp.
CGCGAACGGGGCTGTTCGCCCTAGGCGGATGCTGCGGCCTGCGCCGCGTATGCCGCGAGCGACACGCGGTATCGCGGAAGGTGCGGCGCGAGTGCCGCGAGCGCGTCCGACGCCGCCTGCACAGGCCTCCCGACATCGATGAGCGCGAGCGCCCGGAACGCCACGACCGCGTCGCGGAGTTCTC
The DNA here is from genome assembly GCA_031178045.1 of Agromyces sp. Classification (GTDB taxonomy): domain Bacteria; phylum Actinomycetota; class Actinomycetes; order Actinomycetales; family Microbacteriaceae; genus Agromyces. Next base: position 185 of record JAPSJT010000275.1, read on the forward strand.
CAGCCTCGGACTCGATGGCGTCGAGGAGGGCGATGGCTTCCGCGGGTCGCCCCAGGTTGCGGATCGTCGAGGCGAGCTGGATGTGCGCCTGCACTCGCTCCGAGCCCTCGAGTCCGCTCGCGAGCGCCGCCCGGTACAGGGGTTCGGCCTCGGCCTCGAGTCCCGCTGAATCGCGTGCCCCGGCGCGCTCGAACAGGGCGATCGCGTCGTCGGCGGGGCGCTCGGCGGCGAGTGTATCGATACGCGCGATGACCTCCGCGTCGCCGATCTCACCGGCGACCGCCCAGACGGCGTCGATGCGTTCCTGCCAGTCGTTCATCACGGATGCTCCTTCGTGAACGCGGAAGGGCCGGGCGAATCGCCCGGCCCTCCCGTCGATCGGGTGTCGCTCGTGCGACGTCCCGGGACTACTCGGCGTCGGCCTTCTTCGCCGCGCGCTTGCGGGCGGGCTTCTTCGGCTCCTCGGCCTCGCCGGCGGGCTCGGCCGCGGCCTCGGGAGCCTCGGTCACGTCATCGGCTTCGGCCGACTCGGCCTCGTCGTCGCCGGCCACGGCCGTGAACTCGGAGAGGTCGACGGCGTTGCCTGCGGCATCCGACACCTTCGCCTTGCCGAGCGCGATCGCGAGCGCCTTGTTGCGTGCCACCTCGCCGACCATGGCGGGGATCTGGCCGTTCTGGCTGAGCACCTGCACGAACTCGTTGGGGTCCATGCCGTACTGGGCCGCACCCTGCACGAGGTACTGGGTCAGCTCGTCCTGGCTGACCTGCACCTTCTCCTTCTCGGCGATCGCGTCGAGCACGATCTGCGTCTTGAACGCCTTGGTGCTGGACTCGGTGACCTCGGCGCGGTGCTCGTCGTCTTCGAGGCGCCCCTCGGATTCGAGGTGACGGTGCACCTCGTCTTCGATGACGCTGTCGGCAACGGGCACCTCGACGAGCTCGAGGAGCTTGTCGACGAGGAGGTCGCGGGCCTGGGTGCCCTGCCCGAACGACTTGTTGCGGGCGACCTGCTCCTTCAGGCTCGCCGTGAGCTCGTCGAGCGTGTCGAACTCGCTCGCGATCTGCGCGAAGTCATCGTCGGCCTCGGGAAGCTCGCGCTCCTTCACGGCGGTCACCGTGACGGTGATCTCGGCCGTCTCACCCTCGTGCTCGCCGCCGAGCAGCTTCGACTCGAACGTCGTCGTCTCACCGGCGGTGAGGGAGTCGAGTGCCTCGTCGATGCCCTCGAGCAGCTCGCCCGAGCCGAGCTCGTACGAGATGCCGCTCGCCGTGTCGACCTCGGCGCCCTCGATCGTCGCCACGAGGTCGAGCGTGACGAAGTCGCCCGACTTGGCCGGACGGTCGACGGTGATGAGCGTGCCGAAGCGGGTGCGGAGGCGCTCGAGTTCCTCGTTCACCTCGTCGTCGCCCACCTCGACCGAGTCGACGGTCAGCTCGAGGCCCTCGTACTCGGGCAGCTCGATCTCGGGGCGCACATCGACCTCGATCGCGAGGAGGAGGTCGCCGGAGAAGTCCTTCTCGTTCGGCCACTCGACGATGTCGGCCTCGGGGCGGCCGAGCGGTCGCAGCTCGTGCTCGGTGACCGCGGCGCGGTAGAAGCCGTCGAGGCCCTCGTTCACCGCGTGCTCGAGCACGGCGCCCTTGCCGACGCGCTGATCGATGATGGGCGGCGGCACCTTGCCCTTGCGGAAGCCCGGCACATTGATCTGCTCGGCGATGTGCTCGTAGGCGTGGGCGATGCTGGGCTTCAGCTCCTCGGGCGTCACCGAGATGGTGAGCTTGGCGCGCGTCGGGCTCAGCTTCTCAACCGAAGTGGTCGGCATGTGGAAGATCTCCTGTTGTGTGGAAGTTCGTGTCGAGTCTCAGGCGACTCGTCGGGGCGACAGGATTCGAACCTGCGACCTCCCGCTCCCAAAGCGGGCGCTCTACCAAGCTGAGCTACGCCCCGAGTCGCTGACTCAACTCGTCGATTCACCTGCGCGGGCATGCCGGAGCATGCGGAAGCACGGATGGACCCACGAAAGTCTACTGCACGGCTGGTGCGCCGTGCGGCGCGAGGAGCCGAGCGGTCGGCTGACCCCCGAACGGGCCCTGTGGACGGTCCGCCGCTGTTGTGCACTGCCGTGGCAGAGTGAGCCCATGACCGACCGCGCCCTCCCCGACGGATCACGCGATGTGCGCCGCTGGCCGAGCGATCCCTCCCAGCTGGTGGACACGAGTCGGTGCCCCGCCTGCTTCAGCCCGCTCGTCGGTGCACAGTGCCGAGTCTGCGGTCTCGACCTCGCGGTGCCTGCGTCCGTCGAACTCCTCGCGCTCTCGACGCGGGTCCGTGACGCCGAGCTCGAACGGCAGGCGTTCATCACCGGCATGCGCGCCGCTCAAGCGGCCCGCGCGCATG
>JAPSJT010000276.1 GCA_031178045.1 Agromyces sp.
GGCGTGCTCGCCTTCGTCGGCAGCTGGAACGGCTACCTCCTGCCCCTGCTCGTGATCAGCACGGGCACCCTTCCCCAGGAACTCTGGCCGCTGCCGCTCGGCGTCACGCAGTTCTCCACCCAATACTCACAGGACACCGCCGCCGTGCTCGCGTACACCTCGCTCGCCATGATCCCCGCCCTCGCCTTCTTCCTCGTCGCCGAGAAACGCATCGTCGGCGGGCTCCAGGGGGCGGTGAAGGGATGACCGGGGTCACCGCTCCCCGCTCCCGCACGGCGCCGGATGCCGCCACGCCGACGGACGCCCAGACGGATGCCCCGTGGCGCGACGCCTCCCGTCCGCTCGCGGAGCGGGTCGACGCGCTGGTCGCCGAGCTCACCCTCGAGGAGAAGCTCGCCCAGCTCTACGGAATCTGGGTCGGTGCGTCGGATGACGGCGCCGATGTCGCCCCGCATCAGCACGAGATGACGGGCGACGTCGACCTCGACACACTGCTCCCCCGTGGCCTCGGCCAGATCACGCGCTCGTTCGGCACCGCGCCGGTCGACCCCGCCGTCGGCGCCGTCTCGCTCGCGCGGCTGCAGCAGCGCATCGTCGCGACGAGCCGCCTCGGCATCCCCGCCGTCGCGCACGAGGAGTGCCTCGCGGGCTTCGCGGCCTACGGGGCGACCGCCTACCCGGTTCCGCTGTCGTGGGGCGCGACGTTCGACCCCGAGCTCGTCGAGCGGATGTCGCGCCGCATCGGCGACGACATGCGCTCCGTCGGCGTGCACCAGGGCCTCGCGCCCGTGCTCGACGTCGTGCGCGACGCCCGATGGGGTCGTGTCGAGGAGACGATCGGCGAAGACCCGTACCTCGTCGGCACGATCGGCACTGCGTACGTGCGGGGGCTCGAGGCATCCGGCATCGTCGCGACGCTGAAGCACTTCGTCGGGTACTCGGCGTCGAAGGCCGGACGCAACCTCGCACCGGTGTCGGTCGGCGCCCGCGAACTCGCGGACGTGCTGCTGCCGCCCTTCGAGATGGTCGTGCGCGACGCGCGGCCGCGCTCGGTCATGAACGCCTACACCGATCTCGACGGGGTGCCGACGGCCGCCGACGAGCGCCTGCTCACCGAGTTGCTGCGCGACACGTGGGGCTTCGAGGGAACGGTGGTCGCCGACTACTTCGCGGTGGCGTTCCTGCAGACGCTGCACGCCACGGCCGGCGACCTCGGCTCGGCGGCGGCCGCCGCGCTCACCGCCGGCATCGACGTCGAGCTGCCCACGGTGCACGCCTTCGGCGAGCCGCTCGAGCGGGTGATCGCCGACGGGCGCCTCGACGAGGCGATCATCGACCGCGCCCTGCGCCGGGTGCTCGCCCAGAAGATCGAACTGGGCCTGCTCGACGGGCCGGCCGCGATCGAACCGAGGGCCCTCACCGGAGCGGGATCCGTCGCCGGCAGCGGCGACGCGCCCCCCGCCGGCGCCGCCGGCCTCGAGCTCGAGTCGGTGCGCGGCACCGTCGACCTCGACGGGCCCGAGAACCGCGCACTCGCGCGCCGGCTCGCCGAGGAGGCGATCGTGCTGCTCCGCAACGACGGCACGCTCCCGCTCGCCCGGCCGCGCCGCATCGCCGTCGTCGGCCCCACCGCCGAGGACCCCCTCGCGGTGCTCGGCTGCTACGCGTTCCCGACGCACGTCGGCGTGCACCACCCCGAGGCGGGTCTCGGCATCGAGTTGCCGACGCTCGTCGAGGCGCTCCGGGACGAGTTCCCGGCCGCCGAGCTCACGGTCACGGCGGGCACGTCGATCGACGGCGGCGAGACGGACGGCATCGCGGATGCGGCGCGCGCGGCATCGGGCGCGGACGTCGTCGTGCTCGCGCTCGGCGATCGGGCCGGACTGTTCGGACGCGGCACGAGCGGCGAGGGCTGCGACGCCGAGACGCTGGAGCTTCCCGGCGCACAGGCGGCGCTGCTCGAGGCGGTGCTCGACGCGGGCACGCCGACGATCGTGACGATGCTCGCGGGCCGTCCGTACGTGCTCGGCAGCGCCCCCGAGCGAGCGGCGGGAATCGTGCAGTCCTTCTTCCCCGGCGAAGAGGGCACGACGGCGATCGCCGGCGTACTGAGCGGTCGGGTGAACCCGAGCGGTCGGCTTCCGGTGAGCGTGCCGGCGACGCCGGGCGCGCAGCCTTCGACCTACCTCGCCGCCCCGCTCGCGCAGGCCAATGGCGTGTCGAGCATCGATCCGACGCCGCGCTACGCCTTCGGCCACGGGCTCTCCTACACCTCGTTCGAGTGGAGCGGCGTCGAGGTCGAGCACCGCTCGGCTCCGACCGACGGCGCCGTGCGACTGGCGATCACGGTCCGCAACACGGGCGAACGGGCGGGCGCCGATGTCGTGCAGCTCTACCTGCACGACCCGGTCGCGTCGGTGGTGCGCCCGGTGCGCCGGCTCGTCGGCTTCCAGCGCCTCGAGCTCGAGCCCGGGGCATCCGCGCGGCTGAGCGTCGAGGTGCCCGCAGACCTCGCCGCGTTCACGGGTCGCGACGGTGCACGCATCGTCGAGCCCGGAGAGCTCGAGCTCGG
>JAPSJT010000277.1 GCA_031178045.1 Agromyces sp.
AGATCTCATGGGAGTCCTCCGACCCCGCCGTCGTCTCACCCGAGGGGCGCGTGACGCGCCCCGAGCTCGGCGCCCCGCACGCGCACGTGACGCTCACGGCGACGGTCACGGCAGGCACGGAGTCCCGCTCGGTGTCGTTCGATATCGTGGTGCTCGCGCGCACTCCGGGCGTGCTGGCCGGATCGTGGTCGTTCGAGCAGGACCTGACGGATGCCGCAGGCATCCACCCTCCGGCGGCCACGACGGGCCCCCGGATCGACCTCGCCGGTGATCCCGCCTCGTTCGTGGCGGACGGTGTCGCGGGCAGCGCCCTGCACCTGCCCGGCACCGCCGGCGTGAGACTTCCCGACGGCCTCGTGCAGAGTTCGGACTACACGGTGAGCGTGTGGCTGCGCCCGGAGACGCTCTCCGCGTTCACGACCGCGTTCTTCGCCGCGGCCGGCCCGGACTCGTGGATCAGCCTCGTGCCGCAAGGGCACGCCGGCGTGGGAGGAGCGACGATGCTCTGGGCGGGCAGCCGATGGTACGACGCCGGCACCGGGGAGACCATCCCGATCGGCGAGTGGTCGCACGTCGCCTTCGTCGTCGACAGCGGATCCGTCGCGGTGTATGTGGACGGCGAGCGTCGCTTCCAGGGAACGGGCTTCCCTGACGTGCTGTCGGCTCCCGGCGCCGTGTTCGGAGTGGGTGTGAACTGGTGGGATGCCCCGTTCCGCGGCGATGTCGACGAGCTGAGCGTGTGGAGCTCGGCACTGACGGCGGAGGACGTCGCCGACCTCGCGGAGCGCTGAGCCTTCGACCGACGAGCGGCGCCCTCAGACCGCGAGCGGCGGCCGACGCAGCTCGGCCACGCCCCCGGGTGCGGCGGCATCCGCGCCGAGCTCGACGATGCGGTTCTCGGCGTCGACGTGCACGATGCGGGGCTGCCACGTGCGTGCGGCGAGGTCGTCGAGCTGAGCGTACGAGATCACGATGACGAGATCGCCCTCGTGCACGAGGTGCGCCGCTGCGCCGTTGATGCCGAGCACGCCGCTCCCCCGCTCACCCTCGATGACGTACGTCTCGAGGCGCGCGCCGTTCGACACGTCGACGATCGCGACCTGCTCGCCGGGCAGCAGGTCGGCGGCCTCCATGAGATCTCGGTCGATCGTCACCGAGCCCACGTAGTGCAGATCGGCGTGGGTCACGGTCGCACGGTGGATCTTGGACTTGAGCATGGCGCGCAGCACGTCGTCGAGCCTAACGCGGTGGAGCCTCTACAACGATGTAGGGTGGCGATGATGAGCTGAGGAGGGGCATGGCGGCCACGCTGCACGACGTCGCGCGCCTCGCCGGCGTCTCGATCAAGACGGTGTCGAACGTCGTCAACGACTACCCGCATATCCGCCCTGCCACGCGGGCGCGGGTCGAGGATGCCATCGCCGAGCTCGGCTACACGCCGAATCTCACCGCACGCAGCCTCCGGTCGGGGCGTACCGGCGCGATCGCGCTCGCGGTGCCCGAGCTCGGCCTCAGCTACTTCGCCGAACTCGCGGCGGCAGTGATCGCGGCCGCCGAGGAGGCCGGACTCGTCGTGCTCGTCGAGCAGACGGGCGGAGATCGCGACCGTGAGCTCGAGCTGCTGCGCAGCCCCCGCCTGAACCTGACCGACGGCCTGATCTTCAGCGCGCTCGGGATGGGTGAAGCGGATGTCGCGGCGCTCGAGGTGCCGTATCCGCTCGTGCTGCTCGGTGAGCGCATCTTCGGCGCCCCGTGCGACCACGTCACGATGCGCAACGTCGAGGCTGCGCGGGCGGCCACCGAGTACCTCATCGCCTCCGGACGCGAGCGCATCGCCGTGGTCGGCGCGCACGAGGGCGAGGTGATCGGCTCGGCGGGGCTTCGGCTCCGAGGCTACCGCGAGGCGCTCGACGCCCACGGGCTGCCGTTCGACGAATCGATCATCGGCTACACGACGCTCTGGCACCGGGCGAACGGCGCGCGATCGATGCGCGAGCTCCTCGACCGCGACGTCACGTTCGACGCCGTGTTCGGGCTCAACGACACGCTCGCGCTCGGTGCGATGCGCGCACTGCAGGAGTCGGGACGACGCGTGCCCGACGACGTCGCCGTCGTCGGCTACGACGACCTGGACGAGGCCCAGTACTCGATCCCGTCGCTCACGACCGTCGATCCCGGTCAGGCTTGGATCGCTCGCACCGCGGTGCAGACCCTCATCGAGCGCATCGAGGACCCCGCCGGCAACGAGCCGCGCCTGCTCCTCGCCGACTTCCGGATCGTCGAGCGCGAGTCCGCCCCGGCCGGCTGACCGCCCGATCCTGCACCCATCCCGGAATCGGCCTGCTGACGGATGAGGAGGATCGAGCCGACACGCCGCGCTCGTAGCATCCGACGCACCGTGAAGCAGCCGAACCCTCCGCGTCGGCCGACGACCAGAGCGCATTCGCGCCCCCTCAGCACGGGCGCGAACAAGTGTTTCGGCTGCAGTTGACAGTTCGCGATCGACCGGCGATGATTTCTC
>JAPSJT010000090.1 GCA_031178045.1 Agromyces sp.
AGTCGCTCGACGACGAGGCCCGTACGATCGGCGCGGCCTTCGAGACGCCGTACGCCCGGGCGGCGATCGCCGCCTTCGCCGACCCGACCGCCCGGCGCCCCACCACCTGAGCGCCCCACCCGAGCAACACCGTACCGAGGAGGTTCGATGGAGGATCCCGCCGACGAGTTCGCTGCGCTGGCAGAGGAGGTCGCCGACCGCGCCAAGGCGGCCGGCCTGACCGTGGCGACGGCCGAGTCGCTCACGAGCGGCGGCATCGCGAATGCGATCGGGGCCGCGCCCGAGGCATCCGAGTGGTTCCGCGGCGGCGTCGTCGCCTACGCCGAGGCCGTCAAGCGGGAGGTGCTCGGCGTGACCGCCGAGTCGATCACCTCGGCCGAGTGCGCTCGCCAGCTCGCGACGGGCGTCGCGAGCCTTCTCGGGTCGGATGCCGCGGTCGCCGTGACCGGGGTCGGCGGACCCGACCCCGCCGACGGCGAGCCCGCGGGCACGGTGTTCGCGGCGGCTTCGGTGCGAGGCGAGGTGCGTGACGCGCACTTCCGCTTCGACGGCGACCCCGCCGAGGTCGTGCACCAGACGGTGCGGGCCGCGCTCACGCTGCTGCGCGACGCGTTGCCACCCGCTCCCGCGGACTGAGGCGCGCGGGACGGCGCGAATCGCACGCCGGGCGCGCGAACGCCCGGACGTGCGGCTCAGTCGTGCTGCGGGAACCCGAGGTTCAGGCCGCCGTGGCTCGGATCGAGCCACCGCGACGTGATCGCCTTCTCCTGGGTGAAGAAGTCGAAGCCGCGCGGTCCGTACGCCTTCGCGTCACCGAAGAGCGAGTCCTTCCAGCCGCCGAACGAGTGGTACGCCACGGGCACCGGGATGGGCACGTTGATGCCCACCATGCCGACCGTCACCTCGCGCTGGAACCTGCGCGCGGCGCCGCCGTCGTTCGTGAAGATCGCCGTGCCGTTGCCGTACCGCGAGCGGTTGATGAGCTCGAGTCCGTCTTCGTAGCCGTCGACCCGCACGACCGAGAGCACCGGTCCGAAGATCTCGTCGCGGTACACCGACGACGACGTGGGCACCTTGTCGACGAGGGTCGGGCCGAGCCAGAAGCCGTCGGGCTCCCCGTCGACCTCGGGGTCCCGTCCGTCGACCACGACGGTGGCGCCGTCGGATGCTGCGACGTCGAGGTAGCCCGCGACCTTGTCGCGATGCTCCCGGGTGATGAGCGGTCCCATGTCGCACCCGCGCGTGCCGTCGCCGGTCGTGAGCCGCGACATCCGCTCGGCGATCTTCGACACGAGTTCGTCGGCGATCGAGTCGACCGCGAGCACGGCCGAGATCGCCATGCACCGCTCGCCGGCCGAGCCGAAGCCCGCGTTCACGGCGGCGTCGGCGGCGAGGTCGAGGTCGGCGTCGGGCAGCACCAGCATGTGGTTCTTCGCGCCGCCGAGCGCCTGGACGCGCTTGCCGTTCGCGGTCGCCGTGGAGTAGATGTACTGGGCGATCGGCGTCGAGCCGACGAAGGAGATCGAGCGCACGGTCGGGTGCTCGAGCAGCGCGTCGACGGCGACCTTGTCACCGTGCACGACGTTGAGCACGCCGTCGGGCAGGCCCGCCTCCTGCATGAGTTTCGCGAGCCAGACGGCCGCCGACGGGTCCTTCTCCGACGGCTTCAGCACGACCGCGTTGCCGGTCGCGATCGCGAGTGGGAAGAACCACAGGGGCACCATCGCCGGGAAGTTGAACGGGCTGATGATGCCGACGACGCCGACGGGCTGGCGCAGGGTGTACACGTCGATGCCCGTCGAGACGTTCTCGGAGTACTCGCCCTTCGTGTACCCCGGCATCGCGCAGGCGAGCTCGACGACCTCGAGTCCGCGCGCGATCTCGCCCGCGGCATCCGAGGTCACCTTGCCGTGCTCGCTCGTGAGGATCGCGGCGAGCTCACCCGTGCGGGCGTTGAGCAGCTCGCGGAACGCGAACATCACCTGCTGGCGCTTCGCGATCGACGTGTCGCGCCACGCTGGGAAGGCGCGCGCGGCAGCCTGCACGGCGACGTCGACATCCTCGGTCGACGCGAACCGCACGCGCTTCTGCTCGACGCCGAGCGCGGGGTTGTAGACGGGTCCGCTGCGGTCGGACGATCCGGCGACGGATGCCCCGTCGATCCAGTGCTCGACCATCGTGGTCTCGGCGGCTCCCGCCGACTGGTTCTCGGTCACGGTCTGGCTCATGAGTCAGCCCTCTCCTTCGAGTGCGGTGCTCAGTACTTCATCGTAGATCGCCACCGCTTCGGCGACCTCCTCTGGGGTGACCACGCACGGCGGCACGACGTGGATGCGGTTGTCCTGCACGAACGGCAGGAGGCCGCGATCGATGAGCGCGCGCTTGATGCGGCCCATCGCCGCGGCGGGCAACGGCTCGCGGGACGCGCGATCGGCGACGAGCTCCACCGCCCAGAACACGCCCTCGCCGCGCACCTCGCCGATCACCTCGTGGCGCTCGGCGAGCTCGGCGAGCGCCGGCCCGATCTCGGTCTCGCCGATCGCCCTGGCGTTCTCGACGATGCCCTCGGATTCCATGGCATCGAGGGTCGCGACGATCGAGGCCATCGCGAGCGGATGCCCCGAATACGTGAGCCCGCCGGGGAAGACCCGCTCGTCGAACGTCGCTGCGATCGGAGCGGAGATGATCACGCCGCCGGCCGGGATGTAGCCCGAGTTCACCCCCTTCGCGAAGGTGATGAGGTCGGGCCGCACGTCGTATCCGTCGAAGGCGAACCACCGCCCGCTGCGGCCGAAGCCGCACATCACCTCGTCGAGGATGAGCAGGATGCCGTGCCGGTCGGCGAGCTCCCGCACGCCGGCGAGGTATCCGGGCGGCGGAAGCATGATGCCCGCCGTGCCCGGGATCGTCTCGAGGAGGATGGCCGCGATCGACGACGGCCCCTCGGCCTCGATGACCCGTCGCAAGTGGTGCAGGGCGCGCTCGGACTCCTCTTCGGGCGTCGTCGCCCAGAATTCCGAGCGATACAGGTAGGGCCCGAAGAAGTGCACGTGGCCGCGGGCGAACTCGTTCGGGATGCGGCGCCAGTCGCCGGTCGACACGATCGCCGCGCCGGTGTTGCCGTGGTACGAGCGGTAGGTCGAGAGGATCTTGTCGCGGCCCGTGTGCAGCCGCGCCATGCGGATGGCGTTCTCGTTCGCGTCGGCGCCGCCGTTCGTGAAGAACACCTTGTCGAAGCCCGACGGGGCACGGCCGACGATGCGCTTCGCCGCCTGGCCGCGCGCGAGGTTCACCGTCGATGGCGCGATCGTCGTCAGCAGTTCGGCCTGCTCCTTGATCGCAGCGACGACCGACGGATGCTGGTGTCCGATGTTCACGTTCACGAGCTGGCTCGAGAAGTCGAGGTACTCGCGACCGGCGTGATCCCAGACGCGGCATCCGCTGCCGCTCGCGATCGTCAGTCCGGGCGGCTGCGCCTGCGCCGACCAGGAATGGAAGACGTGGTCGCGGTCGAGCTCGCGGGCGAGCTCGTCGACGTTGCCGACGAGGTTCTCGGTCATGGCATCGGTGCCTTTCGTTCGGTGATGGATGCCGCGGGCCGGCCGGGATGCGCCGGCCCGCGGCATCCGCTCGCTAGTTGCCGCCCTCTTGGAGCTCGACCTCGATGGGTTCGAAGCCCTCGCCCGTCAGGTCGAGATCGTCGCCCTCGAGCTCGTCGAGCGCCCGCTGGATCCACTCGTTGGACCACGCCGTGGCGGGCGGCTCCTCGGTGATGAGGCGGGCCCCCGACTCGTTCACCGCCGAGAGCGCGCCGGCCACCGTCTTGTCCCACGCGGCCTCGTCGATCACGCCGATGCCGTTCGGCGAGGGCCAGATGAGCTTGTTCGTCTCGTTGACCATCCACAGCTCATGGCTCGGACCCCAGCCCGAGCCGGCGGCGATCGTGATCTCCGATGCCTGCTCGGGGTTCTCGGCGGCGTAGATCCAGCCCTTCACGACGGCCTTGAGGAACGCGACCGTCGTGTCCTGGTACTCCTCATCGCTCTCGAGCCGCTCGGTGTCGGCCCAGATCGCATCCTGGAGCATCGCCCCCTCGGTGTCCTCGTAGCTGATGACGTTGAAGTCCTCGGGCTGGTAGAGCTCGCCCGTGTCGGGGTTCGGCGTCTCGAGCAGCTGCGCGTACTCGTTGTAGGTCATCGCCTGGGCCGCGTCGATGTCGCCCTGCAGGAAGGCGTTCATGTTGAAGTCCTGCGTGATGATCTGCACGGTCGTCGAGTCGAGGCCCTCGGCCGCCATCGCGGCGAAGATCTCCCACTCGTTGCCGAAGCCCCACGAGCCGATCTTCTTGCCCTCGAAGTCGGCGACCGAGTCGATGCCGGAATCGGCCCACGACACCTGGAGCGTTCCCGACTTCTGGAAGATCTGCGCGATGTTGGTGAGGTTCGCGCCCTGCTCGATCGAGCCGAGCACCTTCGGCACCCAGGCGATCGCGTAGTCGACGTCGCCGTTGGCGAGGGCGTCCTGCGGCACGATGTCACCGCCCGACGGGATGATCTCGACGTCGAGGCCCTCCTCTTCGAAGTAGCCCTGGTCGACGGCCGCGAAGTAGCCGGCGAACTGCCCCTGCGGCAGCCACTGCAGCTGCAGCTTCACGGGGGTGAGCTCGCGCTCGCCGCTGCCGCCCTCCCCGGGCACGGAATCGTTCGGCGCGGAGCATGCGGACAGTGCGAGCGTCGCCGCGAAGGCGAGCCCGCCGATCGTCGCGAGGCGACGTCTGCTGTGGTTCATGTCGATCCTTTCGTTGCTCTCAGTGCGTGTGGTGCGAGTGGTGCGGTTGGTGCGTGTGCCGTGGTGCGGTGGTGCCGGTGGTGCGATCGATCGGTGATGCGGTGTTGCCCGCCGTGGCGCATGGCCGCAGTGGTCGTGCGTCAGGGGCGGCCTCCCGCCTGCGGTGCGCGACGTTGCAGCATCCGTTCGAGGCCGAGCGTGACGAGGTAGAAGAGCAGGCCGAGGGCGATGGATGCCACGACGTACGCCCACGCGCGGGCGTACGCGCTCGAGGCCGCCGAGGTCGAGATCAGGCTGCCGAGCCCGCCGCGCGGGCCGCCGAAGTACTCGGCGACGAGCGCCGAGATGACCGCGAGCGACGAGGCGATGCGGATGCCGGTGAGGATGAACGGGCGGGCCGTCGGCAGGGTGAGCGTGCGGAGCACCTGACCGGGCGTCGCCGCGTACGCCCGCATGAGCTCGCGATGCACGGGCGTCGTCTGGCGGAACCCCCGAAGCGTGTTGATGAACACGGGCACGAACGACGCGAGGGCGGCGATCGCCTGCCGGCCGAACTGGCTGTCGGCGCCGAACATCGAGTTGAGCACCGGCGCGAGGGCGACGATCGGCACGACGGCGAGCGAGGCGACGACGGGCGCGCTCATGCGATCGACAGGACGCCACCGGGCGGCGAGGGCGGCGAGTGCGATGCCGAGCACCGAGCCGATGACGAGGCCCACGAGCGAGTTGGCGCCCGTGATGAGCATCGCCGAGGCGATCGAGGGCCAGTAGGCGGCGAACTCCTCGATGATCGAGGCCGGGCTCGGCAGCAGGTAGTCCGAGACGCCGACGACGCTCACGAGGAACTGCCAGGCCCCGAGCACGAGCAGACCCACCGCGACGGGCGCCACGATGCGCAGGGTCGTCTCGGTGCGCGGGCTCGGCCCGTGCCCCCGAGTGGGTCGTGGTCTCGTCACCGCCGGGGTCGCCATCAGCGGTGCTCCACTCCGCGCGGGCCGGTCGCCACAGGCGAGCCGTGCAGCGCCTCGCGCACGGCGGTGACCATCTCGAAGAAGGAACGCTCCTCGCGCAGCTCCTCGGTGCGGGCTGCTCGCGCGGAGGCGTCGGTACCGAGCCGCATCGGCACGATCTCTCGGACGCGACCGGGACGCGGCGACATCACGACCACGCGGTCGGAGAGGAACACCGCCTCGGGGATCGAGTGCGTGACGAACACGACGGCCGCCCCGGTCTCGGCGGAGATGCGCACGAGTTCGGTCTGCATCTTCTCTCGCGTCATCTCGTCGAGGGCGCCGAACGGTTCGTCCATGAGGAGGAGCCGAGGCTGCTCGGCGAGCGCCCGTGCGATCGCGACGCGCTGCTGCATTCCGCCCGAGAGCTGGTCGGGGTAGCGGTCGGCGAAGTCGGAGAGGCCCACCATCTCGAGCAGCTCGGCCACCCGTGAGGCGCGGGCGGCGGAGGCGACGCCGTGCAGTTCGAGCGGCAGGGCGACGTTCGCCGCGACCGTGCGCCAGGGGAGGAGGCCGGCCTGCTGGAACGCGATGCCGTACTCCTGGTCGAGCCGCGCCTGCCTCGCGGACTTGCCGAAGACCGCGAGGGTGCCGCCCGTCGGCTCGTCGAGGTCGGCGATGATGCGCATGAGCGTCGACTTGCCGCATCCGCTGGGTCCGATGAGCGAGACGAACTCGCCCGCCGCGACCGTCAGCTCGATCGTGTCGAGCGCCTGCACCTGGCCCGAGCGCGTCTCGAACACCTTGTCGACGCCGCTGATCTCGACGGCGGCATCCGCTGCCCGAGCCTCTCGAAACCCGGTCTGTCCACTCATGCGGCTTCCTCCGTTCGTCGGTAGTCCTTGAGGATCACGCCGAGGAGCGCGACCGAGCCGGCGGCCACGAGCCCGAGCACGATCGCGCCGAAGATCGGGCCCCACGCCTTCGCGGGGTCGCCCGACGCCTGCCCGGCGAACTGGATGAGGATGCGCCCGATGCCGCCCTGCAGGCCCGTCGACACCTCGGCGACGACCGCTCCGATGACCGCGTTGGCCGCGCCGAGCCGCAACGCGGGAAGCAGGTACGGAACGGCGGCGGGCAGCCGCAGCTTCACGAGCGTCTGCCAGTACCCCGCGGCGTAGCTCTGCATCAGCTCGGTGTGGATGCGGTCGGGCGACTGCAGCCCCTTCAGCGCGCCGATCGCGATCGGGAAGAACGCGAGGTAGCTCGCGATGAGCGCGACCGACATCCAGTCCTGCCACTCGAAGGCGCCGATCTCGACCCGCGAGCCCCAGCTCTTCACGACGGGCGCGAACGCGATGAGGGGCACCGTCTGGCTGAGCACGATCCACGGCAGGATGCCCCACTCGGCGATGCGCCAGCGCTGCATGACGAGGGCGAGCCCCACCCCGACGACGACGCCCACGAGCCAGCCCGCAGCGGCGATGCCGAGCGTCGTGAGCGCGGCGAGCGCGACGACGAGCCAGAGCGGCTGCGCCGACGGCGACCGCGTCACGGGCTCGGCGAGGCGGCCGATCATCTCCCAGACGTGCGGCATCGCGAGGTCGGTCGTGCGAGGCAGCACCCGGGCGCCGCCGACCACGACGCCGTCGGCGGGGCCGAGCAGCTTGTAGCCCTCCCAGACGAGCACGACGACGAGCAGGCCGGCGAGCCCCCACGCCCACTGCGCGAACCCGCGGCGGACGCGGCCCGGGCCGCCTGGCCGACGGGGTGGGCGGATGTCGCGAGCGGGCGTCATCGCCGCGGCATCCGTCACCGCGCTCGTCTCGCGCACGCCGGTGTCCGTCATGCCTTCGCCGTGATGTGCTCGGAGAGCGCCGGGATCACGGTCTCGCCGTAGACCCGCAGCGTCTCCTCCTTGTTGTCGTGCTGGAGGTACCCGGCGAACTGGTCGACGCCGAGTTCGCGCAGCTGCTCGAGCTTCGCGATGTGCTGGTCGGCCGTGCCGAGGATGCAGAACCGGTCGACGATCTCGTCGGGCACGAACTGCGTGTGCACGTTGCCGGCGCGTCCGTGCTCGTTGTAGTCGTAGTCCTCGCGTCCCTTGATGTAGTCGGTGAGCGCGTCGGGAACCGTGCCGTGCTCGCCGTACTTCGCCACGATGTCGGCGACGTGGTTGCCGACCATCCCGCCGAACCAGCGGCACTGGTCGCGCATGTGCGCCCAGTCGTCGCCGATGTACATGGGGGCCGCGACGCAGAACTTCACCGACATCGGGTCGCGGCCGGCCTTCTCGGCGGCGTCCCGAACGGACTTGATCATCCAGGCGGCGATGTCGAGATCGGCGAGCTGCAGGATGAACCCGTCGCCCACCTCTCCGGCGACTCGCAGCGCCATGGGGCCGTAGGCGGCGACCCACACCTCGAGCTCGGAGCCGCGGCTCCAGGGGAACCGGATCGTGGAGCCGTGGTACTCGACGGGGCGGGAGTTGCCGAGCTCGCGGATGACGTGGATCGACTCGCGGAGCTCGGTCATCGTCGTGGGCTTGCCGTTCGTGACCCGCACCGCCGAGTCGCCGCGGCCGATGCCGCAGACCGTGCGATTGCCGAACATCTCGTTGAGCGTCGCGAAGACCGATGCCGTGACCGTCCAGTCCCGCGTCGCCGGGTTCGTCACGAACGGGCCCACCTTGATGCGCTGCGTCTGCGCGAGGATCTGGCTGTAGATGACGTACGGCTCCTGCCAGAGGATGTGCGAGTCGAACGTCCACACGTGCGAGAACCCGTGCACTTCGGCGAGCTTCGCGAGCTGGATGGTTCGCGACGCGGGCGGGTTGGTCTGGAGTACCGCTCCGAATTCCATGGATGCTCCGCTCGGTCCGGGACTGCTCAGATGAGGTACTGCGAGAGGCCGCGCTTCAGGAACCGGCCGTCGCCCTTCGAGCCGAGGTACTCCCCGCCGTCGACGATCACCTTGCCCCGGGAGAGCACCGTGTCGACGTGACCGTCTACCTCGAAGCCCTCCCATGCGGAGTAGTCCATGTTCATGTGGTGCGTCTTGTCGACCCCGATCGAGGTGTGCCCGTCGGGGTCGTAGACCACGATGTCGGCGTCGGCGCCGGGCTGGATGACGCCCTTCCGCCCGTACAGGCCGAACATGCGGGCGGGGGTCGTGCTCGTGAGCTCGACCCAGCGCTCGAGGGTGATCTCACCCGTGACGACGCCCTGGTACATGAGGTCCATGCGGTGCTCGACCCCGCCGATGCCGTTCGGGATCTTGCGGAAGTCGCCGAGCCCGAGCTCTTTCTGGTCCTTCATGCAGAACGGGCAGTGGTCGGTGGAGACCATCTGCAGGTCGTTCGTGCGCAGGGCCTGCCACATCGAGCGCTGGTGCCCCTCCTCTCGGCTGCGCAACGGCGTCGAGCACACCCACTTCGCCCCCTCGAAGGCGCCCCACTGGTCGCTCCTCGCGCCGAGCTGGTCTTCGAGGCTCAGGTAGAGGTACTGCGGGCACGTCTCGCCGTAGACGTTCTGTCCCTTGTCGCGCGCCCACGAGAGCTGCTCGACGGCCTGCTTCGCCGAGACGTGCACGACGTAGAGCGGCGCACCCGTGAGCTTCGCGAGCATGATCGCGCGGTGGGTCGCCTCCTCCTCCATCTCCCAGGCGCGGGCGATGCCGTGGTAGTAGGGATCGGTCTTGCCCTGGTCGATGAGCTGCTGGGCGAGCACGTCGATCGCCGGCCCGTTCTCGGCGTGCATCATCGTGAGCATGCCGGTGTCGCGCGAGACCTGCATGGCCCGAAGGATCTGCGCGTCGTCCGAGTAGAAGACGCCGGGATAGGCCATGAAGAGCTTGAAGCTCGACACGCCCTCGTCGGGCAGCCGCCGCATCGCCTCGAGCGAGGCCTCGTTGACGTCGCCGACGATCTGGTGGAATCCGTAGTCGATCGCGCAATTGCCGCCGGCCTTCTCGTGCCAGGCCGCGAGGCCGTCTTCGACGCGCTGGCCGTAGGTCTGCACGGCGAAGTCGATGATCGACGTCGTGCCGCCGTGCGCCGCCGCCCGCGTGCCCGATTCGAAGGTGTCGGATGCCTCGGTGCCGCCGAACGGCAGCTGCATGTGCGTGTGCGCGTCGATGCCGCCGGGGATGACGTACTTGCCGCTCGCGTCGATCACCCGGTCGACGGATGCCGCGACATCCGTGCCGAGCAGGGTGCTGCCGGGCTGCAGCACCGCCTGGATGGTCTCGCCGTCGACGAGCACGTCGGCCGCGGCCCGGCCCGTCGCGCTCACGACGGTGCCGCCGGTGATGAGAGTCGTCGCCATGGGTTCGCTCCTTCGGTGGCTCGTCGTTACGGCTTCGGGATGGCCTCGTAGGAGTCGGGCCGGCGGTCTCGGTAGAACTGCCACGTGTTGCGCACCTCGCGGATGAGGTCGAGGTCGAGGTCGCGGATCACGACCTCCTCGTGCTCCTCCGATCCGTAGTCGCCCACGAGGTTGCCTCGCGGATCGACGAACTGGCTCTTGCCGTAGAAGGTCACCGCGAGCTCGCCGTACTCGTTGTCCTCCTTGCCCACGCGGTTCGGCGCGGCGACGAAGTAGCCGTTCGCGGCCGCCGCGGCGGGCTGCTCGATCTCCCACAGGCGGTTGGAGAGCGCCGGCTTCGTCGCATTCGGGTTGAAGACGATCTGCGCGCCGTTGAGGCCGAGCTCGCGCCATCCTTCGGGGAAGTGCCGGTCGTAGCAGATGTAGACGCCGACCGGTCCGACCGTGGTGTCGAAGACGGGGTACCCGAGGTTGCCCGGACGGAAGTAGAACTTCTCCCAGAACTTGTCGAGGTTCGGGATGTGGTGCTTGCGGTACTTGCCGAGGATCGTGCCGTCGGAGTCGACGACGACCGCGGTGTTGTAGTACACGCCGGGCTGCTCCTCCTCATAGATGGGCAGCACCATGACCAGTCCGAGCTCCTTCGCGAGCGCCGCGAAGCGCTGCACCACGGGGCCGTCGGCGGGCTCGGCGTAGTCGTAGTACTTCACGTCTTCCGTGATGCCGAAGTACGGCC
>JAPSJT010000278.1 GCA_031178045.1 Agromyces sp.
CACCGCGATCTCGGCCTGGATCTCCCGCGGCACGACCACGTCGGCGTCGAATCGGATGAGGCTCGCGAGCGGGAAGGCCGAGCGCGTCGCGTCGGTGGCGGCGTGCGCGAACCGCCCGATGAGCTGGCTTGTGAGGTTCTTCAGCTGGGCCTGCTCGCGCCGGCTGCCGCTCCACGAATCGAGCCAGCCATCGAGCGAGTCGAGCCGGTCGAACGCCGCGATGAGCTCGTCGTGCGAGATCGCCCCGCCGATCCACTCGTACATCGATGTGACGAGGGCGTCGTGGTCGGCGCGTGCGTCGAGCGCGGCGACATCGACGTAGCCGTTCACGATCGCGTCTTCGAAATCGTGCACGGAGTAGGCGATGTCGTCGGAGAGGTCCATGACCTGCGCCTCGATGCTCAGCCGCCGCTCGGGGGCGCCCGCCCGCATCCACCGGAAGACCTCGACGTCGTCGCGGTAGAACCCGAACTTCGCCCGACCGCTCGGGTCGGCGACGGAGGTCGCCTCGGGCCATGGGTACTTGCAGCTCGCGTCGAGGCTCGCGCGCGTGAGGTTGAGCCCGTAGCTGCGGCCGTCGTCGCCGAAGACCTTCGGCTCGAGGCGGGTGAGGATGCGGAGCGTCTGCGCATTCCCCTCGAACCCGCCGATGTCGGCCGCCCAGGTGTTGAGCGCCTTCTCGCCGTTGTGCCCGAAGGGCGGGTGGCCGAGGTCGTGTGCGAGGCACGCGGTGTCGACGACATCGGGGTCGAGCCCGAGGGATGCCGCGAGCTCGCGGCCGACCTGGGCGACCTCGAGCGAGTGGGTGAGGCGGTTCCGTGCGAAGTCGAGCCCTGCCGTGGGGCTCAGCACCTGCGTCTTCGCCGCGAGTCGGCGGAGGGCGCTCGAGTGCAGCAGTCGGGCGCGGTCGCGGGCGAAGTCGCTTCGTCGGCTCGTGTGCTGCTCGGGCAGCCAGCGTTCGGTGGCGGCGTCGTCGTAGCCGCCGAAGAGGGGTTCGCGCACCTCAGCCGCCGCTCGTGTCGAGTTCGGCGTCGACGAGCGTCGTGCGGTCGTGGCCGGCGAGCTCTTGCGACTCGAGCCAGCCTTCGGGCAGTGCGGGGTTCTTGGGCGTGCCCGCCCGGCCACGCGGCCCCTCGGCGCCCTCGCCCGGGTACGGCATCGACCAGTCGAGCGTGCCGAGCAGCTCGTCGAGCTGGGCGAGCGACTCGACGGTCGCGAGCTTCGCGCGCAGTTCTCCGCCGACGGGATACCCCTTGAAGTACCAGGCCACGTGCTTGCGGATGTCGCGGCATCCGCGCTCCTCGCTGTCGAAGAACTCGACGAGCAGTTCGGCGTGTCGGCGGAAGGTCTGCGCGACCTCGCCGAGCGACGGCTGGGCCGTGCGGTGCTCGCCGCGGAACGCCGACGCGAGGTCGCCGAACAGCCAGGGGCGGCCGAGGCATCCGCGGCCGACGACGACGCCGTCGCACCCGGTCTCGGCGACCATGCGCAGGGCGTCGTCGGCCGACCAGATGTCACCGTTGCCGAGCACGGGCACGCTCGTCACGGTCTCTTTGAGCTTCGCGATGGCCGACCAGTCGGCCTGGCCGGAGTAGAACTCGGCGGCCGTGCGCGCGTGCAGGGCGACGGAGGCGACACCTGCCCCCTCGGCGATGCGGCCCGCCTCGAGATACGTGAGGTGGTCGGCGTCGATGCCCTTCCGCATCTTGACGGTGAGCGGGATGTCGCCCGCCGCGCGCACCGCACCCTCGACGATGTCGCGGAAGAGCCCGCTCTTCCACGGGAGCGCGGCGCCCCCGCCCTTGCGGGTGACCTTCGGCACGGGGCATCCGAAGTTGAGGTCGATGTGGTCGGCGCGATCTTCGGCGACGAGCATGGTCACCGCTTCGGAGACCGTCTTCGGGTCGACGCCGTAGAGCTGGATCGACCGCGGCGTCTCGGACTCGTGGTGCGTGATGAGCCGCATCGATTCGGGTGTGCGCTCGACGAGCGCACGCGACGTGATCATCTCGGAGACGTAGAGGCCGGCGCCGAACTCCCGGCACAGCCGACGGAACGCCGTGTTCGTGATGCCCGCCATCGGCGCGAGCACGACGGGCACGTCGAGTTCGAGCCCGCCGATGGAGAGCGGACCCGCGGGCAGAGTGGTGGTGGAGGACATCACCGTCGATTCTCCCAGAGATACGGGCGACCTCGTCCGCTCGGGCGTCAGCGCGCCTAGGATTCCGAGGAGGACGACGTGTGGAGGACGAGATGACCGACGCAGCGCTGACGGGAGCGGATCGGGTGCGAGCGGATGCCGCGGCCCGCGGCCTCGAGGTCGAGATCATCGAACGGCCCGCCGCACGCAGCCTCGAGGAGGCCGCCGAACTGCTCGGCATCACCCCCGGCGACATCGTGAAGTCGCTCGTCGTGAAGCGCAGCGACGACACCTACCTCTTCGCGCTCGTGCCCGGCGGCCGGAAGATCTCGTGGCCGAAGCTCCGAGGGCTCCTCGGCGTCAACAAGCT
>JAPSJT010000279.1 GCA_031178045.1 Agromyces sp.
CAGGTGCTCGCCGACGAAGCGGGCCGCGACGTCGACGTCGTCGAACTCGTCACCGAATCGCTCACCGGCGCCGACGGCGACGCCCCCACCTACCTCGACCTGATGCGCGTCAACACCGAGCGCATCGCCACCGGGCTCTCGTCGTGAGCGCCCTCAACCACAGAAGAAGGAACGTCATGAAGGTCCTGCACGCAGCACGCGGCGCGCTCATCGCGCCGCTCGCCGCAGCCCTCGTGCTCACCGGATGCGCCTCGAACGCGGCATCCGGCGGCACCGGGGCATCCGACGGCCCCGCGTCGAGCGCGCCGAGCCCGCGCGTCGCCCTCAGCTACGAAGGCGGCGTCATGGTGCTCGACGGCACCACGCTCGAGGTCGAAGCCGAGTTCGACTCCGAGAGCTTCACCCGACTCAACCCGGCCGGCGACGGCCGGCATCTGTTCCTCACCACGTCGCAGGGCTTCCAGCTGCTCGACGCCGGCACGTGGACGGATGCCGCCGGCGAGGCGCAGACCGCCGAGCCCGAGCTCACCGACCTCGTGGTCGAGGCCGGTGCCGCCGGTCACGTCGTGCGCCACGGCGGCCGCACCGTGCTCTACGACGACGCGACGAGCGACACGACGATCTTCGAGACCGCCGAGCTGCTCGACGCCGACGGCGCGCTGCCTGAGGCTGAGGTCGTGCCGGGCGTCGAGGCGCACCACGGCGTCTCGGTCGTGCTCGAGGACGGCACGCTGCTCACGACCGTCGGCAACGCCGACGGGCGCTCGGGTATCCGCGTGACCGACGACCACGGGCACGAGCTCGCGACGAGCGACGCCTGCCCCGGCGTGCACGGCGAGGGGACGCTCGCCGGCGAGGTCGTGGTCTTCGGCTGCGAGGACGGCGTGCTCGTCTACGACGACGGCGAGATCGTGAAGCTCGACGCGCCCGACGACTACGGTCGCGTCGGCAACGCGTACGTCTCCGAGACGAGCCCCATCATGGTCGGCGACTACAAGAACGACCCCGACGCCGAGGGCTACCTGCTGCACGCGGTCGTGCTCGTCGACAGCGCAGCTCGCACCCTTGACGTCGTCGAGCTGCCCGAGGGCGTCGAGTACACGTGGCGGGGCATCGCGCGCGGTCCGAACGACGACGCGTTCATCCTCTCGGCCGACGGCTCGATCCACGTGCTCGACCCCGAGACCGGAGCGATCACCGACTCGTGGGAGGTCATCGCGCCCTGGGAGAGCCCCGCCGAATGGCAGGAGCCGCACCCCGCGATCGTCGTGGACGGTGACGTCGCGTACGTGACCGAGCCCGCCGCGAACGCCGTGC
Source organism: Agromyces sp. (assembly GCA_031178045.1). Taxonomy (GTDB): domain Bacteria; phylum Actinomycetota; class Actinomycetes; order Actinomycetales; family Microbacteriaceae; genus Agromyces. The sequence continues at coordinate 1,318 of JAPSJT010000279.1, forward strand.
ACACGGTCGACCTCACGTCGGGTGAGATCCTCGCCTCGGCGGAGCTCGAGCACACCCCGAACGAGATCGCGATCGCGACCGGCGTCAGCTCCCACTGACGCGCGGCGTGGAGCGCCCGGCCCCGATCCAGGGGTCGGGCGCTCGTCGCGCGAGGGCGGGCCTGCAGCATCCGCAGCGTCCTCCGGTACCCGCGGCATGCGCTCCATCAGGACAGTGGATGACCGGATTCGGTCGTACGCTCGCGGCATGACGACCGCTGCAACCGAGAAGTACGACATCAAGCGAGTGCACCGCGAGCTCTACGGGCCGCCGCGGGAGTTCGCGCTCGTCGACGTGCCCGCGATGCGCTACCTCGCGGTCGACGGCCACGGCGACCCGAACACCGCGCCCCAGTACGCCGAGGCGGTCGAGGCGCTCTTCAGCGTCTCGTATGCGGTGAAGTTCCGCAGCAAGCGCGAGCTCGGCCGGGACTTCGTGGTGGCGCCGCTCGAGGGACTCTGGCGAGCCGACGATCCGACGACGTTCGTGACGCGCGAGAAGGGCGCCTGGAGCTGGACGATGCTCATCGCCCAGCCCGACTGGGTCGACGACGAGCTCGTCGCCGCCGGCGTCGACGCGGTGCGCGCGAAGGGGGAGCGGCCCGGACTCGAACGCCTCGGGCTCACCGAGTTGCACGAGGGCGCATCCGTGCAGATCCTGCACGTGGGCCCGTACGACGACGAGGGACCGACGCTCGCGCGGCTGCACGACGAGTGGATGCCCCAGCACGGCGTCACCTTCAACGGCGACCACCACGAGATCTACCTGAGCGACGTGCGGCGCACGGCGCCCGAGAAGCTGCGCACGGTGCTGCGCCAGCCGGTACGGCCCGTATAGCGACCACGACCGGCTCCCCCTCACGGGTTCGGGTTCGTCGCCTTCCCGTCGAGCCAGAGCGTGTCGGTCGCATCGCGGTGCGTGCCGTCGGTTCCGACGTGCTTGGTGCTGATCTGCGGGCCCTTCGTGATCACGTGCACGAGTGCCATCGCGTGGCCCTGGCCGAGGCCGTACTCCTCCTTGAGCCACGCGACGATGGGACCCGCCTTCGTGGACTCGTCGAAGCCGCGCTCATGTGCGAGCTCGATGAACCGGCGCGGGGTGATGCCCGTCTTCGCTTCGATGTTGTCGAGATATGCCTGGAACGACATG
>JAPSJT010000280.1 GCA_031178045.1 Agromyces sp.
ACATCGAACGAGATGTGCAGCGTCGAGGCCAGCGCCTTCGACATCTCGGCGCCCGCGAGCGGGTGGTACGAGCCCGAGTACGTCACCGTCTCGTTCGAGGGCGTGTAGAAGAACATCAGGAACAGCCCCGTGACCACCAGCACGAAGAGCGACGCGGCCGCCACGATGCCGAACATGTTCGTCCAGTGCAGTGGCACCGCGCGCTGCCGGAGCTCGGTCGTGAGCCGTGCTGCTCGCCGCCCGAGCGGGCTGCGCGCGACGTTGGCGCCGAGGCGCTCGGTGAGGGTGACGCGTGGGCGACGTTCAACGGGCATGGGGCAGCCCTCCCGAGATGAAGGCATCGCGCGGCGACTGCACGGAGAGCAGCGAGACGATGTCGCGCCCCGGGAGGAGCGCGCCGAGCCAGTCGAGCAGCACGCGGATCTTCCGCTCCCACGTCGGCACGGCGAGCACGTGGTAGCCGCGGTGCATCACCCACGCGATGAAGCCGGTGATGACGATCGCCCTGTACTCGAAGATGCCGCGCCCGAGTCCGAGGGTCGCGACGACGCCGAGACTGCGGTGGAAGTACGGTTTCGTCGGTCGACCCCGCAGTGTCGCGGCGATGTTGGCCGCCAGCCGCTTGCCCTGACGCACGGCATGCTGGGCGTTCGGCACGGTGAGGGCGCCCGCGATGCCCACCGCGAGGTCGGGGACGGCGGCGTTGTCGCCGGCGGCCCACGCGTCGGGTACCGGCGCGGCATCCGTGCCCACCTGCAGGTCGGCACGGACCACGAGCATGCCCCGTTCGTCGGTGGGAAGGTCGGTGTTCTTCGAGACCACGGGGTTCGCAGCGTTGCCGGCGGTCCACACGATGAGCTCCGAGTCGAACTCGACGCCGTTCGAGAGCACGACGTGCCCATCAGTGGCCGAGACGAGTCGCGCACCGAGGTGCACGTGCGCCCCTCGCTCCTCGAGCGAACGGACCACCCACCGTCCCGGGCCGTCCGTGACCTCGGGCAGGATGCGGTCGTTCGCCTCGACGAGATGGAAGTCGAGGTCGGAGAAGCTGAGCTCGGGGTACGACTTCAGCAGTGCCGTGGCGAGCGAGAGCAGCTCCCCGAAGCCCTCCACGCCCGAGAATCCGCCACCGACGAACGTCACCGTGAGCAGCCGTCGTCGTTCAGGGCCCGGTTCGAGCACCGAAGCCCGGTCGAACGCCGTGAACAGGCGATCCCGGATCGCGACGGCCTCCTCGACGTGCTTCATGCCGATCGCGTGCTCGACCACCCCGGGGATCGGCAGCGTGCGCGTGACGGCGCCCGCGGTCACGACGATGAGGTCGTAACCGATCTCGAAGTCGGGGCGGTCCTTCGTCCGCACGACGACGGTGCGGCGAGCGTGGTCGATCTCGGTCACGTGTCCCGCGACGACTCTCGTGCGCCGCAAGTGGCTGCGGAGCGAGACCGCCGCGTGCCGCGCCTCGATCGAACCGGCCGCCACCTCGGGAAGGAACGGCTGGTAGGTCATGTACGGCCGTGGCTCGATGATCGTGAGCTCGGCCTCCTCCCGCCGCAGTCGCTTCTCGAGCTTCCACGCCGTGTAGAACCCTGCGTATCCTCCACCGACGATCAGTACCCTGCGCATGTGTCCTCCCTGTCACTGGATATGACAATTCGGACGACCGTTCTGTGACACTCCGGCGGGAGATCGGTGCCGTGATCACCCGGGCGCGGTCACACCTCGTAGACGGTTTCCCCCGCGACGACGGTGCGCACGACGCGCGCGTCGAGGAGCGACGCCGCGCCCTCGGTGAACGGGTCACGGTCGAGCACCGCGAAGTCGGCGGCGAGGCCCGGCGCGATGCTGCCGCGCACGTGGTCGTCGAGGCAGGATGCCGCCGCATCGCGGGTGGCGTGCACGACGGCGTCCTCGAGGGGGACCGCGTATTCGGGATGGTTGGGCGGGAACGATCCGTCGAGCGCGGAGCGCCGGGTCGCGGCCACGTACAGGTTGGGCAGGGCCTCGTGCGGCGCCGTCGGGGCATCCGTCGAGAAGGCCAGGCGGGCGCCGGCATCGGTGAACTCGGTCCAGGCGAAGCCGCGGTCGGCCCGCTCGTCGCCGAGCATCGCGGCCCAGTTCGCCCAGATCGCCGGATCCGCGTGCACGGGCTGCATGGAGGCGGTGACGCCGAGTCGGGCGAGCCGCACGATGTCGGCCGGATCCGCGTACTCGAGGTGCTCGATGCGGTGGCGCCGATCGCGCTCGCCGTTCGCCGCGTGGGCGTGCTCGAGGGCGTCGAGGGCGATGCCGCTCGCCGCGTCGCCGATCGCGTGCATCGCGATCTGCAGTCCGGCCGCGTCGGCCGCGGCGACGACGGGGATGAGGTCGTCGAGCGGCCAGATCGGCGCGGCGTTCGAGCCGTCGGCGTACGGATGCCGCATGGCGGCCGTGCAGGCGTCGATGACGCCGTCGAGCACGAGCTTGATGCCCGCCACGCGCAACCACGGCGTGCCC
>JAPSJT010000281.1 GCA_031178045.1 Agromyces sp.
CTCCCGGTAACCGCGGCGTCGGGCGTCGTTGCCTCGCGATGCCTACCGTCGAGGCAGACCTTCGGAGGGGATCTCGCATGGCCACTCAGCGCGACACGGCGAGCGCCGCGCTCGTCGACCTGTTCGAACGCTTCGACGAGGTCGACGAACACGACCTCGACCAGCTCGTCGACCTCCTCGGTCTCGTCGGGGCGCGCGGTCGCCGGCGACAGCGCGCGTGACGCCGCCTCCGTGATGCACACGATCGTCAGGATCGGTGACGTCGACGTCATCGTGAAGCCCTCGCCCGTCGCCATGGTCTGGAACGAGCCGGGGCGGCCGCACGAGGCCATCGCCGCGCCGGGCGTGCGGCTCTCGCCGGGCGAGGCGCTCGTCGAGGTCGAGCTCGCGACGATCTGCGGATCCGACGTGCGCACCGTCAGGGGCGAGCAGGCCGCCTCGGCGCCGCTCGTGCTCGGCCACGAGCAGCTCGGCCGGGTCGTCGCCGTCGGCGAGGGCGCACGACGAGTCGACGGGACGCCGCTCGAGCTCGGCGACCGCGTCGTCTGGTCGGTCACCGCGCACTGCGGCGAATGCGACCGGTGCCGGCGCGGCATCCCGCAACGCTGCCGATCGCTCGCGAAGTACGGCCACGAACGCGTGCACCGGGGCTGGGAGCTCTCGGGCGGGTTCGCGACGCACGTGCAGCTGCGCCCCGGCACCGATATCGTGCGAGTCGGCGAGGATGTGCCGAGTCGCGTGCTCGTGCCCGTCTCGTGCGCCACGTCGACGGCGCTCGCGGCGCTCGACGCGGCATCCGGCCGGGTCGACCTCGACGGGGCGCTCGTGTTCGTGAGCGGGGCCGGGGTCATCGGCCTCACGGTCGCGGCGATGGCGACCGAGGCGGGCGCGCACGTGGTCGTCTCCGAACCGGATGCCTCACGGCGCGCGCTCGCCCGTCGCTTCGGGGCCACGGTCGTGGACCCGGCGGCCCGCTCGAGCTCACCGGAGCGCCTTCGTGCCGTGCTCGCGGAGTTCGAGGGGCGCGGGCTCCGCGATGTGCTCGTGAGCATCGAGACATCGGGTGAGGCGTCGGCGGTGCGTACCGCCGTCGACGTGCTCGGCGTCGGCGGCGCTGCCGTGCTCGTCGGCAGCGTGCTGCCGGGCTCCGAGGTCTGCATCGATCCGCAGTCGCTGGTGCGCCGGCTCGCCACGGTCACGGGCGTGCACGACTACACGGCGACGCAGTTGGTGCGAGCGGTCGAGTTCCTCGAGCGATCGTGGCGGCGCTACCCGTTCGACGAGCTCGTGGGCGCGACGCATCCGCTCGCCGAGCTCGACGTCGCGCTCGCGGAGGCCGCGAGCGGCGTGCACGTGCGGGTGGGGGTCGAGCCCGGTCGTCGATCCGGGGCGTCCGCACCCGTCAGCGGGCTCCGAGTCTCCTGAGTCGCGGCACCGCCCCGCGCGTGGGGCAGTGACGCGGCGGTCGGTTCAGGGCAGCATGGAACGATGATCAGCCGCGAACTCGCCATCGCTCTCCGGGAGGCGGGCCTCGCGTGGCATCCGGAGTCGGGGGATCGATTCCAGCTCGACCTGCCCGACGCCGTCGAAGCCGAGGTGGAGGCCGACATCTTCACCGTGAGCGAGATGACGATCGAGGCGCGCCGCTACCCCACGGGCACCATCCTCGCCTTCAACGGCACGACGGAGTGGGCACTCGACTCGGTCGCGCTCGCCGACGCCGTCTGGCTGCCGCGGGAGGACCAACTCCGGGAACTCCTGCGGGCGACGTTCCGCTCGCTCACTCGACTCGAGGACGCCTTCGAGGTCGAGGTCGCGATCGGTGCCGAGGTGCTGCGCTTCGAGCATCCCGATGCCTCCGAGGCGTACGGCATGGCGTTGCTCGAACTCGTCTCGAGGTCACGATGACGGATGCCGCGGGGCCGGGCTCCGGCGGCGGCCCGAACGCGGCCGACGCGGCCGTCGGCCGGGCCGCGTCGGACATCGCCCGAGCGGTCGCGACGCTCAGCGCACGCGACGCCCGCACCGAGACGCTCGCGGAGTACGTGCCCGAGCGGCGGGTGCTCGGCATCCCGCTGGCCGCGAAGATGCAGCCGATCGCCCGCGTATGGCGGCTCGGCGTGCTGCTGCTCGACGCCGACGGCGGCGTGCTCGGCACCGGTCAGGTCGTGCGGGCGGAGCGCCCCGCGCGCCGCAGCATCACGGCGGAGGCGGTCGCCGAGCAACGGGCCCTCCGCGCCGCCGCGGTGAAGGGCGGCATCGCCGAGGGTGAGACGGTGAACTTCGGAGCGCGCCGCGTCGACTTCGACGAGCTCGCGCGCACCGGGGCATCCGGGCCGCTCGTGTTGAGCGACGAGTACGGAGCGGGCGGCAAGGTGCTCGTGCGCTGGAGCACCACCCAGCCCGACGCCCTCATCGATCTCGCGTCGTACCTCGCCGACCGCGTCGAGCTGCTCGCAGATCCACCCTCGGGCGCCTAGT
>JAPSJT010000091.1 GCA_031178045.1 Agromyces sp.
CCTGTGCGTCGCGCTTCTGTGCGGCGAGCGCCCGGTCGATGCCGGCGAGTCGCTCGACCACGAGACGACGCAGCGCGGGCACATCGGGGTGCGACTCGAGCCACGCCCGGCTGGCGTCGGCGAGCGCACGGTTCGCGAGCGGCGACGGGTAGAGCCCGTCGACGAGCTTCTCGGCGATCGCGTAGCTGCGCTCGTCCCAGACGCGCTCGAGCATCTCGAAGTAGCGGTCGACGAAGGCTTCGAGCAGGGCGGGGTCGTTCGCGCGCAGGAAACCCTCCGCGGTCTCGCGGACGACGGTGTTCGTGGCGGTGTCCGTGTCGATGAGGGAGGACCAGGCACGCTCCTTGCCCTCGAGCGACTGGATGGCCGCGCGAGCGTGCGCCGCCGACTGCTGCCCCGTCGCGGTGTTGTCGCTCTCGAGTCGCTCGTCGATCTCGGCGTCTCCGGCGCGGCCGGCGGCGACGAGCGCGATGAGCAGCTCCCAGCCGAGGTCGGTGTCGATCTCGAGGCCCTCGAGCGCCAGTGAACCGTCGTAGAGGGCTGCGAGCTCGTCCACGTGCGAACCGGCCTCCGCGATCGCGGCGAAGTTCATCACGAACTGGAACTGCGCGTCGCTGCCGGGCTCGGCCTCCTGCGCGAGTCGCCAGAAGCCGTCGGCGAGGGTGCGACGAGCCTCGGCACGGCGCTCGGGCGCGACGTACGCGCTCGCGGCGAGCACGGCGTTCGCGAGCACGATGCGCAGCGTCGTCGACTCCGTCTCGCTCGCGATGTTGCCGAGCACGAGTGCGAGGTAGTCGCTCGCGCGGGTCTCGGCGTCGCGCGTGGCATCCCAGACCGAGCTCCAGACGAGGGCGCGGGCGAGCGGGCTCTCGATCTCGGAGAGGTTCGCGAGCGCCACCCCGTGCGAGGCCTCGTCGAGGCGGATCTTCGCGTAGGCGAGGTCGTCGTCGTTCAACAGCACGAGCGCGGGTCGGTCGAGGCCCACGAGCTCGGCGACCTCCGTGCGCTCGCCGTCGACGTCGAGCTCGACTCGGTGATCGCGTACGAGCTTGCCGTCGCGGAGGTTGTAGAAGCCGATCGCGAGCCGGTGCGGGCGGATCGTGGGGTGGTCGGCGGGCGCCGACTGCAGCACCGCGAACGACGTGATCGTGCCATCGTCGTCGGTCGTGATCTCGGGGCGCAGGGTGTTCACGCCGGCCGTCTCGAGCCAGAGTCCCGACCAGTCGGAGAGGTCGCGACCCGAGGCCGTCTCGAGCTCGGCGAGCAGGTCGGCGAGCGTCGTGTTGCCCCACGCGTGCTTCTGGAAGTACGCCGAGACGCCCTGGAAGAAGGCGTCGACGCCCACCCAGGCGACGAGCTGCTTCAGCACCGAGCCGCCCTTGGCGTAGGTGATGCCGTCGAAGTTCACCTGCACGTCTTCAAGGTCGTTGATCGTCGCGACCACGGGATGCGTCGACGGGAGCTGGTCCTGGCGGTACGCCCAGCTCTTCTCCATCGAGTTGAACGTCGTCCATGCCTCGGTCCACTCGGTCGCCTCGGCGGTGGCGATCGTCGACGCCCATTCGGCGAACGACTCGTTCAGCCACAGGTCGTTCCACCACTTCATGGTCACGAGGTCGCCGAACCACATGTGCGCGAGCTCGTGCAGGATCGTGACGACCCGGCGTTCGCGCACGGCATCCGTGACCTTCGAGCGGAAGACGTAGAACTCGGTGAAGGTCACCGCGCCCGCGTTCTCCATCGCACCGGCGTTGTACTCGGGAACGAAGAGCTGGTCGTACTTCGCGAACGGGTAGGGCACGCCGAACTTCGCCTCGAAGTACTCGAAGCCCTGCTTCGTCTTCTCGAAGATGTAGTCGGCGTCGAGGAACTGCGAGAGGCTCTTCCGGCTGAACACGCCGAGCGGGATGGTGCGGCCGTCGGCACTCGTGAGTTCGTCGCGCACGACGGCGTACGGGCCGGCGATGAGCGCGGTGATGTAGCTCGAGATGCGCGGTGTGGGCTCGAACGACCAGGTCCTGGCGCCCTCGTGAGCGTCGACCGGCTCGGGCGTGGGCGAGTTCGACACGACCTCCCAGTGGGCCGGCGCCGTGACGGTGAACCGGAACTCCGCCTTCAGGTCGGGTTGCTCGAACACGGCGAACATGCGCCGCGAGTCGGGCACCTCGAACTGCGTGTAGAGATAGGCCTCGCCGTCGACGGGGTCGACGAAACGGTGCAGGCCCTCGCCGGTGTGCATGTAGCGGCCGTCCGCGACGACGACGAGCTCGTTCTCGGCGGCGAGGTTCGGCAGCTGGATCCGCACGCCGTCGCTCACCTCCGCCGGATCGAGCGCCACGCCGTTGAGCGTGACCGAGTGCACCTCGGCCGTGATGGCGTCGATGAAGGTCGAGGCCCCCTCCGTCGCCGAGAAACGCACCGTGGTCCGACTGCGGAACACCTCGGGACCGGTCGTGACGTCGAGCACGACGTCGTAGTCGTGCACCGTGACGAGCGCCGCCCGCTCCTCGGCCTCGAGCCGCGTGAGGTTCTCTCCTGGCAAGTTCATCTCCCTCTTCCGTGGGCGCTCGTGGCGCCGTCGCACGATTGACCAGCCTAGTGCTCGGACCTAGCGTGACAGCATGCGATCGAGCATCGATTCCAGCGCCCCGACCGCCGAGCGGTACACCGCATTCGCCGACGTCGAGGCGCGTGGCATGTCGGCCTGCTACGAGGAATGGGCGCACGGCGTCGCCGCCGATCCCGCAACCATCGCCCTCATCGACGAGCTGCCGCCGCCGAAGCGCCAACCGAACCTCGTCTTCTCATCCGCCGGGTTCCTCGGCGCCGAACCGAGTCCGTACGGCGCATTCCGCGACTGGCTGCACGCGCACTGGCCCGCGGTGCGCGAGACCGCGCTGACGCACGCCACGCAGACGAACGAGGCCGCGCGGAGCGCGCTGCACGTTCCCGCGCTGGCGGGCATCGACGGGCCCCTCGCGCTCCTCGAGGTCGGGACATCCGCGGGGCTCTGCCTCTATCCCGATCGGTACAGCTACCGGTACACGGGGCATCCGCAGCTCGATCCGGCCGATGGTCCGAGCAGCGTCGTCATCGACTGCGAGGCCACGGGTCCGGTTCCGGTTCCCGATCGCCTCCCCGAGGTCGTCTGGCGAGCCGGCATCGACCTCAACCCGCTGGATGTTCGCGACCCCGACGACGTCGGCTGGCTCGAGGCCCTCGTCTGGCCCGAGCACCAGGATCGGCGCGAGCGGTTGCGGGCCGCTGCCGCCATCGCCGCCGCCGACCCGCCCGAGATCGTCGCCGGCGACCTCAACGAGCGGCTCGCCGCACTGGCCGCAACGGCACCGTCGGATGCCACGCTCGTCGTCCTCCACACGGTCGTGCTCGCCTACCTCGAGCCGCCGGCCCGGGAGCGCTTCGTCGGACTCGTCGGGGAACTGCCGGGCCACTGGCTCTCGGTCGAGGGGCGATCCGTCCTCCCGGGGATCCGGGTGCGCGATGACGTGCCCAACGACAGCACCGATCTCGTCCTCGCCCTCGACGGCGTGCAGCGCGCCTGGGCACAGCCGCACGGGCGCGCCATCCGCTGGGTGCCGAATCCCTAGACTTGGCGCATGCGCATCCACATCGCGACCGACCACGCCGGCCTCGACTTCAGCCGCACCCTCGTCGACCATCTGACCAACGGCGGTCACGAGGTCGTCGACCACGGCCCGACCGAATACGACCCGCTCGATGACTACCCCGCGTTCTGCATCAACGCGGCGCAGGCCGTCGCCCGAGACCAGGCCGAGGGAGTGCACACGCTCGGCATCGTCTTCGGCGGCTCGGGCAACGGCGAGCAGATCGCTGCGAACAAGGTGCGCGGCATCCGGGCGGCGCTGGTCTGGAGCATGGACACCGCGATCCTCGCGCGCCAGCACAACGACGCCAACGTCATCTCGATCGGCGCCCGCCAGCACACGGTGGAGGAGGCCATCCGCTACATCGACGCCTTCATCGCCGAGCCGTTCTCGGGCGATGAACGGCACGCGCGGCGCATCGCCCAGCTCGCCGAGTACGAGTCGACGGGCGATATCGTCGGCAAGGGCGTCGATCGCATCGACGCGTAAAGGGGCCGCGCATGCCCGAGGGACACTCCGTCCATCGCATCACCCGCCAGTTCGAGCGCAACTTCGTCGGGCACGTCGTGCGCGCCTCGAGCCCCCAGGGCAGGTTCGCCCAGGGCGCGGCCGAGCTCGACGGACGACGGATGACCGACGCACGCGCGGTCGGCAAGCAGATGTTCCTGGGGTTCGAGGGCGACCGATGGTTGCGCGTCCACCTCGGCATGTACGGGGCGTGGGACTTCGCGGGCGACATCCGGATGGATGCCACGATCGCCTCGGCGAACGGGCGGATGGGCCAGACGAATCAGCAGGGCACGTTCCTCGAGCAGCCGAACCCCGACGCGGTGGTCTTCGACGCAGCAGGCGAGAACTCCCTGCACTCGATCGGCGCCCCCCGGCGAACCCGGTTGCGCATGTCGGAGTCGGAGAAGGAGGGAAACGAGCTCGCCGACTTCCCGCCGGAGCCCGTGGGACAGGTGCGGGTGCGCCTGCTCACCGAGACGGTGAGCGCCGACCTGCGGGGGCCGACCGCGTGCGAGGTGCTCGACCCGGCGCAGGTCGAGCGCGTCGTCGCGAAGCTCGGGCCCGACCCGCTCATCGACCCCGGCCAGGCGGCCGAGGACCGCTTCGCGGCATCCGTCCTGAAGAAGCCGACGCCGATCGGCCTGCTCCTCATGGACCAGAACGTCGTCGCGGGCATCGGCAACGTGTATCGCGCCGAGCTGCTCTTCCGAGCGCGCCAGAACCCGCACACACCGGGTCGCCTCGTGCCCGAAGCCCACGTCCGCCACCTCTGGCGCGACTGGGCGAAGCTCCTGCGCATCGGCGTCGAGACCGGTCAGATGATGACGATGGACGACCTCGACCCCGAGGCGTACCGCGCGGCGATGGCGAACCGCGCCGACCGGCACTGGGTCTACAAGCGCGAAGGCCTGCCGTGCCGGGTGTGCGGTACGAACATCGCGCTCGAGGAGATGGGCGCCCGCAAGCTCTACTGGTGCCCGTACTGCCAGGCCTGAGGAAGAACGACATGCGACAGAATCCGAGCTTCACCCTCGCGAGCGAGGAAGGCGTGAAGCGCCTCATCCGCGAACACCCCTGGATGACGATCGTGAGCCACACGGATGCCGCGGGCCTCGTCGCCTCGCACTACCCGGTGCTCCTCGATGAGACGGCCGACGGCATCGTGCTGCTCACCCACGTCGGCCGGCCCGACGAAGTCGTGCACGAGCTCGGACGCCACGAGATCATGGTCATCGTGCAGGGCCCGCACGGCTACATCTCGCCCGGATGGTACGACGCGAATCCCGCGGTTCCCACCTGGAACTTCGTGACCGCGCACCTCTACGGCACGCCCGAACTGCTCGAGGCCGATGAGAACCTTCGGGTGCTCGAAGCGCTCGTCGACCATTTCGAGGACTCGATGCCCGAGCCGCGACGCATGCGCGGAACCGCGGAGAACTCCGCCTACGCCGACCGCATCGCCGCCGGCACGGTCGGCCTCCGAATCCGCGTGACGCGGTTCGTCGCCAAGAACAAGATGAGCCAGAACCGGCCGCCCGAGACCGTCGACCGCATCATCGCCGAGCTCGAGGGCGACGGTCCGTATGCCGATTCCGCGCTCGCTGCCGAGATGCGAAGGACGCACGAGGCGCTGCGGGCGGCACGGGAATGAGCACGGCCTGGGTCCTCGCCTCCGCGCGCATCCCGGGGCGCGACGGGCTCGTCGACGTGCACCTCGCCGAGGGGCGGATCGCGACGATCGTTCCCGCCGATTCGCCGGTCGACGGCGACGCGGACGCGGTGCTCGCCTCGAGTGCCCGGTCGGATGCGCCGTCGGATGCGCCGGCCCTCCGAATCGACCTCGACGGCCGCTGGGTGGTGCCGGGCCTGTACGACCGGCACGTGCACGCGTCGCAGTGGGCGATGGTCTCGCGCCGTCTCGACCTCGCCGGCGCCGACTCCGCGGCGGCGGTCGCAACGCTCGTCGCGAGCTCCGTCGAACGCGGCGACCGCGAGGTGATCGGCTTCGGCTACCGCGACGGGCTCTGGCCCGATGCGCCGAGCCGAGCCGTGCTCGATGCCGTCTCCGGCGACGTGCCGGTCGTGCTCGTCGCCGCCGACCTGCACTCGTGCTGGCTCAACTCCGCAGCCGCCCGACGGCACGACGTGGGGGCGGCGGCGGGGGAGTCGGGCATCCTGCGCGAAGACGACTGCTTCCGCCTCGTGCGCGAACTCGACGACGTCGCCGACGAGGTGCTCGACGAGTGGGTGGCGGATGCGGCTGCCCGCGCCGCGGCGCGGGGCGTCGTCGGCATCACCGATTACGAGATGCGCTGGAACCGGGACGACTGGGTGCGCCGCGTCGAGGCGGGCCTCGACACCCTGCGCGTCGGCTTCGGGATCTACACGCAGCACCTCGATCGCGCGATCGCCGAGGGCCTGCGCACGGGCGACACCGTCGACGGAGCCGGCGGACTCGTCACCGTCGGCGGCTACAAGGTCATCACCGACGGATCGCTCAACACCCGCACCGCGTGGTGCTTCGACCCGTACCCCGGACTCGCCGCGCACGAGCATCCGTTCGGGCTCGCGACGGTCCCGTACGAGGAGCTCGTGCCGCAGCTGCAGCGCGCCCGAGCCGGGGGCATCGCCCCAGCTGTGCACGCCATCGGCGACCGTGCGAATGCGGTCGTGCTCGACGCCCTCGAGGCGGTGAGCCCCGAAGGGTGGGATCGCCGCGCCTCGATCGAGCACGCGCAACTGCTCCGCCGCGAGGACGTCACCCGGTTCGCCCGCCTCGGCGTCGTCGCGAGCGTGCAGCCCGAGCACGCGATGGACGACCGCGACGTCGCCGATCGGTACTGGGCCGGCCGCACCGACCGGGCGTTCATGCTCGCCGAGCTCTCGGCCGCAGGCGTCGAGCTCGCGCTCGGCTCCGACGCTCCGGTCGCACCGCTGGACCCCTGGGTCGCGATCGCCGCGGCCGTCGGACGCACTCGCGACGGGCGAGCGCCGTGGCATCCCGAGCAGTCGATCGAGGCGGAGGCGGCGCTCGCCGCATCGACGGGCGGGCGTGGTGCCGAGGTCCGCGCGGGCGCCCCGGCCGACCTCGCGGTCGTCGAGCTCGACCCGCTCGCGGCATCCGTCGAGCAATTGCGGCGGATGCCGGTCGCGCTGACGATGCTCGGCGGGCGTCTTACGCACGACGGCCGCTGAGCGCCTCGGGGGAAAACCCCCGGGCCGATCCGGGCGCGCACCGGCTGTGGCGTGCACACCGTCGTCGCGAGGCTGGAAGCATGCCAGCAACACGCCCTACGCCGTCCCTGATCCGCCGCCCGCGCGCCGCTCTCGGCGCGCTCGCCGCCATCGCCTCGGGAGCCCTTGTCGCCGTCTCGTTCGCAGGCTGCGGCATCTCGGGCCCGAAGCCCGTCTCGACCGTGGGGAAGGTGGACTTCGACACGCCCCTCGCCATCCCACCGCTCGCCGAGTCCACCGTCGCCGCCGACGGGGCTCGCGTCTTCGAACTGGAAGCGCAGTCGGGCACGACCCGGTTCTCGCCCGGGGAGCCGAGCGACACGTGGGGCTTCAACGGCGCGTACCTCGGCCCGACGCTCGTCGCGAAACGCGGCGAACACGTGCGCGTGAACGTCGCCAACTCGCTCGAGGAGCCGACGACCGTGCACTGGCACGGCATGCATCTGCCGGCTGAGATGGATGGTGGCCCCCACCAGATGGTCGCACCCGGCGAGACCTGGTCGCCCGAGTGGGACATCGACCAGCTCGCGGCCACGCTCTGGTACCACCCGCACCCGCACGGCGAGACCGAGGATCACGTCGCACGGGGACTCGCGGGCATGTTCCTCGTGCAGGACGACGTCGAGTCGGCGCTGCCGCTGCCGCGCGACTACGGCGTCGACGACATCCCGGTCATCGTGCAGGACTCGGGGTTCTCGAGCGAGGGGGAGCAGGAGTCGAAGCAGCGGGGCTACGCCGGGGGACTCGGCGACGAGCTCATCGTGAACGGCACCCGGGGACCATTCCTCGAGGTGTCCGACGAGGTCGTGCGACTCCGGCTGCTCAACGCGTCGACGGCGCGCAGTTACGCGTTCGCGTGGGGTGATGATCGGCCCGTCACCCTCATCGCAACCGACGGGGGTCTGCTCGAGGCGCCGGTCGAGCTCGGCCACATCCGGCTCTCGCCGGGCGAGCGTGCCGAGGTGCTGCTCCGCGTCGCGCCCGGCGATCGCGTCGTGCTGCAATCCCGGATGACGCCCGAGATCGCGGCGCTCGACGGACCGATCGCCGCGATGAACGGCGGGAGCGACGCATTCGACGTGCTCGAGGTGCGCGCCGGCGACATCCTCGATCCGGCACCGCCGATGCCCGAGCGGCTCACGACGCACGAGGTACCCGACGCGGCGCAAGCGGTCACGACGCGCACCTTCGAGCTCGGGGACAGCTTCGAGATCAACGGTGCGGCGATGGACATGGGCCGCATCGACGAGACCGTGACCGTCGACACGCTCGAGCGTTGGGTCGTCGAGAACCGCACCTCCCTGCCGCACAGCTTCCACGTGCACGACGTGCAGTTCCGCATCGCCTCGGTCGACGGAGCGCCGCCGCCGCCCGAGCTCGCCGGTTGGAAGGACACGATCTTCACCGAACCCGAGACCGAGTACGAGCTGCTGCTGCGCTTCGAGGACTACGCCGACCCCGACACGCCCTACATGTACCACTGCCACCTGCTGTGGCACGAGGATCAGGGCATGATGGGCCAGTTCGCCGTCGTCGAGCCGGGTCAGTCTGCCACGATGACTGAGGGGACCACCCACCATGAGCACTGAGAGCCTGACCACCTCGCACATGAGCACCGACGTGAGCACGAACCGAGCGGACGCCGCGGCGCCGCGCCGCGGTTACTGGAGCCGCTGGGCGAGCGTCCCCCGCGAGTTCGCCTTCCTCATCCTGACGATGCCGATCGCCATCGCGGGGCTCGTCGTGCTCGCGACGACGTTCTTCACCGGGCTCGGGCTGATCTTCATCGTGTTCGGCATCCTCATCGTCGTCGCTGCGCTCTTCATCGCACGCGGGTTCGGCACCCTCGAACTCGTGCGGCTGCGCTGGGCGGCCCGGCGCGAGATCGCTCGACCGGCATGGGAGCGAGCCGATCGCGACCAGGGATTCTGGCGCACGATGTTCGCCCCGTTCGTCGACGGCCACTACTGGCTGTACTTGCTGCACGGGCTCGTCATCAACCCGATCATCAGCGTGGTCACGTGGAGCATCACCGTCGCCTGGACCGCAATCGCCCTGGGCGGCACGACGGGATGGATCTGGCAGCGCTATATTCCCGACGAAGGCCGCGGATTCTGGCTCTATGACGTCGTGCTCGACTTCCTTCTGCCAGGCAACACGCTGCAGATCGACGACCGCGTCGGCGAGTCCGTGTTCGAGTTCGTCGTGGGGATCCTCTTCCTCGCGACGCTCCCGTTCGTGCTCCGCACGCTCACCCTGCTGCACGATGTCGTCGCACGCGGAGTGCTCGGCGCCTGGCGCTCCGAGGCCCTCGAGGTCGAGGTCGCGCAGCTCGCCGCCTCGCGAGGTGCCGCCGTTCAGGCCGAGGACGCCTCGCTCCGACGCCTCGAGCGCGACATCCACGACGGCCCGCAGCAGCGGCTCGTGCGCCTGCAGATGGACCTGGCCGCGATCGAGCGCAAGCTCGAGCACGACCCCGAAGCGGCCCGCGGCCTCCTCGGCGAGGCTCGAGATCAGGCTCGCGAGACCCTCGACGAGCTGCGGGCGCTCTCACGGGGATTCGCGCCCCCGATCCTCCAGGACCGCGGTCTCGCCGCCGGCCTCGAGTCGCTCGCCTCGCGCAGCCCGGTGCCGGTCACGGTCGAGATCGACCTGACGGATGCCGCGCTGCCGGCGCCCATCGAGCGCAACGCGTACTTCATCGCCGCCGAACTGCTCACGAACGTCGTGAAGCACGCCGAGGCGAGCGCCGTTCGGCTTCGCGTCGGAACGCGCGACGAGGGTGCCGCGGGCCAATGGATCGACGTCTGGGTCACCGACAATGGCCGCGGGGGCGCGAGCCTCGCGCCCGGACACGGGCTCGCCGGGCTCGACGAGCGCGTGCGCGGTCTCCGCGGCATGCTCGTGATCGACAGCCCCACGGGCGGGCCGACCACGATCGGCGCGCACGTGCCGTTCGTGCCGGTCGAGGCATCCGCCGCCGAGTGATTCCGGTCATGCCC
>JAPSJT010000282.1 GCA_031178045.1 Agromyces sp.
GACGCGGCGTCCCGCCCACGCCGCGACCCGCGACTCGAGCCCGGCGCGAACGGCCGGCCAGTCGTCGACGATGACCGAGTAGACCGCGGAGTCACGGAACGAGCCGTCGGCCCGGCGCCGGTCGCGCCGCATGATGCCCTCGAACCGGGCCCCGAGCTTCGTGATGGCCGCCCGCGAACGCGTGTTCGCGGCATCCGCCTGGATCTTCACGCGACCGAAGCCGTGATCGAACGCGAGGCCGAGCAGCAGCAGCTTCGCCTCGGGGTTCACCGCCGTGCCCCAGACGCGTGGGTCGTAGGCCGTCCAGCCGATGTGCGCCGACTCGTTCTCGAGGTCGAGATCGCCGAGCTTCGTCGCGCCGACGATCGCTCCGTGGTCGGGCCCGCCCTCGAGGCGCACCGTCCACGGCATCGCGTCCGCGCCGCCCGAATAGTACGACGATGCGAAGGCGCGGAAGGCGCCGGCATCGGCGGGGAGGCCGGCGGGGCCGCCGCCGTAGCCGCCGGCGAACACCTCGGGGCGCCGCAGCGCGACCTCGAGACCGGGGATGTCGGACTCCGTGAACGGAGCGAGCGAGATGAACCGGCCGGTGAGCGGCAGGTCGGCGGGGCGGAGAGCGGTCACGCGTCGAGTGTGCCACGAACCAGTGTCGCGCCGGAGAACACCGGATGACGTCGGCACGTGATGAGCGGTCATTCGCGGGCGGATCCTTCCATTCGGCGACCGTGCCGCCCTACGCTGACGAATGCCCCGACGATGGGCGGATCGGATGGCAGGTATGGGAGCACTCGACGACCTCACGAAGAAGGCGCAGGACTTCATCGAGGAGAACAAGGACCAGATCGAAGAGGTCCTGAACAGCGAGCAGGCCGAGGAGGTCAGCGACAAGATCATCGGCGCGGTCTCCGACGCGGCGAAGAAGGTCACCGGCGGCAGGTTCGACGAGCAGATCGACGGCGCAGCGGCCACGGCCGACAACGCCGTCGGCACGGAACCCTGAGCCGGCAGCGACATGGAAGGGGCGGAGGTCGCGCGGTCGCGACATCCGCCCCTTCGACGTTCGAGGTCGCCCTCGGCGGGCGTCAGTCGAGCAGGTCGTGCAACTGCACGATCTCGTCGCGACCGGGTCCGACGCCGATCGCCGAGATGCGGGAGCCGCTGATCGCCTCGAGCTCGCGCACGTAGCTCTGCGCGTTCGCCGGAAGCTCGTCGAAGGAGCGAGCTCCCGAGATGTCCTCGGACCAGCCCGGGAACTCCTCGTAGATCGGCTTCGCGTGGTGGAAGTCGGACTGCGAGACCGGCACCTCGTCGAAGCGCTCGCCGTCGACCTCGTACGCGACCGCGACGGGGATGCGTTCGAGGCCCGTGAGCACGTCGAGCTTCGTGAGCACGAAGTCGGTCACACCATTGATGCGGGCCGCATAGCGCGCGATCGGCGCGTCGTACCATCCGGTGCGCCGCTTGCGGCCGGTCGTCGTGCCGAACTCGTGACCCTTCTCGGTGAGGAAGTCGCCCCACTCGTCGAAGAGCTCGGTCGGGAACGGTCCGGCGCCGACGCGCGTCGTGTACGCCTTCACGACGGCGATGACCCGGTCGATGCGGTTGGGCGCGACGCCCGAGCCCGTGATCGCCCCGCCGCTCGTCGCGTTCGACGACGTGACGAAGGGGTAGGTGCCGTGGTCGACGTCGAGCATCGTGGCCTGGCCGCCCTCGAAGAGCACGGTCTCGCCGCGCTCGAGCGCCTGGTGCAGCAGGAGCGAGGTGTCGGTGACCATCGGGCGCAGTCGCTCGACGTAGCCGAGCAGCTCGTCGACGACCTCGTCGACGCCGATCGCGCGCCGGTTGTAGACCTTCACGAGCAGGTGGTTCTTCTGATCGAGGGCGCCCTCGACCTTCTGCCGCAGGATGTTCTCGTCGAAGAGGTCCTGCATGCGCAGGCCGACGCGATTGATCTTGTCGGCGTACGCCGGGCCGATGCCGCGCCCGGTCGTTCCGATCTGGCGCTTGCCGAGGAAGCGCTCGGTGACCTTGTCGAGGGTGCGGTGGTACTGGGTGATGAGGTGCGCGTTCGCCGAGACGCGCAGCTTCGAGACATCCACGCCGCGCACCTCGAGCGCCTCGAGCTCCTCGAAGAGCACCTCGATGTCGACGACGACGCCGTTCGCGATGACCGGAGTGACACCCGGCGTGAGGATGCCCGAGGGCAGCAGGTGCAGCGCGTACTTCTCGTCGCCGATGACGACGGTGTGGCCGGCGTTGTTGCCGCCGTTGAACTTGACGACGTAGTCGAGGCGCGAGCCGAGCAGGTCGGTCGCCTTGCCCTTGCCCTCGTCGCCCCACTGTGCACCGATCAGGACGGCTGCGGGCATGTCAGTCCTCTCCTGCCGCGTCGACGGCGGTGG
>JAPSJT010000092.1 GCA_031178045.1 Agromyces sp.
ACGGCGCCGCCGTTCGCGCTCATCGGGACGCTCCCTGCGGCGGCATCCGCGACGCGGGAACCGGCGGTGGCTCGGCGGGCAGGGGCTCGGGAGCCCACTGCCGGCGCTTGGTCGACCACGCGATCGCGATGAGCAGCAGCCAACCGCCCTCGACGAGGATGCGGCTCTCGGCGAGGCTCTGGCCGACGAGCGCGATGAGCACGAGCAGCGGCACGAGGGACGCGGCCGAGTAGGGGAGCGGGCGACCCGCGGCATCCATCGGCTGATCGACCGCGAGGAACCACGAGCGCCACAGTGCGCCGACGACGATCGACGCGAAGGCGATGAGGCCGAGGATCCCGAGTTGCATCCACACATCGAGCCAGGCGTTGTGCGCCTGCAGGTACTCGACGCCCTTCCGCACGGCGAGCCCCGCGAACGGCTCCTCCCACGGCGGCCAGTAGCTCACCCAGCCCCAGCCGAACCACGGACGCTCGCTCGCGAGCGCCGCGACCGCCGACCAGATGTCGAAGCGCCCCGTGAGGTCTTCGCTCTTGCCGAAGAGCTCGAGGAGGGAGTCCCAGAAGGCGAGCAGCAGTGCGACGGATGCCGCGAGCACGCCTGCGGCCGTCCAGTAGACGCCCCGGCGGCGGGACGGGCCCACGCGACGCGCCCACATCACGAAGGCGAGCGCGACGAGCACGACGGCGCCGACGAGGAACACGGTCGCCGAGCGTGTGAGCGCGAGCACGACGACGGCGACGACGATCCAGCCGATCCCCTGCGCCTTCCGCACGCTGCGCCCCGCGAGTGCCGCGCTGAAGACGATGAGTCCGAGGAGCGCGACCATGCCGAGCAGGTTGCGGTTCGCGACGATCCCCTCGACCGGCCCACCCGAGAACAGCAGGCCCCGCGACCAGTAGAAGGCCTTCGGCAGGTCGCCGGTGACCTCGAAGTCGGGGAAGTTCGGCAGCAGCGGGCCCCGGACGAACACCGCGATCCACAGTTCGAAGGCGAGGGAGAGTGCGAGCAGCCACTTGATCGCGCCGCCGAGCGCCCGCACGAGGCGCGGCCACGGCAGGCAGACGACGAGCGCGACCGCGACGAGCGTCGTGACGAGCGTGGCGATCACGCCGAGGGTCGAGGCGCCGGGATAGAACGACCACGCGATCGAGAGCGACGCGATCAGGAGGAATGCGATCGTCGACTTCGGCACTCGCCGCCAGGTCCACGACGGCCGGGTCGCGACGATGAGCGCGACCGCACCGACGACGACGAGCGCCGCGACGACGCCGAAGCCCCACCAGCCGAGCAGGTTGCGCCAGAACTGTCCGGCGAGAACGGTGAACAAGGCGAACGTCGCGTACGCGCCGATGAGCGCGCTGCGGCGGCCGGTCGTCATGGCACCAAGGCTATCGCGCGGCCGAGGGCGAGCAGACGACGGATGCCGCGAGCCGGCGCGGCTCGCGGCATCCGTCGCTCGACGAATCGGCCGGAGTCACACGAACGCGGCGCTGCCCGTGATCTTGCGACCGACGATGAGGGTGTTCATCTCGCGCGTGCCCTCGTAGGAGTAGAGCGCCTCGGCGTCGGCGAAGAAGCGCGCGACGTCGTGATCGAGCACGATGCCGTTGCCGCCGAGGGCCTCGCGAGCCCACGCGACCGTCTCGCGCATGCGGGCGGTCGTGTAGGCCTTGGCGAGGGCCGAGTGCTCGTCGCGCTGCTCGCCGCGGTCGAGCATCTCGGAGACGCGCACCACCATGCCGAGGGACGCCGTGATGTTGCCGAGGCACTTCACGAGGAGGTCCTGGATGAGCTGGTGCGAGCCGATCGTCTTGCCGAACTGCACGCGCTCGCCGGCGTAGCGCACCGCCGCCTCGTACGCGCCGATCGCCGTGCCGACGGCCGCCCAGGCGACCTCGGCGCGCGTGAGCCGCAAGACGCTCGCGGTGTCGCGGAACGAATTCGCGTTCGCGAGCCGCAGCGAGTCGGGCACGACGACGTGCTCGAGCGTGATGTCGGCGTTCTGCACGGGGCGCAGGCTGATCTTCCCCTCGATCTTCGTGGCCGTGTACCCGGGAGTCGTGGTCGGCACGATGAATCCCTTGACCTGGCCGTCCTCGACGTCCTTCGCCCAGATGATCGTGATGTCCGAGAAGGTCGCGTTGCCGATCCAGCGCTTCCGGCCGTTGAGCACCCACGAATCGCCGTCGCGCGTCGCCGTGGTGCGCAGGCCCTGCGCCGAGTCGGAACCCGACAGCGGCTCGGTGAGCCCGAACGCGCCGACGAGCTCGCCGCTCGCGAGCCTCGGGATCCACTCCTCGCGCTGCTCCTTCGACCCGCACAGCGAGAGCGCGCCGTTCACGAGGCCGTTCTGCACGCCGACGAACGTCGCGACCGACGGGTCGACGCGGGCGAGTTCCATCGCGACGAAGCCACGGAAGACGGCCGAGTTCTCGAAGGGCGCCGTCTCCTCCCAGGCGAAGGAGTACGCGCCGAGCTCGGCGAGCGGCTTCACGATCTGCATCGGGAACTCCGCGCGCTCCCAGTACTCCCCGATGATCGGCGTCACCTCGGACTCGGCCCACTCGCGCAGCTTCGCGATGGCTTCGCGCTCGGGGTCGCTGAGGAGGGACTCGTACGAGTAGAAGTCGCTCGCGAGCGGCTCGAAGGTCATGACTGCTCCAATACATCGTCGGATGCGCCGAGCCTAGGGCGGGCCCGAGGGCCGATGAAGCCGTTGGTAGTTTTGATCCAAAGTCTGGGAAGGGACCATCGAGGATGTTTGTGGCCATCGGCAACACCCCGCGCGACTACGCCTGGGGCTCCACCACTGCGATCGCGGAGTTCCGGGGCGTGACCCCGTCGGGTGCGCCCGAGGCGGAGCTCTGGCTGGGCGCGCACGCCGGTTCTCCGGCGAAGATGGCGGATGCCGCGACCGTCGGTCACGACGACCTCGCCGGGTGGATCGCCGCCGAGCCCGAGCGCGCCCTCGGCCCCGCGCTCGCCGCCCAGGGCGCTCGGCTGCCCTTCCTCCTGAAGCTCCTGGCCGCGGCCGGGCCGCTCTCGCTCCAGGCGCATCCGACGCCGGAGCAGGCGCGCGCCGGTTTCGCCCGCGAAGAGGAGGACGGCGTCCCGATCACCGCCTACGACCGCAACTATCGCGACGAGTACCACAAGCCCGAGCTCATCGTGGCCCTCAGCGAGACGTTCGACGCCCTCTCCGGATTCCGGCCGCTCGACGAGGTGCGTGGCATCGTCGAGGTGCTCCGGGCAGCGGATGCCGCGTCCGGCGCCGACGCTCCCGGCGCGATCGACCTGCTCGCGAGCCACCTCGGCGGCGGCGACCGTCTCCGCGAGACCGTCGAGTGGCTCCTGCGCGACGGACGTGGAGGGGACACCGGCGAGGCGGCCTGGGTCACCGAGCGGGTGACGGCGCTCGCGGCCTCGGAGCAGGCCGCTCAGTCGCCCTACGCGCTGTCGTTCGAGACGGTCGGCTCGCTCGCCGAGGCCTACCCGGGCGACCCGGGCATCGTCATCTCGCTGCTCCTGAACCGGGTGCGGCTGCGTCGCGGCGAGGCGCTCTACCTCGCCGCGGGTAACATCCACGCCTACCTGTCGGGCCTCGGCATCGAGCTCATGGCCGCGAGCGACAACGTGCTTCGCGGCGGACTCACGCCGAAGCACATCGACGTGAGCGAGCTCCTCGAGGTGCTGGATTTCACGCCCATCGCCCCGCCGCGGCTCGAGCCCGAGCACGTTTCTCCCGGTGTCGAGGCGTTCCGTCCGGATGTGCCCGACTTCGTGCTCTACCGGGTCGTCGCCTCCGATGAGGCCGCTCGCGTGCCGATCGACGGGCCGGCGATCGTGCTCGCCGAGGGCGGTGGGCTCGTGCTCCGGGGCGCGCTCGGCACGGCATCCGTCGAGCGCGGCGAGGCGGTGTACGCGACCCCCGACGAGGGCGGCATCGAGGTCGTCGGCGACGGCGTCGCGTGGATCGCGACGACCGGTGCCGGCGCCGCCTGAGCTCGCTCAGCTCGCGACGGCGACCCGCTCCGGCTCCTGCCGCACGCCGAAGAGCCGTCGATAGGCGGTCGGCGTGGTCTGCAGCACCTTCAGGAAGTGATGCCGCATGACGGCGGCCGCGCCGAACCCGGTCTCTCGGGCGATCTCCTCGAGCGTGAGCGAGGTCTCCTCGAGCAACTGCTGCGCGCGCAGCAGGCGCTGGCGATTGAGCCACGCGTTCGGCGTCGTGCCGGTCTCGGCGCGGAAGCGCCTGGCGAAGGTGCGCGGTGACATGAGCGCCTTGCGGGCCAGCAGGTCGACCGTGAGGTCGTGGTCGAGGTGCTCGAGCATCCACTCGGTGACCTTCGCGAACGAGTCGGTGTGGCATTCGGGCACGGGGGTCTGGATGAACTGCGACTGGCCGCCGTCGCGCTGAGGCGGCACGACCATGCGGCGCGCCACGATGTTGGCCGCACTCGCACCGAGCTCGGTTCGGACGATGTGCAGGGCCGCGTCGATGCCGGCGGCCGTGCCGGCGCCGGTCACGACCTTCCCGTCCTGCACGAACAGCACATCGGGGTCGACCTCGGTGTCGGGGAACATCTCGGCCATGCGGTCGGTGTACATCCAATGCGTCGTCGCGCGGCGCCCCGCGAGTACGCCGGCCTGACCCAGCGTGAAGGCGCCCGAGCAGACCGAGAGCACCCAGGCTCCGCGATCCACCGCGTGGCGGATGACCTCGAGCACCCGCTCGTCGGCGTCGGTGCCGATGAGCGAGGCCGGGACCGCGACGAGATCCGCGGAATAGGCGATGTCGAGTCCCTCGTGCACGACCACGTCGAAGCCGAGCTTCGTCGGGATGGGACCGGGCTCGGCGGCGACCACGTGGAAGTCGAAGGTCGGACCGCCCTGTTCGCTGCGGTCGATGCCGAAGACCTCGCAGATCACGCCGAATTCGAAGGGCGCCATCTGGGGGAGGGCGATGCAGGCGATGGTCTGAAGCACTGGGGCCTCCGAATGGCAGGAATCGGTCGTTTGATGGCTACTCTGCCACTGTCGGCAGGATGTCGCAAGTCGTACATTTACTGCCATGACCACGATCGTCTTCCTCATCATCGCGGGCCTCGCCGTCTGGGGGGTGCTCGCCACCGTGCTGCGCCTCGAGGGCGACGGGTACGGCCGTCCTGAGATCCGCGACCGCAACCGTCACGCCGAGAACCTGCCGACGCGACTCGTCTGAGCGCCCGTCACCGACCGTCGCCCGCCGCCGCCCGCCCGTTACGATCGGGTGAGCGCGCGGACGGGCCGCGGCGGGAGGCGGGAACATGAGCTGGCTGGTCACCGGAGGCGCGGGCTACATCGGCTCGCACGTCGTGCGGGCGTTCGCGGAGCAGGGTATCGACACGGTCGTGGTCGATGACCTCTCCTCGGGCAGGCACAGCTTCGTTCCGGCCGGTACCCCGTTCGTGCGCGGCACGATCCTCGACGGAGCCCAGCTCGAGGAGACGATGAAGCGCTACGAGGTGAGCGGTGTCGTGCACCTCGCGGGCTTCAAGTACGCGGGTGTCTCGGTCACCCGCCCGCTGCACACCTACCAGCAGAACGTCACGGGCACGGTCACCCTCCTCGCGGCGATGGAGGCGACGGGCGTCGAGCGCATCGTCTTCTCCTCGAGCGCCGCCGTCTACGGCACGCCCGACGTCGACCTCGTCACCGAGCAGACCGAGCAGCATCCCGAGTCGCCGTACGGCGAGTCCAAGCTGATCGGCGAGTGGCTGCTGGCCGACCAGGCGAAGGCGACCGGACTCCGGCACACGAGCCTCCGTTACTTCAACGTCGTCGGCTCGGGCACGACCGAGGTGTACGACCCGAGCCCCCACAACCTCTTCCCCCTCGTGTTCGACGCGCTGCTCGAAGGACGCACGCCTCGGATCAACGGCGACGACTATCCGACTCCCGATGGCACGTGCGTCCGCGACTACCTCCACGTCGCCGATCTCGCCGCCGCGCACGTCGTGGCCGCCCGGCGGCTCGACGCCGGTGAACCGCTCGAGCCCGTCTACAACCTCGGATCCGGCGACGGCGTCTCCGTCGGCGAGATCATGCGCGCGATGGCCGACGTCACGGGCATCCACTTCACCCCCGAGGTCGGGCCGCGCCGGCCCGGCGACCCGGCCCGGATCGTCGCGTCGGGCGAACTCGCCGCACGCGACCTCGACTGGCGGATGCGCCACTCGCTCGCCGACATGGTCGCGAGCGCCTGGGAGGCACGCCGCGCGGCATCCGAAGCGTGATCCCGGTGTCCCTCGCTCGGGGGACGTGCGGCTCGAGATCACGTCTCGGGAACGGCGTCGGCGTGTCGCGGGCGGGTTGAAGCCTCGACGGGCGCTTGAGGGTTTACGATCTGCGACTTGACTCTCACGAATTACACCGGTGTAATTGGTCGTGACACACCCTTCGGGTGGTCGGTACAACTGGGTGGGAGACGATATGGGCAATCCTGAGTATCGTTCTGGAGTACCTGACGATTGGTTCATCGATCCGGTCAGGCTGGGCGTGCCCGGGGTTCGTCCGGGCGCAGGCGATGACAATCCGCTGGCATGGCAGAGCGACGCGTTGTGTGCGCAGACCGATCCCGAGGCGTTCTTCCCTGAGAAGGGCGGGTCGACTCGCGACGCGAAGAAGATCTGCATCAGTTGCGAAGTTCGCGGCGAGTGCCTCGAGTACGCGCTCGCGAACGACGAGCGGTTCGGTATCTGGGGCGGGCTCTCCGAGCGTGAGCGCCGCAAGCTCCGCAAGCGCGCCGTCTGATCCCGTTCGGTTCGGCCATGCGTCGTGTCGAACCGCGACCGCGTTCCTCGTTCGGTCGTCGTCGCGTTTCCCGGCGCGCCCGGTGTTGTTGCGGGATGCCGCGATGACCGGCGCATAGGCTGACTCCGATGTTCCCCAGAGTCACCGCCATCCTCGTCGTGCGCCACGGCGGCGACCATCTGCAGCACACGCTCGACGCGCTGCGGACTCAGGAGCGCATGCCCGACGCCCTCGTCGTGGTCCTCACCCAGGCCGACGACGAGGCGCGCGAGCAGGTCGCGGCCGCGGGCGCCACCCACATCGTCGAGCTCTCGGAGCCGCTGTCATTCGGCGAGGCGATCAGGGCGGGCGAGCGACTGCTCGACGCTCCCGCCTCCGACGCCGACGCGCTGTGGCTCCTCGCGGAGGACTCGGCGCCCGAGCCGCGCGCCCTCCAGGCACTCGTCGCGACGCTCGAGACCGCCAGGTCGGTCGCCGTCACCGCGCCGAAGCTCCTCGCGTGGGACGGACCCTCGCGGATCGAAGGCCTCGGGCGGTCGATGACGAGGACCGGCCGGAGCCTGCCGATCGTCACCGATGAACTCGATCAGGGACAGCACGACGGGCTCAGCGACGTGCTCGGCGTGGACCCCGCGGCGATCCTCGTGCGGCACACCGTGTGGCGCGACCTCGACGGGTTCGATCCGGGCCTCCCCACGGTCGACGACGGACTCGATCTCGGTGTGCGCGCCCGGCTGGCGGGCCACCGCGTCACGGTCGCGCCGGCCGCGCACGTCCGCTTCGCGCGAGACGGCGTGGCGGGCCCCGCCGGCGGCTCCCGCAGTCGTGCGCGTCGCCGGCGCGACCGAGCCGCTCGCGCCGCCGCGCTGCATCGCCGCCTCGTCTACGCACCGGCGGTGCTGGTGCCGCTGCACTGGCTCTCCCTCCTTCCACTCGCGGTCCTGCGCTCGATCCGGCACCTGCTCGTCAAGCGACCGGGCGCCGTCGGCGGCGAGTTCGCCGCGGCGTTCGCGACGCTGTTCTCGGCCACGCGGATCGCGCGCGCGCGACGCGTCCTGAAATCGGCGCGCACGGTCGGGTGGTCGGCGATCGCCCCGCTGCGCATCCAGCCCGACGAGCTCGGCCGCCGACGGCAGGCCGAGGCGGAGGCCCGCCGAACCCGCGCCCGGGGCCGCACGCACGAGCTGCAGTTCATCGGCACGGGCGGCGGGTGGGTGCTGCTCGGCTCGGCCGCGGCATCCGTGGGGCTCTTCTCCTGGCTCGTCACCGCCGGCGGGGTCGGCGGCGGCGGTCTCCTGCCGCTGTCGGGGGTGGGCGAGCTCTGGCGGAACGCGGCCACCGGATGGCGGGACGTCGGCACGGGATTCGTCGGCGCGGCCGATCCGTTCAACGGAATCCTCGCGGTGCTCGGGTCGCTCACCTTCTGGGCGCCGTCCTACGCGGTGCTGCTCGCCTGGCTGGTCGCGATGCCCGCTGCGGCGATCGGCGCATGGTTCGCGGCATCCCGACTCACCGAGCGCGGTGGGATCCGAGCGGCCGCCGCGATCGCGTACGCCGTCGCGCCGCCGTTCCTCGCCGCGCTCTCGGAAGGGCGGCCGGGCGCCGTGATCGCGCACGTGCTGCTCGGTTGGCTCGCCTTCGCGGTCTTCGGCGCGGCCTCGTCGTGGGCGGCCGCGGCGACGGCGTCACTGCTCTTCGCCGCCGTCGTCGCCGCCGCGCCGAGCCTCGGCCCGGCGCTCGTCATCGCGTGGATCGTCGCGCTCACCGTGAGCGGCCGTGCGGCCGTGCGACTCGCCGGTCTCCCGATCCCGGCACTCGCGCTCGCGCTGCCGCTCATCGTCGAGCAGGTCGTGCGAGGGACGCCGCTCGCGCTCCTCGCCGATCCGGGCGTCCCGCTCGGCGGAACGAGCCCGAGCGTCGGGCACCTGGCACTCGGGCTGCCGAGCGGCGGTTGGGCGGGCTGGAGCGAGATCCTGCCGGCGGGCATGGAACTCGATCCGCGTCTCATCCCGACGGTGCTCGCGGCACCGCTCGTGATCGCGGCGCTCGCGTCGATGCTCGCGCCCCGCGTCGTCCGGGCCGTGCTCGCGCTCGGTGCGGCGGCGCTCGGATTCACCACCGCCGCGGCGGCGACGCACGTCTCGGTCGCGGCCGTCGGCCCCGATGCGGTGCAGGTCTGGGCGGGCGCGGGACTGAGCCTCATGTGGCTCGGCCTGATTCTCGCGGCGGTCATCGCGCTCGCCGCGCTCCGCAAGCGGAGCGCCATCCTGGCGTTCGCGCTCGCCGCCGTCTCGATCGCCGCCGTCGTCCCCGCGGCCGTGCGCATCGCG
Organism: Agromyces sp.; assembly: GCA_031178045.1. Classification (GTDB taxonomy): domain Bacteria; phylum Actinomycetota; class Actinomycetes; order Actinomycetales; family Microbacteriaceae; genus Agromyces. The sequence goes on from JAPSJT010000092.1 coordinate 9,126, forward strand.
ACCGACCAGGTGCCGCTCGCGGCGGCTGCCGAGCGGAGCCTTCCGGCCTACGTCGTCGCCCAGGCCCCGAGCGACCCGCGGGTGACCACGTTGCGTATGGAGCCCGAGTCCGACGGCGGCCTGCGCGCGACGCTCGAACGTGGAACCGGCCTGACCCTCGACGACCAGTCGACGCTCGACCAGACGCGCACGAGCCTCACCGACGACGATGAGGAGCTCGCGACGGTTGCGGGCAACCTCGCCTCTCGCAGCGGCTTCGACCCCGAGGCGGCGGTGCGCGAGTTCGGTGTCGCCTTCGTGCTGCTCGCACCCGCACCGGCCGACGGTCGGGAGGCCACGCAGACGGAGGAGCGCGCGCGGACGGCGCTCGACGGCAATGCGGCACTCGTCTCCGTGGGCGAGACCGACTTCGGAAGCCTGTGGCGCTTCGCCGGTGCCGAGCCGGATGCTCCGGCGGCGGCGATTCCGGCGGGCGCGGGCGGCTGGCTCGCGGGCGTCATCACGGCCGTGCAGCTGCTCGTGATCGGATCGACGCTGCTGCTCTCGATTCCGACCGGAGCCGGTCGCGAGATCGACCGCCGACCGGCACGTCCGACGCGGCCCGCACGGCCGGCGCGTCGGCCGCGGAAGCCCGGAGCGCGGTCGTCGACGGGCGCGGCCGGGGCGCAGACCGCGGTCGATGCGGGAACCGGCGCCAGCACCGGCCCGGAGACCGAAGCGGAGCCGGAGGCCGACGCAGCCGCGGAAGCCGAAGCGGACGCGGCACACGCCGACGCAGGGGTCGACGGCGCAGCGGCGACCGAGGCTCCATCGCAGCCCGAACCCGATCCCGAGCCGGTGACCGAAGGCGAGCCCGAGGGAGGCGCCGGAGCTGAGATCGCAGACGACGTCGACGGGCCGGGCGGAGCCGAAGCGCCGAGCGCGACCTCGGCCAGGGGAGGGAACGACGATGGCCGTTGATCGGCGCAGGATGCTCCGGCTCGGTGCGCGCGGGGCCGGATTCGTGGCCGCTGCGGCACTGGCGGCCGGGACGCTCGTCGCCGCTGCCTTCGTACCGTGGCCCGAGCACCGCGCCGAACCCGCGTCGGTGCTCGTGCAACCCGCCGAGAGTCGACAGCAGCGGGTCTGCCCGGGGCCGCTCCTCGCGCTCGGCGAGGACGCCGCCGCGGCGACGACCGCGACGTCGATCGGCTCCGCCCGACTCGTGA
>JAPSJT010000283.1 GCA_031178045.1 Agromyces sp.
GGGAGCGCGGCGAGGAAGACGCTGCCCACGCCCATGCCGTAGGCGGACTCGACGACGACCCGGAGGAAGTCGGGGAGCTGGCTGATCTGCGGGATGGCTCCGCTGCCGAGCGCCTTCGCGGCCTCGAGCTGCTGCTCGGGCTCGAGCCCGGCGATGCCCGTCTCGAGGTGATCGGCGACGACGGTGCCGAGGACCGATCCCATCACCGAGACGCCGATCGTGCCGCCGAGGCTGCGGAAGAACGTGACGGCACTCGTCGCGACGCCGAGGTTGCGCACCTCGGTCGTGTTCTGCACGACGAGCACGAGGTTCTGCATCGTCATGCCGACGCCCGCGCCGAGCACGAACATCGAGATGCCCACGTACCAGAAGTTCGTGTCGTAGTGGAGCTGCGACAGCAGCGCGACGCCCGCGATCGTGAGCACGCTGCCCCAGATCATGAATGCCTTCCACCGGCCGTGGCGGCTCACGAGGGCGCCGATCACGGTCGACGCGACGAGCACGCCCGCCATCATCGGGATGGTGAGCAGACCCGACTCCGTCGGGGTCGCGCCACGGGCGAGCTGCATGTACTGGCTGAGGAAGACGGAGGTGCCGAACATCGCGACGCCGACCGAGATCGAGGCGATCACCGACAGGGTGAACGTGCGGTTCCTGAACAGGGTGAGCGGGATGACCGGTTCCTCGACCTTGAGCTCGACGACCACCGCCACGATGAGGAGCAGCACCGCGGCGCCGACCATGGCGAGGCTCGGCCACGAGGTCCACTCGAAGTCGTTGCCCGCGAACGTCACCCAGAGCAGGAGGAGCGAGACGCCCGCCGAGATGAGCACGATGCCGAAGTAGTCGATCGAGACCTTCGTCTTCGGGTGCGTCGGAAGGTGGAGCGTGCGCTGGAGCAGCACGAGCGCGATGATCGCGATGGGCAGCGCGACGAAGAAGTTCCAGCGCCACCCGAGGCCGTCGGTGATGACGCCGCCGAGCAGCGGGCCGCCGACGGTCGCGACGGCCATGACGGCGCCGAAGAGGCCCGCGTACCTGCCGCGCTCGCGCGGGCTGATGATGTCGGCCATGACGATCTGGCTGAGCGCGGCGAGGCCGCCGGCGCCGAGGCCCTGGAAGACGCGCATCGTGATGAGTGTGCCGGCGTCCTGCGAGAAGCCCGCCACCGCCGAGGCGACGACGAAGATGACGAGCGCGAGCTGGAGCAGCAGCTTGCGGTTGAAGAGGTCGGCGAGTTTGCCCCAGATCGGGGTCGAGACCGTCGTGGCGAGCAGGGTCGCCGTGACCACCCAGGTGAACGCGGACTGGTCGCCGCCGAGGTCCGAGATGATGACGGGCAGCGAGCTGCCGACGACCGTCGAGGCGAGCATCGACACGAACATGCCGAGCAGCAGGCCCGAGAGCGCGGTGAGTACCGCGCGGTGGGTCATGCCGCTGTCGGAGAGGGGGGCGGATGCGGCATCCGTCGACTGTGGAGCGCGAGTGCGCGGAGCGTTGGCCATTGAACTCCCGTATTGGTTGACGGTTGTCAACTATACGAACGATAGTGGACTTCTGTCAACTACCCCTGACCAGGTGCCGCGAATGGCGTCTCACTCGAGTACCGCGACCGCCTCGATCTCGACGAGCGCGTCGGGCCGGGCGAGCGCCGCGACCTTGAAACCCGTGATGGCGGTCGCGTGGCGGCCCCAGACGCGCTGCGAGGCGGCGAAGCCCTCGTCGAACGACTGGCCGTCGACGAGGTAGACCGCGAGGCGTACGACGTTCGTCTGGTCGGCACCCGCCTCGGCGAGCACCGCGAGCACGTTGCGCAGTGCCTGCTCGGTCTGCGGGCCGATGCCGCCCTCGACGATGGCGCCCGAGGCATCCGTGCCGTTCTGCCCGCCCACGTAGAGGGTGTCGTGCCCGCCGCGCACGAGCACGCCCTGGCTGAAGGCGGGATTCGAGAAGAGCGAGTCGGGGTTCAGGTGTGTGATCTCCATGGCCTCAGTCTCCCGCCGCCCTCCGACGCCGGCGAGGGGGAGCGATTTGGCGGATGCCGCGGCATCCGTTAGCCTTGACGGAGCCGAAGACCGCTGGTTGTCGTGCGCACCGAGAGGTGACATGACCGAAGTCTTGCGAAAGCAAGTGCCCGCGCAGGTGTGACGAAGACTTCCCGAAACGGGCCGAGCTCCGCGCAACTGCGCCGGAGCTCTTTTCTTTTGCCCGACTCCCGAGTTCGCCAGCGCTCCGAGGCCGTGCATCGCCTCCGCGATGCGCGTTGAAGACACAAGGAGTGGCCATGGCGAACAAGGAAGCCTCGGTTGCCGAACTCACGAACCTGTTCGAGAGCTCGACCGCCGTTCTGCTGACCGAATACCGCGGCCTCACTGTTGCCCAGCTCAA